>JBGPGF010000124.1:0-9471 GCA_041483755.1 Terriglobia bacterium | reverse complement strand
CGAAACTCCTCATTCTTAGGCGGGCGACGGGGAAACCGCGGCGCCAAATGGTCGTACGGTGAGATGCGCGGAACACGCGGGAAGTTGACCCGCTCTGGCCACACTCCCACGTCCCGCGGAATGCTCTGCGGCCAATCTCGATTCCGCTGAGCCCATAGCGATCCACAGGGGCCTGCGCAACCCTACATGCTTATCATTCCAGGCGCGCGCGCGTCAATGCTCGCCCCAGCCTCATCCCGGCGGGCACGTAGACCCCCGCTCCACTCGATTGCCCGAGCAAAGATCCACGGTGGGCATCGCGCCGCGCATTTGCTATTCTCGCGGTTCTCTCTTTACGTCCAACGACGATGCCCGACACACCCGAACTCGCCAGCGCACCCGGCCTCGAACGCGGCCTCGGCCTGCGCGAAGCCGTGGCGCTCAACATGATTGAT
Organism: Terriglobia bacterium; assembly: GCA_041483755.1. Lineage (GTDB taxonomy): Bacteria > Acidobacteriota > Terriglobia > Acidiferrales > UBA7541 > Acidiferrum. The sequence continues at coordinate 9,037 of JBGPGF010000124.1, read as the reverse complement.
ATGATCGGGATCGGCCCGTTCATCGTCAGCGCCGTGGTGATTCAGAAGATGGGCGGGCCGCAGGCGCTTCTGGCGTGGGTACTGGGTGCGGTGCTGGCGCTGCTCGATGGTTTCGTCTGGTCCGAGCTGGGCGCCGCGATGCCGCGGGCGGGCGGCAGCTACGTGTTTTTGCGTGAAGCGTACGGCCGGGAACGGTGGGGCCGCGTGCTGTCGTTCTTGTTTGTGTGGCAGACGCTGATCCAGGCGCCGCTGGTCATTGCGTCCGGGGCCATTGGTTTCGCGCAATACGTGACCTATCTTCACCCGCTCGGCCGTTACGGCCAGAAAGCCGTGGCCGGCGCGGTCGTGATATTTGTCGTCCTCCTTCTGTGCCGCCGCATCACGACGATTGGCAGAATCTCCGTGTACTTGTGGGCCGGCGTGATCGCCACGATGCTGTGGCTCATCTTCGGCGGCGCGACACATTTCAACGCGCACCTTGCGTTCTCGTATCCGCCCGGCGCGTTTCAGCCTTCGCGAGCGTTTTTCGCGGGGCTCGGCGCGGCGATGCTCAGCACTGTCTATAGCTACTGGGGCTACTACAACATCTGCCTGCTCGGCGGCGAGCTGCGCGAGCCGGCACGGAACATCCCGCGCGGCATTTTTCTCTCCATCGGCGGCATCGCCATTCTTTATCTCGCCATGGAGGTGAGCATTCTCGGGGTTGTGCCCTGGCAGAAGGCGCAGGCATCGCCGTTTTTGGTGAGCACGTTCGTGGAGACGATCTACGGCGCACGCGCCGCCGCCGTAGCCACCGTGCTGGTTCTGTGGATTGCTTTTGCCTCGATTTTTGCCGCGCTGCTGGGCTATTCGCGCGTGCCGTATTCCGCCGCGGTGGACGGGAATTTTTTTCCGGAATTCGCCCGCATTCATCCCACGCGGCACTTCCCGCACGTTTCGCTGTTCTTTTTGGGTGGGGTAGCCTTTGTAGCCAGTTTGCTGTTCAAACTTTCCACGGTCATCGCCGCGATTCTCGCCACGCGCTTGCTTGTGCAGTTCATCGGCCAGGCCGTTGGCGTGATGCTGCTGCGGCGGCGCGAGGGGTCCGCGCGGCTGCCGTTTCGCATGTGGCTTTATCCCCTGCCCGCGGTGCTGACGATGCTCGGCTGGGCCGCGCTCTTCTGGGCCACGGGCCCGGCACGGAAATGGGGCTTGCTGGTGATCGCGCTGGGAGCGGTTGCGTTTCTGTTTCGCGCGCGAGAAATGAGACAATGGCCGTTCGGAAGTTCACGGTCAACCGTTGACAGTTGACAGTCGAGTGGCATCCGTTTGGGGGGTTGCGTGAGGGTTCTTTCCTCTAGTCTTGCTCTGATCCTGCTTTCCGTTACCGCGGCGTCACCGGCCGCGGCGCAGTTTCCGCCCGCGCCGGGAACGGGCCCGGGGCTGGCTGAGACGATCGAGGCGATCGACAGCGCTCGCGTGACCACCCGGATCCTATACATCACCGCGCATCCCGACGATGAGCCGGCTGCCCTGCTGACCTATCTCGCGCGCGGGTTGCACGCAGATGTCGCCTTGCTGACGTTGACGCGCGGGGAAGGCGGACAGAACGCACTGGGCCCTGAGCAAGCACCGCAGTTCGGGCTGATTCGAACGCAAGAGTTGCTCGCGGCCACGCGGGGCTACGGCGTGAAGCTTTTTTTTACTCGGGCGCAGGATTTCGGCTACTCGAAAACACCCGAAGAGACCATGAAAGTGTGGGGTGACCAAGTCCTCGAAGACATGGTGAGGGTCATACGGACATTCCGGCCGAATATCGTCATTAACGGGTGGGGCGGCATGCACGGTGGTCATGGCCATCACCAGACATCGGGACTATGGACGCCGCGCGCGGTGAAGCTCGCGGCGGACGCGAAGGCATTTCCGGAGCAGTTGCAGGAAGGGCTGCAGCCGTGGGGGAGTGAAGTGAATCCCGTGGCCGTGCTGGACACGGAGCGCGGCGGTGGAAAAGATGGATACACGGTGCCGGTGGACGACGTTTCGGCCCTTTGGGGCAAGACGTATCGCGAGATTGCATTCGATTCTTTTGTGAATCACCGTTCGCAGGGGGTCGCGGGTTTTCTCGGCTCACCTTTCTTGCGGCGGCCGCTGACGCTGGCCGCCGAGGTAGGGAGCAAGTTCGACCCGGCGATGCTGGCGAAGCCGCTGCATGACCTTGCGGGGGATGCAGAGGGAGAGGGTTGCAAGTATGCAACTCCTTTCTGTCCGGTGCTGCGAGAAGCCGAGGGGCAGATCGCGGAGGCCCGCGCTGCGGCGCTGGCTTTGGACTGGAAGAAGTCAGCGGCTGCGCTGGCGCAAGCTCTGCAGAGTATGGAGTCTTTCCGTCACCGGGCCCATTGGCGCGGGACGGAACCCTTGCTCAAGGACATTGATGAGGTGAAAGAGCGCATCCACCGAGCACTGGCGTTGGCGGCAGGAGTAGAAGTGACCGCCCGGTCGGACAAGAGTGAATTGGTTCGCGGCGAGACGTTCCTAGTGACAACAGCCGCGCGATGCCGCAAGGGGGCGGGATGCTCTTTGGGAGAGTTGCGGCTCGCTCTTTCGAAAGAGCTGCAGGAATCAAAGCGTGAGGGTGATGGGGAGAAGGGTTTGCAGTTTACGGTGACCGTAGGGCAGCCGGTCCCACCGGACACTAAGCTACGGGCGCTACTGCCGGGGCCGGCCCACCCCGTCTGGGAAATGCTTCTGCCGGAAATGCTGCCGCTGGCCATGGCGCAGCAGAGCGTGAGCATTGCCGGCTACACGTTTGAAGTTCGCGAGCCGGTGATTCACATTGGCGCGACCACGAGGCGCGTGGATCGGGTGCCGCTGCGGATTGTCCCGGCCTACACGCTGGCCCTGGAACCGGAACAGGCGATTGAAGTGCTGGATGAGCAGCGCAAACCAATTGAAGTTTTCGTGCGCGTGCATTCGCATGCCACGCAGCCCGGCAAGGTTGCCGTAGGGGCGGATGTTCCGGGCGGATGGACGAGCAGCGCGCCAGTGGAGGCTGCCTTTGATGGCGTCGGCGACAAGTACGTGAAGCTGACGGTAACGCCGCCCGCCAAGCTGGCTGCCGGGAATTACGCGATATCGGCGTATGCAAGACGCGGCGAGGAAAAATTCACGACATCGATCGAGCCGCTGCCGTCGTTGCCGACGCAGCTTTGGGAAGAGCCGGCCCAATGCGCGGTGCACGCGTTCGACATCAACGTGCCGGAACCTCTGCGCGTGGGCTATATCACGGCGGAAAGCGAGCCTGTGCCGGAGGCGCTCAAACACCTCGGCATTCAGGTGGAGATGCTGGAGGCCGCGGCGCTGGCGTTTGGTGATCTATCGAAATACGACGCCATCGTCGCGGGTGTGCGCGCTTACGAATTGCGCAGCGATCTGGCCGCGGCCAATCAACGCTTGCTCGACTACGTTTCAAACGGCGGCACGCTCGTGGTGCAATACCAGCGCGACTTCGCGTGGGACAAGTTCCAATATGCGCCGTATCCGGCGAAGATCGGCAACCCCACGCCACGCATCACCGATGAAACCGCCGCGGTCACGTTCCTCAAGCCGGATGATCCTCTGCTCAACGAACCGAACAAGATCACGCAGGAAGATTTCAAAGGCTGGGTGCAGGAGCGCGGACTCTATTGTTGGAGCCAATTCGATTCGCGCTACACACCGCTGCTGGCGATGCACGACCCCGGCGAGAGCGACCTCAACGGCGGGCTGGTTTACGCGCGCTATAACAAGGGCATGTACATCTACACCGGCTTGGCATTTTTTCGCCAGCTGCCCGAGGGCGTTCCCGGCGCCTATCGCCTCTTCGTCAATCTGCTCAGCGCCTCGCACGCGCGCTGACGTGCTATTCTTGGGCCGCGTTTTGTACGCACATGAAGTCTCGGCAGGGCCGGCCGCTGTGCGGCCGGCTATCGCGAGGAATGAGTGAGCTCAATGCCCAGCTACGCACAAAGACATCCCGGCCGATTTTCCATCCTATGCCTCGTCTGCGTTTCGCTTCTGTGTGCAAACGCTGCGCCGGCGGCGGAGCAAAAAGAAAAGAAAAAAAAGAAGGATGCATCCGCCGCCAGCTCGGTTTCGACGGCCCCAAGGTTGCCGGACGAACAGGCGATCGAAATCGCCATCTCCGAGATGCTCGCCGCGTGGCAAATTGGCGACACGGACCGTCTCCATCAATACTACGCCGACGACGTTTCCGTCGTGAGCGGCGCGTGGGAGCCGCCCGTAACCGGTTGGACGAATTTCCTAGCCAGCTACCAGAAGCTGCGCGCACGAGTGCAGGAAGTCCGCAAGGACCGCGAAAACACCCTGGTGCGGGTTTACGGCAGCTTTGCCTGGGCTTGTTTTCAGTGGGATTTTTCCGCGACCGTGGACGGCCAGGCGATGATGGCGCACGGCCAAACAACGCTCGTTTTCGAAAAGCGCAGCGATCGCTGGCTCATCGTCCACGATCACACTTCGATTGTGCAGACGATGCAATCGCCACTGCCGGCGGGTACTCCGGCCAGCGCTCCGCCACAGGCGCCCAAATAAGCGGGCTCAGCGACCCGCTGGGATGCCGATTCACACCCATAAATGTGCGGGATTCTGTGGAGTACAATTCGACGGCCCGGCGCAGCCGCTTAGAAGCTCTTCAGTCCCTCGTAGAGCCACACTCCGGCCATCACCAGCAACAGAGAGCCGGAAGCGATCCCCAGCGCGAGGAGAGGCCGGGACATGGCCATAATTTTGGCCACCAGCGCGCGTTGCTCGGCGGCCATCTGATCTCCCGCAGCGTCCAGAAAGATCTGATCGTCTTCGTGGCTTTCGAGGAGGCTCCGCCGGATGAACATAACAATGAAAACGGCGGTAACGACTCCCCATGCCACTAACAGATAGGTGAGAATTCCCGGAGTCACAGTTTCCATGGCGACCTCCCGATTGGAACCAGTCCGTGGCGCCTGCCCGAAGGGGCGAGCCGGCAGCCCTTCTAAGGCGGAGTATAGCACCAACAATGCTTGAGGGTGTCAAGTGAGATTTGGGGGGGGCCGGGGCACTTGCGAACTGGAGACGGCACCCGCTGGCCCGCGAGACGCCGTATACCCCTCCGGCTACCATCCCTGTTGACGTTTCCCCCCGAGGTCAGCACACTCTACTTCTTTCGCCGGTTTGCCAACCGGCGTGTCGAGACAAGGAATCATGCCGGAAGAGAAGGGTCTGCTGATCGTTTACACCGGACCGGGCAAGGGTAAGACGACCTGCGCCCTGGGGACGGCGTTCCGCGCCGCGGGGCAGGGTCTGCGCGTCTTGATGGTGCAATTCATCAAAGGCTCGTGGCACTACGGCGAGCTGGACGCCGCGAAGATGCTTGGCGACGGCAGGTTCGAAATCCGGCCGATGGGCGGAGGTTTCGTGAAGGTCGGCGGGGCCGAGACCGACCCGGAGGACATCCGCATGTGCCGAGAATGCTGGCAAGCGGGCATTGATGCGATTCGCAGCGGTTCGTATGACCTGGTGGTGCTGGACGAAATCAACTACGTGATCAGCTACGGCATGCTCGATGCCGGTGAAGTGGTGCAGGCGCTGGCGGGACGCCCGGAGCGCGTGCACGTAATCTGTACCGGCAGGAACGCGCATCCGAAGCTTGTCGAACTAGCGGACCTGGTGACGGAGATGCGCGAGGTGAAACACCCCTACACGAAGGGTATACTGGCCCAGCGGGGAATCGACTATTGACCGCCCCTGGGGTCCTTTTGCAGCACGGCAGGACGCATTGTCGCTTTCAACCGTAAACTTTCAGCTTCTTAGCCATGGCCTGGTTCAAGCGCAGCAAAAAATCGATTGATCAGCCCACGCCGCCCGAAGAGCGCCGCGTGCGCACCGAAGGCTTGTGGACCAAGTGCGAATCCTGCCGCACGATCGTCTTCCGCAAGGACCTGGAGGCGAATCTCTTCGTCTGCCCGAAGTGCCAGCATCACTTCAAGGTCGGCGCCAAGCAGCGCCTGGAAATGCTCCTCGACGGCCGCTGGACCGAGCACGACGCGGGGATGACCTCGACCGATCCCCTCAAATTCACGGACACCAAACCCTACGCGGCGCGGCTCAAAGACGCGCGAAGAAAACTGGGGATGAACGATGCCATGATCACCGCGGAAGGCCGGTTGAACGGCCGGCCGGTGATCTGCTGCGCGATGGAGTTTGCTTTCATCGGCGGCTCGATGGGGGCGGTGGTCGGAGAGAAGATTACCCGCGCAGCGGAACTGGCCATCGAAACGAGGCAGCCGTTAATCATCGTGTGCTGTTCGGGGGGAGCGCGCATGATGGAGGGCACCATCAGCCTGATGCAGCTCGCCAAGGTTTCCGCGGCCCTGGGGCGTCTCGATGAAGCGCGCCTGCCGTATATTTCGGTGCTGACGGACCCGACCACGGGCGGCGTCACCGCAAGCTTCGCCATGCTGGGTGACTTGAACATTGCCGAGCCCGGCGCGCTCATCGGCTTCGCAGGCCAGCGCGTCATCGAACAAACCATTCGCCAAAAGCTGCCCGAAGGATTCCAACGATCGGAATTCCTCTTGGAGCACGGCTTCCTCGATGCCATCGTTCCCCGGAAAGAACTGAAGAGCTATCTGGCGACCGCGCTCGACCTGCTGATGGATTAGCCGGGATGAACTACGACGCCGCAGTCCGCTATCTGCTTTCTTTGGGACGGGAGCTGGCCGCGCCGACGCAGACGGCCGCGGCGAAATTCGGACTGGAGAACATAACGGTCCTGAGCGAGCGGCTGGGCCGGCCCGACCGCGCTTATCCGAGCGCGCACATTGCCGGAACAAACGGGAAAGGCTCCACCGCGGCATTTCTGGAATCCATCCTGCGCCACGCGGGGTTTCGCACCGGCCTCTACACCTCGCCCCATCTCGAAAGGATCAACGAGCGCATGCGCATCGCCGGCGCCGAGATCGCCGACGAAGTTTTCGCGCAGATTTTCACGCGGATTCATGCGCTGATCGAAGAGCTCTTGGCCTCCGGGAAACTTCGCGCGCATCCCACCTACTTTGAATGCGTGACGGCCATGGCCTTCGAAGCCTTCGCGCAAAATCGCGCCGAGATTGGCATTTTCGAAGTCGGCCTCGGCGGACGGCTGGACGCGACGAATCTTCTCACGCCGGTTGTTTCCATCCTCACGCCCATCGAGTTCGACCACGAAAGTTACCTGGGGCATTCCTTGCGCGAAATCGCCGCGGAAAAGGCCGGCATCATCAAACCCGGCGTTCCGGTGATTTGCGCAGCGCAGCGCCCGGAGGCGCGCGAGGTCATTGCGCGGCGCGCGGCGGAATTGCATGCCCCGCTGCTCGAAACGGATTCGGCTTACGCCGTCGAGGAGTCGGCGCTACTCGATGGGTGCGTCCATGCGAGCATTCGCGAGGTTGCCACCGGCTGGAGGATCGAGATCGCCCCGCGCCTTGCCGGAAGTTTTCAGTTGCAGAATGCGATCACGGCCGTCGCCGCCGCGCGAAGGCTCGCCTTGCGCGGCTTCCGCGTTCCCGGTGACGCCATCCGCGCGGGCATCGCTGCCGCCGAATGGCCCGGACGCTTGGAACGGCTCCAGGAGCGCCCGGACGTTTATCTGGACGGCGCGCACAATCCCGCCGCGGCGCGCGAACTGGCCGCGTTTTGGGAGCAGGGCTTTGTTGGCCGGAAGATATGGCTCGTCTATGGCGCGCTGCGGGATAAGGCGGTGGACGAAATCGCGGGCGTGCTTTTCCCGCGCGCCAGCGAAGTGATTTTCACCGAGCCGCGCACGGCGCGCGCCGTTTCAGCGCGGCAACTGGCGGAAATGGCCGGACACAACGCGGCGCGGTTCGCCGTGATTCCCGATGCGGAGGAGGCTGTGGAACGCGCGCTGGCCGAAGCCGCGCCCGGTGATGCCGTATTCGTGACGGGTTCGTTGTACCTGGCCGGGCAGGTCCGGCATTTTTGGAAGAACCGCGTGCGGGTTGGCGCACACTGACGTTCGAGGAGAACAATGTCCACAAACGCGAAACCCCTCGTTGGCATCCTCATGGGTTCCCAGTCGGACTGGGAAACCATGGAGCACGCCGCGAAAATGCTGGAAGAGCTTGGCGTGCCTCACGAGGTTCTCGTGATCTCCGCGCATCGCGCACCCGACCGCCTGTCTGAATACGCCGCCGCCGCCGAGGGCCGCGGCATCGAAGTCCTTATCGCCGGAGCGGGCGGCGCGGCCCATCTCCCCGGCGTGGCCGCCGCGAAGACCGTCCTTCCCGTCCTCGGAGTCCCGATGGAATCGAACCTCAAGGGCCTCGATTCGCTTCTCTCGATTGTGCAGATGCCCGGGGGCATCCCCGTTGGCACGCTGGGACTCGGCAAGGCGGGCGCCAAGAACGCCGGCCTGCTCGCCGCCGCCATCCTCGGTGCGAAGCATCCCGAAATTCGCGAGTCCCTCCGGAAATTCCGCGCCGCGCAGACGAAAAGCGTCCTCGACCACCCCGACCCACGCAAGAAGAAGTGACCATGTGCGGCCGGGCAGCGCCCGGGTGTTGTAGCAACGTAATTCTGTCACCCTAACAGCAACATAAAACTGTCACCCCCCTGGTATGGCTGAGTGCTGCAAGCGAGTGTCGCCATAGTAGAACGAGACGCGCCCATCGAGAGCTTGGTAGATCTGCACTTTGGCTCCAGCGAAGCTGAAACGGCGTGCTTGTTGGGGGATTTGGAAGCGGCGGCCCGCCCACTGCACCACGTTGTCGTTGCTGACCACGCGTTCGTGCACGAACGTGCAGATGCGCTCGAGATTTTCCGGAGCGGCACGCCAGGCGGTCGTCGCTGCGCGCGGCAGCCGTGCGAAGCGGCGGTTGTAGTCGGCGATGAACTTGCGCAGCACGACGTTGGCGGAGTCCCTGTCCGTGGCTTTGGCGAGGCGCAGTTCGCTGGTGAGCCGATCCTGCAGCACGCCCCACAGGCGCTCGACGCGGCCTTTGGCCTGCGGGCTGTGGGCGGCGATGAAGGT
>JBGPGF010000123.1:0-9485 GCA_041483755.1 Terriglobia bacterium | reverse complement strand
CCGGATGCCCGGCCTTCCATCGAACGTGCCGTCGTGGAAGCCGGGGGAGAGATGCTTCCCATGCGGCTCGACCGGTCGGGAGTACAGGTCAGCCGCTCGTAAGAACGGGTAAGGTGTAGGAATGGCCCCTGTATCGGCATCTTTCCATCCGGCTGGCTGCATCGTACAATAAGGGTTCCGATGTCGAACTTGCTTGCCATCACGCTCGCCCTCTGCCTGTTTGCCGACGCGAATGTGCCCGTGCTGTACCGTTTCCGCGACCGGCCGGTGCCGATCTCGGATTTTCCCCAGGATCCAGGAGTCTCGCCGTTACCGGCTGCTGGGGAGCAGGCTGGAGGCAACCCGGCACGGCCAAGGGCGGCTACCCTGCAGCAAGAATCTCGTCTCGAAATTGTTCGTTACGTGGCGGGTGAGTTCGCCCATGCGCTGAAGCCCCTTCCTGCGGGCAAGGAGGGTTTCCTGCTTTACGTGAGTAAGCCGCTTAACCAGCCGATCTTGGATCGCGCTGTCGCAACCCACGGCGCCGCCGTCCGCACAGGCGATAATATCCAGATCACTCGCATCGAATTCCGGGAACATCAAATCGTGATTGACGTCAATGGAGGCGGCCGCATCAAGAGGCGCTGGCGTGACCGTCTCCAGATCGGGATTGGCGGCGGCGGCCTTCCGCAGTCGAGCACCACAAAGACGGATGACATGGGCGCCTCCACGACGAATCAGCCCGGCACAGGCAGTACGCTCTTTCTGGAATTCAATAGGCCTTTGCCCGATCTCTCGCCCGCTGATTTGAAGCAGATCCTGTCGCCATTCTTCGACTTTTCGAAACAGCGTTCCGCCGCCGTCTTCTGGATTGACACACTCCCGCCCGCCATGAAGAAGGCGATCCAGGAGCGCCGCCCCGTGATCGGCATGGATCGCGAAGAGCTTGTCGCCGCGATTGGGAGGCCCGACCGCAAGGTTCGTGAGCGTGACTCCGACGGCAACGAGATCGAGGATTGGATTTACGGACAGCCGCCTTCGAAAACCGTCTTTGTCCGCTTCCAAGGCGACCGCGTCACCAACATTAAACAATTCCCGCAATAAGTTTCCCACGCCGTTTCCTCGCGTTGACTTTTCCTCCCGTTGCTCATAAAATTTTCTGCTCTACCTGTTGGCTTCGGCCCGCCCCTCTGGCGCCGTGTCCATCACACCCACATCGGAGGAAACATGCCCATCAAGGTCGGCATCAACGGCTTCGGCCGCATCGGACGGAACATCCTGCGCGCCACGCTGAGCGAGCCCGAAATTCAGGTCGTTGCGGTGAACGACATCACCGATGCGAAAACCCTCGCGCATCTTCTCAAGTACGACTCCATTCTCGGCAACCTGCCCAACAAGGTGACTCATACCGAAGACTCCATCGCCGTGGACGGCCGCAGCTTCAAGGTCTTCAAGGTGAAAGACCCCGCCGAAATCGACTGGGCCTCGGTCGGCGCCCAGATCGTCGTCGAGTCCACCGGTCTTTTTACGAAGGGTGTGGACGCCAAGAAGCATCTGCATGGCACGGTCAAGAAAGTCATCATCACCGCGCCCGCCGACGGCCCGGACCAGACTTTTGTTCTCGGCGTAAACGATAAGACCTACGATCCCGCCAATCACAATGTTGTTTCGAACGCTTCCTGCACGACAAACTGTCTCGCGCCGGTCGCCAAGGTTCTTCATGACACTTTTGGCATCGTAAGCGGCACGATGACCACCATTCACTCCTACACCAATGACCAGAAGCTGCTCGACCTTCCGCACAAGGATCTCCGCCGCGCTCGCGCCGCCGCCCTCTCCATGATTCCCAGCTCGACAGGCGCGGCCAAGGCACTGCACCTGGTCATACCCGAGCTTAAGGGCAAGCTCGATGGCTACGCCATGCGCGTGCCGACACCAAACGTCAGCGTTGTGGACCTTACCGTGTTCACGGAAAAGCCCGCGACGGTCGCGACCGTCAACGCCGCTCTGAAGGCCGCCGCGCAGGGCCCCATGAAGGGTATTCTCGATTACACCGAGGAACAGCTGGTCTCCGCCGACTTCAAGGGCAACCCGCACTCCTCGACCGTGGACGCCGAATATACGAAAGTTGTCGCCGACCGCTGCGTCAAAGTTCTGGCGTGGTACGACAACGAATGGGGCTACTCCTGCCGCTGCCGCGACCTCATCAAATTCATGGCGGCAAGATTCTAAGGGAGTAGTCAGGTTTCAGCCGTCAGAATTCCACGCACGAGCGGCCAGTTTTGACTGAGGACGGAGAACGGATGACTGAAAACTGAAGGCCATGTCCAAACTGACCATCGATGACTTGAACCTCCGCGGAAAGCGCGTCTTCATCCGCGTGGACTTCAACGTCCCTTTGAAAGATGGCATCATCACCGACGACACGCGCATCCGGGAAACTCTCCCAACTCTTCGCATGGCCATCCAGAAGGGCGGCAGACTCGTCTTGGCCTCCCATCTGGGAAGACCTAAGGGCGGGCCGGACCCCAAGTATTCCCTTCAGCCCGTCGCCAAAAAGCTCGAAGAGTTGCTCGGCAAGCCCGTCGCCTTCTCTTCGGATTGCGTGGGCATGCTGGCCGAATCGAAGAGCAAGGCGCTTGAAGAGGGCGGCGTTCTCGTTCTCGAAAACGTCCGATTTCATTCCCAGGAAGAGAAAAACGACGAGGCTTTCTCGAAGGAGCTCGCGCGCTTGTGCGACGGCCTCTTCGTTTGCGACGCATTCGGCTCGGCCCACCGCGCCCACGCCTCCGTCGTCGGCATCACGCGGTTCGTCCAGCAGGCCGCTGCGGGCCGCCTCATGGAAAAAGAACTGAATTATCTTGGGAAGGCCGTCACCGATCCCGCGCGGCCGTTCGTTGCCATCTTGGGCGGCGCAAAAGTCTCCGACAAAATTGAGGTCGTCGAAAACCTCATGAAGATCGCGGACGCCATGCTCATTGGCGGCGGCATGGCCTACACATTCCTCAAAGCGCAGGGCCACCCCATCGGCAAGTCGCTCGTCGAGAACGATAAGCTCGAACTTGCCGCGCGACTCCTCGCCGAAGCCAAACAGCGCAACTTCAAGCTGCTCCTTCCCGTGGATCACGTCGTTGCCCCAGAGTTCAAGGGCGACGCCCCGGCAGCCGTTTGCGATGCCTCGGCCACGCCCGCTGATCAGATGGGGCTGGACATCGGTCCGAAAACGATCGCGGCATTTGCGAGCGAGATCGCCCGCGGCAAAACAATCGTCTGGAACGGCCCCATGGGCGTTTTTGAAATGCCGGCATTTGCCAAGGGCACGCTCGAAATCGCCAAAGCTGTCGCCGCAGCCACGACCGGTGGCGCCATCTCGATTGTCGGCGGCGGCGACTCCGTCGCGGCCGTGCATCAATCCGGCGTAGCGAACAAGATTTCGCACATCTCCACCGGTGGCGGAGCTTCGCTCGAATTTCTCGGCGGGCGCAAACTTCCCGGCGTGGAAGCTCTCACCGATAAGCCAGAGGAGGCGCAATGAGGCGCCGAGTCATCGCAGGCAATTGGAAAATGTTCAAGACGCAAGCGGAGACTCGGGCATTTTTTTCTGCCTTTGCTCCGCTCGTCGCTGCCTCAAAACATTGCGACATCGTTGTCGCGCCGCCATTCACCGCGCTTGCCGCCGCCGCCGAAGCCGCCCGCGGGACGGCGATCGGCATCTCGGCGCAAAACCTCTATTGGGAGAGGGAAGGCGCTTTCACCGGTGAACTCTCCGCTGCGATGCTGCTGGAAGCCGGTTGCCGATACGTCATCATCGGCCACTCCGAGCGGCGCCAGTTCTTTGGCGAGACCGACGAGACCGTGGCGAAGAAGACTCGCGCCGCGCTCGCCGCCGGCCTTACCCCGATTGTTTGCGTCGGGGAACTCCTGGCCGAGCGCGAGGCCGGGAACACCGAAGCGGTCCTGCGGCGGCAATTCCAGGGTGGGCCCGGCGCGTTGACCACTGAAGAGTTCTCGCGTATTCTGGTTGCTTACGAGCCAGTTTGGGCCATCGGTACGGGCCGTGTAGCCACGCCGGAAATCGCCGCGGCAGCCCACCGAGTTCTTCGCCACTGCGCAGAGCAAAAGTTTTCCGCTGGTGCTGCCAGTGTCCTGCGAATTCTGTACGGCGGCAGCGTTAAGCCGGACAATGTTCAGGGGCTGATGGCGCAGGACGAGCTGGACGGGGCCTTGGTGGGCGGAGCGAGCCTCGACCCAAAGTCGTTCGCCGCCATCGTAAACCATTAGCGACAGGCTTTCATTTCGTTGTTCCGGGCGGAGCGAGGAATCCCTCTTCACCGCATGATTCGCCCGGACGAATTGATTTCGAGAACGAGGAGTTCGCAATGCCGAGTTGGATGAAATGGGCGGTCGCGATCCTGGTCGGTCTGGGCATCATAGCCGCCGGATGGAGAGGCTACGGCAATCCCTGGCTGGCCTGGTTGCTGCCTGCGTTTTTCGTGGCCAACTGTTTTGTGCTGATCATCGTTGTCCTATTGCAGAGCGGCAAGGCGGCCGATCTTGCCGGAGCGTTTGGCGGCTCGGGCAGCCAGACCGCATTCGGCCCGCGGGGCGCTGCCAACGTGCTCTCCCGCGCCACCACGTGGTGCGCCATCATGTTTATGATCTGCGCGCTGGCGATGTTCCTTCGCATGGAGCGCGCCGGCGGCGGATACGGTTCTTCCGTCCTGCAAAATACTGCGAAGCCCGCGCCCCAGCAGACGCCGCCCGCGAAAACGGCCCCGGCTCCTTCGCAACCAACGGCGCCCTCACCCGCGCCATCTTCCTCGCAGGGCACAGCTCCGGCGCAGCCAAACAAGCCATAAAGAATGAGTTAGCGATTGACGGGGTGTGCGGCGTGTGTTAAAAACGGCGCGGTAATTCCGCGCTGGATGTGTGTGTGCAGCGCGCTTTACGCCAGCTACATGGCCGACGAGCCCAAGGAACAGCAGCCACCCAAAGTACCTGCGGGTGAGACGCCCGTGCCCCCCGGTGCTTCCCCAGCGCCGCCATCCACCGCCTCTCCTTCCCAAGACAAACCGGCTATGCCCGCGAAGCCTGCCGCGCCCCCAGCGCCGAAGGCTCCGCCGATTGGCCCGACGCCCCTCGATAACGACCTGGTGAAACGCTACAGGGAGCGCTTCGGGGAGGCGATTCTCGAAGCCACCGAGGACCGCAAGCAAGCGATTCTTGTCGTTGAAGCGGCGCGGCTGGACGAGATCGCGTTGTACACCTTCAGCGAAGAAAGATTCGATCTTCTGAGCGATTTGACGGCCGTGGACTGGCCGAAGCGCGAGAAGCGCTTCGACATTGTTCTGAATCTCTATTCGTTCACGCACAATTCGCGGCTGCGGATCAAGGCGCGGGCCGCGGCGGGCGAGAAAGTGCCGAGCGTGGCGATCATCTGGCCGACGGCAAACTGGCTCGAGCGCGAAGTGTACGACATGTTTGGAATCGAGTTTGCCGGGCACCCCAACTTGACGCGAATTTTGCTGCCGGAAGAGTGGCAAGGGCACCCGCTGCGGAAGGATTACGACATCCTGACGCAGGATCAGGCCTGGGTGAAAGAGAATTTGGGAATTGATAGCGGGCAATAGCGGGGAGAATCGCGGAGTGGAGAAGCCGTTCCAAATCGAGATACCGGACATGAACGCGCTGCGCGCGGCCGAACAGGCGACGCTGCTCGGCGCCGACGAGCTGATCCTCAATATGGGACCGCAGCATCCCTCGACGCACGGCGTGCTGCGGGTGAAGCTGAAGCTCGACGGCGAGCGCGTGACCGGTTCGGAATGCATCATCGGCTACCTGCACCGCGGCGTGGAGAAAATCGCCGAGCATCGCACCTATCAGCAGTTCGCGCCGTACGTGGACCGCTTGGATTACGTCGCGGCGGTGAGCAACGGCCTGGGCTATTGCGAGGCGATCGAAAAATTGATGGGCGTGGAAGCGCCGCCACGCGCGCGGGTGATTCGCACCATTCTAACCGAGCTGCAGCGCATTGCCAGCCACCTCCTGTGGCTGGGAACGCATGCGCTGGACATCGGCGCGCTCACGCCGCTCTTCTACTGCATGCGCGAGCGCGAAGAAATCCTGAAGATTTTCGAGAAGTACTGCGGAGCGCGGCTGACAACGCATGCGTTTCGCATTGGCGGCTTGCAGTACGAGGCGTACGACACGCTGGAGAAGGATGTTGAGACGTTTTGCAAAGACTTCGTGCGGCGCGTGGACGAATACGAGGCGCTGCTGACGCAAAATCGCATCTGGGTGGGGCGGACGAAGGGCATCGGGATTCTGTCCACCGAAGATTGCATCGCGCTCGGCGCAACGGGGCCGATCATCCGCGCCAGCGGTCTGGCATGGGACATTCGCAAGGCCATGCCCTACGCGGCGTATGACCAGTACAAGTTCGAGATCCCGACGGGTAAGAACGGCGACACCTACGATCGTTACCTGGTGCGCATGGAAGAGATGCGCCAGTCCCGCTCGATCTGCCTGCAAGCGATCGAGAATATTCCCAGCGGACCGATCCTCGCCAAAGTCGGCAAGGTGCTGAAGCCGCCGCCGGGCGAGGTGTACCACGCGATTGAAGCGCCGAAGGGTGAGCTGGGCTACTACGTCGTGAGCGACGGAACGGTGCAGCCGTATCGCGTGCGCATTCGCCCGCCGTCGTTTGTGAATTTGCAGGCGTTCGACAAGATGGTGCGCGGGCACTTGGTTGCGGACGTGGTGGCAATTATCGGGACGCTGGATATTGTGCTGGGAGAAGTCGACCGATGATGCTTGCCCCTCTTGCCGCTATGATGCAACCGTGGGTGCAGGCCACGCTGGATTTCCTGCGCGCCTATGCCGTGCCGCTGATCTGCGCGGTGGCCATCGTGGCCGTACTGCCGCTGGTCGCCGGCTACGTTGTGCTCGTCGAGCGCAAGGTGATGGCGGACATGCAGGCGCGGCTGGGTCCGATGCGCGTGGGGCCGCACGGCCTGCTGCAGCCGATTGCGGACGCGCTGAAGCTGCTCATCAAGGAAGACATCATCCCGGAGAGCGCGGATGTGTGGTTGTTCTGGTTCGCGCCGGTAGCTTCGGTGACGGCGGCGATGCTGGCGATGGCGGCGCTGGCGTTCGGACCGGCGTTTCAGATCGCGCGGGACATAAACGTCGGCCTGCTGTTCGTCGTCGGCATCAGCGCGCTGGGAATTTTTGGAATTGTCCTGGGCGGCTGGGCTTCGAACAGCCATTATTCGTTGCTCGGTGCGCTGCGCAGCGCCGCGCAGCTGGTGAGCTACGAAACCGCGGCGGGGATGGCGCTGGTAAGCGGGCTGCTCCTTGCCGGCACGCTCAATATTCGCGCGATTGTGGAAGCGCAGCGCGAACAAGGCGTGTGGTTCGCGATTCTCGCGCCCGTGGCGTTTTTCATTTACATGGTGGCGAGCATCGCGGAAACCAACCGCGCCCCGTTCGATCTGCCCGAGGCCGAGTCCGAGCTCGTCGCCGGCTACATGACGGAATTCAGCGGCTTTCGCTGGTCCCTCTATTTTCTGGCCGAGTACACGAACATGATCGTGGTCGCATCCGTGGCGACGACACTTTTCCTGGGCGGATGGCTGCGGCCATTCTCTTCGGTGAAGGGCGCGGCAGGGATGGCACTCGATTTGATTCCAGCGCTGCTCATGCTGGGGATCGCCGGGTATTGCGTGCTGCGCGCGCCGAAGCAGCCGGTGACGGTGCAGAAGCTGGTGATGGTTGCCGTCGCGGGGCTATGCGCGTCGGTGGCGGCTGTGCTGGCCGCGCCGTTATTCTTGCCGATTGCCAAGCCCTATCTGGCGGGCATCCACGGCGGGTTCTGGTTTTTCTTCAAGGTGAGCGCGTACATCTATGTCTTCATGTGGCTCCGATTCACGCTGCCGCGCTACCGCTTCGACCAGTTAATGCGGCTGGGCTGGCGATTCCTGATTCCTGTTTCGATTGTGAACGTGATGGCCCTGGGCACGGCGCTGGTTTTTAGCTCGCAGTATGGCGTGAGCTTATGGGTGGCGCTGCCGGTGACGACGATTTTGACGCTGCTCTTTGCCCTGTATCTTTTGTCGTTGGAAGAAAAGCGCGCCGTGCAAGCCTCGGAACAGTCGCCGGAGTTTTATGCTGGATAAGGTGCTCTTCTACCTGTTCGGAGGCATCGCGGTGATTTCCGCGGCGCTGATGGTGACGCGCCGCAACGCGGTGCACAGCGCCGTGTTTCTCATCACCTCGCTGCTGGCGACGGCGGGAATTTTCCTGACGCTGCGCGCGGAGTTTCTCTTCATCGTCCAGATAATCCTTTACGCCGGCGGAATCATGGTCCTGTTCGTGTTCGTGATCATGCTGGTGAACCTGGACGTGGCGCTGAACCAGTTGAAGTTCGCGCGGCAATGGTGGGTGGCGCTGCTGGTTGTCGTGGCGCTTTGCGCGCAAGTGGGCGTCATGCTGTGGTCGTTCCGTCACTCGCCGGCGAAGGGATTGCTGCTTCCCGCGGCGGCTGCAGTGGAGAAATTGCCGCCGAATGCGGAGGCCGTGGCCAAGAGTCTTTTCAGCACGTACCTGCTGCCATTTGAGATTGCCTCGGTGCTGCTGCTGGTGGCCATGATCGGCGCCGTGGTGATGGCCAAGAAGAAGGTGTAAGCGAGCGATGCTTTCGATTGAACATTATCTGTTCTTGAGCCTGGCGCTGTTCATCATCGGCGTGATTGGCGTCCTGACGCGGCGCAACGTCATCATTGTGCTGATGTCCATCGAACTGATCCTGAACGCCGTGAACATCAATCTGGTGGCGTTTTCGCGGCTTTTTGGCGATATTGCCGGGCAGGTCTTCGCGATTTTCATCATCACGGACGCCGCGGCGGAAGCCGCAGTGGGCTTGGGCATCATCATCGCGTTTTTCCGCAACCGCGAGACGCTGCTCGCGGATGAAATGGATTTGCTCAAGTGGTAGGAGTCTGGACGAAGTTTTGATTGAGGCGTAATGCCGAACGGCTATTTTTTGGACCACATTTGGCTGATCCCGCTGTTCCCGCTGGCAACGGCGGCGGTGATGCTGTTGTTCGGCCGGCTGCTGAAGAACTCCGCGGTGAGCGTGCTGTGCGTCGGCAGCGTCTTTGTATCATTCGTGTACGCGGCGGGTGCCGTGCTGCAACTGCTGGCACTCGATCCCGAGCACCGCGTCGTGCAGAAGATTCTCTTCGAGTGGGTGCCTGCGGGGCCGATGCAGACCAGCGCGGGCGTGGTGCGCTTCGTGGCGGATTGGGGCGTGCTCCTTGATCCGCTTTCGAGCGTGATGGTGCTTGTCGTCACCGGCGTCGGCCTTCTCATTCACGTTTATTCCATCGGCTACATGGGCCACGAAGGCGGCTACTACCGCTTCTTCGGCTACATGAACCTGTTCATGTTTTCGATGCTGACGCTCGTCCTGGCGAACAATCTGCTGCTTCTCTTCGTTGGATGGG
>JBGPGF010000122.1:0-9638 GCA_041483755.1 Terriglobia bacterium | reverse complement strand
GTGGAAATACCAGGGTGGTATCGCCCAGAGAAACAGTGGGATTTGCTGGTTATCTCAGATGGTGAACTTCTTGCAGGGATCGAATTCAAATCCCAGGTCGGGTCCTTCGGAAACAATTACAATAACCGAACCGAGGAAGCCATTGGCAGCGCTACGGACATTTGGGCCGCTTTTCGCGAAGGCGCGTTCAAGCCCTCTGCTCGTCCTTGGCTCGGCTACATGATGCTGCTCGAGGAAGCGCCAAGCTCCATGCGCCCCGTGAAGGCGCGAGAACCCCACTTCAAGGTGTTCCCCGAGTTTAGAGACGCCTCGTACGGAAAACGCTACGAAATACTTCTCACAAAACTAGTCCGCGAACGGCTGTACGATTCAGCGTGTTTCTTGCTTTCCAATGCGAAGAGCGGCGTGAAGGGCGATTATCGCGAGCCAGCTTCCGAACTTACATTCGAGAAGTTCCTCGCATCTCTATTGGCCCGCGCCACAGCAATAGCAAAAACTCGAAGGCCGAGCTAGATGTCCCCACATAAACCAACGAAAATCGTATACCTGTTCGGTGCGGGGGCAACACACGCTGAACTGGCCAACCTTGAACCAAACCTGATCGAGGAAGAACTCGGGCTCCTGATAAAGAATGTGTCTGCCAGGGTCATTGAAAAAGCCAGACGGAATCCAGATTATCTGAAGGACATGAGAATGGTTTCGGCAACTTCGGGATCTCTGAACATCGAATTGCTGATAAGCCTTATCGAAAACAGCAAGATTCACGGATGGGAGAATAAAACTTCTCGTCTAAAACGATTGGTCAGAAAAGATGTTCAAGGCATCCTAACCAAATCTAGAACCGGACGCTTCTATTTACATAAGGCATTATTCGAGCTTCACGAACGCCGGGAAATGAAAGCCAGCGAGGAATTGATTGGCCTCATTTCGCTGAATTATGATGATGTCCTAGACCAAGCATTCAAGAAGTTTTATCGGGAACCAAACTACTGTTTTTCCTTAGAAGAAGATGCGCCGTGCGCGGACAAGATTCCCTTGTTGAAGTTACACGGCTCTTTTAATTGGACCGAAAAGAAGATACGTGGGAGGACTAAAACAATTGAAATCATTCCTCTTGGGGCCAACAAGAACTACCTGCATGCACCCTATGGGTTCATCTGGAACCGGGCTCTAGAGATCCTAGTAGAATGCGATACACTTCGGGTGATCGGCTGTTCGCTGAGCCCCAATGACACGCATCTAATTGATTTGCTGTTCAAGGCGCATTTGGAGAAGGGCAAAGCGTTCGAAATAGAAATCATCAGCTCAGAAGACACTTTTGAACAGATTCGGCGAAATTATGGATTTTTCCCCAAGATTAGAAAGCTGACAGAATTTCAATCGGGCTCAATTGCTGAACTTGTTCCGATGAATCCTTTTAAGGCCTGGCTGATCTATAAGAGTGAGGATGTGCTGAAGAGAGGTACTGCACGTACAAAATATTTAAGACGGGTCGGCACTTGAACAATCTCTCATCTCAATGAAAAACAAATCTCAAACCGAAAGAACCTTAAGGCCTATCACGGTGAAAGAGTTGATAGATGACTACATCTATCGGATTGACTTGGATGCTGACTATCAACGAGAAAAAATATGGTCGAGAAAAAACCAAGAAGACCTACTGGATTCAATCATTCAGAACATTGATATTCCGAAAATGTACCTCGCGGAAGTGAAGGATGACGAGACTTTTGATTATGAGTGTATTGACGGAAAGCAAAGAATGGCAACGTTGTTGAACTTTTTCAAACCAGAGGCGGCGGGACACAATCCTTTGACCGTCAAGGTTGCGGGAGACAAATACACTTACAAACAGCTTCAGAGGGACTTCCCTCAAGTCGCCGAGAAAATCAACAATTTCGAATTGACATTTGTCATCTATCCGGAGATTGACGATGAAGACTTCCTCCGAGAAATATTCCGACGGCTGCAACTTGGAGTCAGACTTAATGCTGGAGAGCTGTTGAAGACTTATACGGGAACCATGCGGAATGTTGTTTATAAAGAAATGGGAAAGGATGCGCCTTTCCTCAGGCATACAAATCTGTCTGAGAAGAGATTTTCAAGGCAGTTTACGCTTGCACAAATTTGCATCAATTCGTTCAAGCGCAGCGAAACCGGAGATTTTATTAGAGCACGTTATGATGATCTTGGAGACTTTTTCAAAGAAAAATACGACTTGGACGATGGCGACGAAAATCTAGTTCGAATAAGGAAAGTCCTTAGGGTCATGGACAAACACTTCGGTGAAAAGGCCAGCAATATCTCCAGTAGAGCAGTTGCCGTTACGGCATATCTCTTCATTGAAGATCTGCACACAAACAAACGAAAGGGATTGATCCCCCACTTCGTAAGGTTTTATCTCATGTTGCTGGATGAGATTAAGAGCAATCTGAAAACACTGAGCAACTTTGGTGCGCCAACGAATCGGACAATATTGGAGGAATTTCAAAAGTATATCTCACAGGCCTCAGTTGAACCGTACTCAATTAAAAGAAGAAACCAGTTCCTCGAGAAGGCTTTTATGCACTATCTCAGCACAAAAACAAAAGGCAAGATAATTGGCAGCAATTAGTGTGCGGCCGGGGGGATCCCTGACATTTTAGACCGGGCACATATCTGACACTTTTTGGTCCGATCCGGTCAGGGGATGGGATGCAGGGGAAGGGGACGCGTCCCCTTCCCCTGCATCGACGTTATCGAAGGCCCCTGTGTTTGGCAATGTCGTCACCCGCAACTTCTGGCTGTCAAATCGTGCTATGGGAAATTGGGCAAAGTAGATGGTGAACCAACGGTCGTCCTCGGGCAGCAAGCCCACGCGCTCGCCCCAGAGAACTTCGCTCAAAAACACGTCGTACTTTTTCCAACGAAAATGACCATGCGGCCGCACACTGCGTACCAACATGGTCTCCGGGTACTGAGGTTCCGGCACGCGCGCCGGAAATGTTCGCGCCGACGGCTGATAGACCGCCGCTGGCGTTTGCATCTGAAGCGCTTCGTGGGGACGCACCTGGTTGTATTCCTGGCGAAAGTGGTCCAGCGTCCGTTGCTGCTCGCGCCGGTTGGCCGCCGGCGGCTGGGCCGTCTCCTGCTTCAGGGTGCGATGCATCCGTTCGTGCCTTCCGTTCTGTTCGGGATGCCCCGCCGCGATGCGCTCCGGCACGATCCCCAACTTGATCCACCACACGGCTAGCCGCGACAACCCGGCCACGGCCCGCGAGGCAAACGGGGGCCCGTTATCGGTGCGAATCGCCGCCGGCATTCCGTGCTCGCGGAAGGCCGCTTCAAAAATCGCCTGCACTCTGGCCGTGTCGGTCTTCTCCACGGCTTGGCAGCGCAACAGATACCGGCTGTACGCATCGGAGATGGTCAACGGATCGATGCGCTCGCCGTCCGCGGTGCGGAACCAGCCTTTGAAATCGGCGCACCACACGCGGTTCGCTTCATCGGCATGTGCCAACGGTTCGGTGTACGGCGCGGTATGCAATCGCTTCTTGCGCGCCACCACCAAACCTTCCCGCTTCAAAAACGCCCCGATGGTGCTGGTCGCCGGCCAGACACGCCCCGGCTCGTCCCGCTCGAGCACGCGCTTGAGCTTCCTGGGACCCCAGCGCATGTGCGCTTGCCGGAGCTCCAAGACCATCTGCTCGATGTCCTCGGGCGTCTGGTTGCCATGCCGGTGCGCGGCACGGCTGTGCTCCAGCAGCCCGGCCACTCCGGTTCGCCGGTACCGGCGCAGCCAGACGTAGCCGGTCTCGCGCGCGATCTCATACCGCTGGCAGAGTCCGGTCATCGATCGCTCACCCAACTCGTACTCAAATACAAATCGCAGCTTCTCTTCCATTACACTGCTCGCTTTCCATGGCATGCGCTCCTTTTTACACGCACTTGCCACTAGCTAACAGTGTCAGGAATGCTCCCGGTTCAATCTGTCAGGGATGCGCCCGGTCTGTACCTTAGCTGGCAGGGTGCCCCCCCCGACGCAGTCAAGAGTGGGATCTTCCGGACTTCCTTCCAACCTCCAGCCCCCAGAATTCCCACAGCCGGTTCGAATACTCTTCAGTATCCTATTGACAGTTAGTAATTATCCTGCTACCCTAAGCCGTGCAATCGCGCTTTCCATTCCGTCTCCTGCTCGCCACCACTCACCAGATACGCATCACGATCCGCGAAGCACGTCCCACAAGTCACGCCACACCAATCACTTACGCACTCTTCTGCATCCAACGTGTCCCACGTAACGCCCTCTATCCCCCCTGCTTTCATAAGCTTGCGCACTCTTTTCGTCGCAACAGGGGGGTGTGCCCCTCTCCCAACCTACCACTGGCCTCCGCTCACCCGTTTACCCCGAGGGACGAAGGGTCTCTCTCCTGCAAACCCCGTCGAATCAACAGACCTGTGCTCAGCGACTCCCGTATGACGCTGAAATCGCGTCCGCAACTCCCGCAGAATGAACAGATGCAAACAAGGCCTCCGCAAGTCGTGTGGAATGAACAGATGCACAAAACCATGGGGGGTGGGGGTGGGCTGTGACAAAACTAAGGAAGGCTGCTGGGCTCCCGATGAGAGTCGAGACAAGTTCCGCGACCGCGCTACATAGACAAACCAAGAGGCCGGGCTTGAAAGCCGGCCCTTGTATCTTGCGATTTGGGGTAGAACTTGCTCAGGAGAACGGGCGAGTTGCTCCGGCGGGGAGGCCGACCGGCCCGGAGGCCCGGAGTGAAATGCTGCGTGAGCCTACAAAGGCTGGAGGAAGAGAGATCCCTCGTCGCAAGGCTCCTCGGGATGACGACGCTTCATCGCGTCGTCAGATGCCGGGCTTCCCGACAAAAACCGTCGGGACCCCCACAAACCGGGGGAAAGCCCGGCGCTACATGGGAGAGGCGCGAAACAGGCGGGCCAGGAGCAGATGAGTGGGCCAGTAGAGCAGCGCGAGTGCGCCGGCAAACATCACGGCGAGGTGCACGGGCGCGGGGCCCCAAGCGCGGTTGAAGAGCGGATCGCGGTAGGCGTAGTTCATGTTCAAAGCGGCGGGCAAGAAACGCGAAGCCACCAGAAGCGCGGCGGCGATGGCGCCTTGCAGCGGCAAAGCGCGCCGGTCGTAGCCCTGCTTGCGCAGCGCCCACAACAGCACAGCCGGCAAGAGCAGATGAAAGAACGACATCAGGCGCACCCAAAGCGCGTAGCGCACGTCCCACATGTACTCGCCGCCGCTGGCGAAAAAATGTCCTGTAAGCAGCCTCCAGCACAGGTTCAGGGCCCAGAGCGCGCCGGGAAGCAAGGCGTTCAGCGCCTGGCTCGAAAGCAGCCGTGAACTCCCCAGCCATAAACCGGCGCACGCCAGGATTACCGCGGCATCACAAAGATGCAGGAGGTTCGCCCAGCCCCACGCGTGGACATAGACGGGCAGCCAAACCGCCATCCACAACGCCGCGGCCCAGCGCAACACCGGAAATGTTTTTGCGTTCCCCACGCGCCTTCAGCCTGGGCCGTTTTTCGGGCGCGGGCACAGGAAAACGATCGAGGACGGCGGAGCGATGCCGGCGAGGCGGAGGCGCAGGGCGCGCGGCGCAGCGGCAAGCATGTTCTGCAAGAGGCGGGCGGCCTCTTCGTAGGGCAACGCGCGGCGAAAGAGGTCGGCGCGGTGCTTGTGGGAGTAATGCTCGTAGGCGGGCGGCGATGCACTGGCGGCTTGGTCGATGCAGCTCCACGCAGAACTTCGCCGAAGGAAACGCCGCGCTGCCGCTTCCACGCGCGTCAGCTCGACGGGCGTGCGCTGGACTCCGCCGCCGATTTCGAGGATCACGGCGGTCACTTCTTCAAAGCGGAAGGGGCGCTGCGGCTGGTCATCGGGAAACGGGGCGAGAAGCGCGGCGACATCGGCGTGTTCCGCGGGAAAACCCGGCCACCAATAGCGGAAGCCGTTGTACACGACCGTGCCGGCGCGAAAAATCTGCTGGACGCGCGCGGGGTCTTTGCCGGATACGCTGACGACCATGTCGGCAAGTTCAGCGAGGCGAAACGTCTGGCGCACAAGCGGGCGAACGGTGACGTAGCCCGCTTCTTCTTCGGTGTAGCGAACGGAAATGGTGTCGGGAAAGGGCATAGGGAATGAACGACACGAAGATAAGAGAGATCCCTTCCGACAAGGTCGGAATCTTCGATCGTCGCTCCTCTCCTCCTTTCGCCACGGCACTCAAGGCAGGCGGGATGACAGCGTGTGGTCAGGCCGTCATTTTCGACAAACGCTCGCGGACGCGGTCGCTCAGGGCTTTGCCGTCAATGTTCTTGCCTTCGAGATGCGCTTTGGCGGCTTTGACGACGGCGCCCATCTGCTTGATCGAATTCGCGCCGGTTTCCGCGATGGCCTGGGCGATTGCGGCGTCCATTTCGGCTTCGCTGGCGCCCGCGGGGAGATACGTTTCGAGAATGGCGAGCTCCTTTGTTTCCTTGTCCACCAGGTCCTGGCGGCCGCCTTTGCCGAACTGCTCGATGGATTCCTTGCGCTGCTTGACGAGCGTTTGCATGACCTGGAGGGACTCGGCCTCGTCCAGCGGACGGAGTTTTTCCCCTTCTTTGTGCTTCAGCGCGGCTTTCAACATGCGCAGGGTGGAGAGGCGCAATTCTTCCTTGGCGCGCATCGCGTCTATCAGGTCTTTCTGTATTTTCTCCGCAAGAGTCATGGCGCGCTCCCCCGTTGAATTCAGTTTAGGTGAATTGACTATAGCAGACGCGCGAACGGCGGGGAATTGACAGGCGCGGCGCGGGCCGCTATTTTGGAGTGTTTCAAGACGGCGGGCGAACCCTCCCGTAAGCTCATTACGAGCGTCCACCGGTAAACGAGGAACCGTGAAAATCATTGTTGCGGACAAGATCAGCGAGCACGGCGTGGAACTGCTGCGCCAGACGGGCTGGAACGTCGTGCTTCCCGCGAAGGAAGAGCTGGCGGCAGAGCTGACGGATGGGGACGCGCTGGTCATTCGCAGCGCGACGAAAGTCACCGCGGAATTGCTGGAGAAAGCGCCGCGGCTGCGCGTGGTGGGGCGGGCGGGCGCCGGCGTGGACAACGTTGATTTGGAGGCCGCGACGCGGCGCGGCGTGCTGGTGATGAACACGCCCGGGGGCAACTCCGTGAGCGTGGCGGAACATACATTTGCGCTGCTGCTGGGGCTGGCGCGGCAAGTGCCGCGGCTGGACGCCGCGATTCGCGCGGGCCGCTGGGAAAAATCTTCGGCGGCGGGAACGGAGTTGCGCGGCAAGACGCTGGGCTTGATCGGGCTGGGACGCATCGGGAGCGAAGTTGCGGTGCGCGCGCGCGCGTTTGAAATGAAGGTGCTGGCGTTCGATCCGTACATCAGTGAAGTGGCGGCAAAGGAGACGGAGGTGGAGCTGGTGCCGCTGGAACGGCTGTTGAAGGAGAGCGACTTCGTGTCGTTGCACGCCGCGCTGAGCCCGGCGACGCAGAATTTGATCAACACCGGCACAATCGCGCTGATGAAAAAAGGCGCGCGGCTGATCAACGCGGCGCGCGGCGAACTGGTGGACGAAGCGGCGCTGGCGGCGGCGCTGAAGAGCGGGCACCTGGCGGGCGCGGCGGTGGATGTGTTTCACGAAGAGCCGCCGAAGAGTTCGCCGCTGGTGGGCTTGCCGAACGTGATTGCCACGCCGCACGTGGCCGGCTCGACCGCGGAGGCGCAGGAAGAGGTGGGCACGCAAATCGCGCAACAGGTACGCGACTATCTGGCGGACGGGATCATTCGCAACGCGGTGAATTTGCCGGCGCTTTCGGCGGATCAGTACCGCCGGGTGCAACCGTATCTGAATTTGGCGGAGCGGCTGGGCTCGCTGGTGTCGCAGGCTGCTGCCGCGCGGCCCGCGCGCATCCGCATCCGCTACGCGGGAGAGCTTGCGGAAGCGGGAACGCACCTGCTGCGCAGCGCGGTGCTCGCCGGGCTGCTGAACGCGGTGCTCGATGACAAGGTAAACGTGGTGAACGCCGCGGCGGTGGCCGCGGCGCGCGGACTGACCGTGGAGGAAGAGACGCGCCGGCGCGAACATGGTTTCCCAAACACGCTGGAAGTCGCCTCGCTTCCCGCGCCGGGAACGCAGGCGGGCGGATTCAGCGCGGAAGGAACGGTTCTGTACGATTCGACGCCGCGAGTCCTGCAGATTGATGGCATCCAGGTTGAGGCCGAGCTTGCCGGAACGATACTTTATTTGCGCAACCGGGACACTCCCGGCGTGATCGGCCAGGTGGGGACGCTGCTCGGCCAGCACGGCGTAAACATCGCCACGTTTGCGCTGGGCCGGCGCGCGGCAGTAGCGGGCTCCGAAGCCGTGTCGCTGGTACTGCTCGACGGCAACGTGCCGGATTCGATTCTCGACGCAATTCGCGGCATTGCCGCAATGACGGAAGCGAAACTGGTACGGCTCGGCGCCGCTTAAAGGCTAGCTGTCCCGAACAGCGAGCTCGGGCTCAAGGATTACCCGTGCCGGTACAGCTTACTCTCTCCTTGACGCGTTTCGGCGAGAGGACTAGGCTTCTGCGAGTGGGTCGCGGGTTTCTCTGAGCTGTTATGTACTGTTCCTCCAAACGCGCCGGGCTGCGAATCGGGCGATTGCTGCTGACGGCGCTGCCCTGCGTTCCCCTTTTCTCAGTTCCGGCCTGGTGCCAGGACAGCTCCGCCGACCAAAACATGGCCCGCGGGAATAGAGCGGAACTCGCGATCACGTTGCGCGACAGCTCCGGACAACCGATCACCGCGGCGGCGCGGATCACCCTTTATAGACGGGGAGTTCCGGCCGGGCAGGAATAAGCGTCGCGCGGGCGGGCGTTTTTCATGCTGGAGAATCTAGGCGAGTATACGCTGGTTGTGGCGGCGGCCGGGTACAAGCCGGTCGAAAAGGATGTGTCCGTGCGCGTGGCCCTGAAGGCCGAATTGGATATTTACCTGCAACCGGAGTTGGCTTCCAGCGAGAGCACGGGAGTTCCAGGACGGCCGGTGCTGGCGCCGAAAGCGAAAGAAGCGCTGGACAAGGGATTGCAGGCGCTCGGCTCGGACAAGCCGGAAGCGGCGGAGAAGTATGTGAGCGAAGCGGTAAAGCTCGCGCCCGGGCATCCGGATGTGTTGTACGTGCAAGGGCTGCTGTACTTGAATCGGCACGACTGGGTACAAGCCGGAGGCGTTCTGGAGAAAGCCGTACAGGCCGATCCCAATCACGCGCGCGCCCTGGCCGCGCTGGGCATGTCGCTTGCCAACCAGGGGAAATACGACCAGGCCATCGCACCGCTGGAGAAATCGTTGCAACTCGAAGCCGGCGGGTGGGAGGCCCATTGGGCGCTGGCTAATGCGTACTACTATCAGGAAAAGTATGACGCGGCCCTGAAAACGTCGCAGCAGGCGCTGCTGGCGGCGCAGGGCAAGGCGCCGGAGATCGAGCTGCTGGTGGCCAAGTCGCTCACGGCCGTGGGGCGGTACGAGGATGCGGCGCAAACCTTGCGCGATTTCCTGAAAAACCATGGCGCTCGCCCGGAAGCGGCCGCCGCCAAGCGCTGGCTCGAGCGCTTATCGGCCAGCGGAAAAATCCCCCCGAACTAG
>JBGPGF010000121.1:0-9663 GCA_041483755.1 Terriglobia bacterium | reverse complement strand
TGCTCGAGCAGATCAAGAGCGACGTCAAGGCGCTCCCGCAAGCCCTGAAAGAAAAGGGCAAAGAGGAGCTCGACAGTCTGAAAGAGCCGGAGAAGACGCAGCTCTTTCGCTCCGTTTTTCGCGTTAAACACGACGACACGCCACGCAGCCGCGCCCTGGGCGTCCTGAGCAACGTTTTCTTCCACCTGCACCCGGCGAAAATCAATCGCGACGCGGTGCGCTACAGCTACACCTGGGGGATGGGCGGAATCACGTTTTATCTTTTTATTGTGCTGACGTTCACTGGCGTGATGCTGATGTTTTATTACCACCCGTCGAAGGTGCAGGCGTTTCGCGACATTCTTTATCTTGAGCACGACGTACCCTTTGGCAAGCTGCTGCGCAACATGCACCGCTGGGCCGCTCACTTGATGATCATCGCGGTGTGGCTGCACATGTTCCGGGTCTTCCTGACCGGCTCCTACAAGCGGCCGCGCGAGTTCAA
Source organism: Terriglobia bacterium (assembly GCA_041483755.1). GTDB lineage: Bacteria > Acidobacteriota > Terriglobia > Acidiferrales > UBA7541 > Acidiferrum. The sequence continues at coordinate 9,179 of JBGPGF010000121.1, read as the reverse complement.
TTGGTGCGTGGGCGTGATCCTGATGGTGCTGACACTGTTGCTTTCGTTCACCGGCTACTTGCTGCCGGACGATCAGCTCGGCTTCTGGGCCGTGACGGTGGGCACGAACATGGCGCGGGCCACACCGCTGCTGGGCACCGAGGGGCCCTTCGGCTCGCAGCTAGGCATGACGCCGTTCAACGACGTGCGCTTCGCGCTGCTGGGCGGGTCCATCGTGGACGCGAATGCGCTGCTGCGCGCCTACATCTGGCACTGCATTGCCATACCGCTGATCGCGGGCGTCTTTATGGGCGTGCATTTCTGGCGCGTGCGCAAGGATGGAGGCATCTCCGGACCCGCGCCGGTGATGCTGGAATCCGAGATCAAGGAACAAAAGGGTCCGCGGCCGCAGATCATGCGGCCGAGCGGAATGCCGTAGGGCGGCAATTTTTGTTTGCGCGCGGAACGAAGCCCACGAAAGGGGGAGTGAAGCCGGAAACCAAGTCAGATCGAAGTCCGCATGATCTAGCTTTGCGTTTCTAACTTCCAACATCCAGCATGTGGGGTGACTGGCGCCAGCTCTGGGAGATTGTTTCGGTCCCTGACAACGTCCCAATCGTTGCGCTGCTGTTTCTCGTGCCGTTCTACGTTTGGTACGCGTTCCGTCAGGCGCTGGCGACGGACAAGCTGATCGTGCAGCTCACCTCCGACCCGCAGCTCGCCAAGACACATCACCGCAAGGTTTTCCCGTGGAAGCTGGGCTGGGACCGCGAAGTGCACGTCTGGCCGTACCTGCTGCGCATTGAGTTTCTCGCGGCGATTGTCATCACCGTGATTCTGATGGTGTGGTCCATCACGCTGAATGCGCCGCTGGAAGAACCCGCGAATCCGAACCTCACGATGAACCCGGCCAAGGCGCCGTGGTACTTCCTCGGGTTGCAGGAGATGCTGGTTTACTTCGATCCGTGGATTGCCGGCGTGGTGATGCCCACGCTGATCATCGTCGGTCTCATGGCCATACCTTATATAGACGTGAACCCGCTGGGGAACGGCTACTACACCTATCGCCAGAGGAAATTCGCCATCGGGACGTTCCTATTCGGCTTCCTCACCTTGTGGGTGGGAATGATTGTCATTGGCACGTTCATCCGCGGGCCGGGCTGGATGTGGTTCTGGCCGACGCAGACTTGGGACCACACGCGCGTGGATTTCGCCGTGAACCGCAACCTAAATCAGGTGCTGCCATTTAGCTGGGTTGTGCCGGACACGGCGTGGGGCCGGGGGATTTTCGGGGGCCTGGCGACGGGCGCCTACATGGTCGTGGCCGGGTATCTAATGCACCGCATGTGCGTGATGACGGATTTTGCGAAGAAGCTCTACAACCGCATGACGCTCATGCAAATCCTGACGCTGAATATGCTGCTGGTGCTGATGCTTTCGCTGCCGGTGAAGATTGTGTTGCGGCTGGTGTTCCGCATCAAGTACGTGTGGGTGACGCCGTGGTTCAGCGTTTAGGCGCTATGCGCTCCAAAGAAAGAGAATCCGTGAAATTTGCCGTGGAGGATGGGCGTGCCTGAGGTCCAGACCGACGACCCGATTCAGAGGAAATCGCTGAGCACGGCGATTCTGGTGAGTTCGTTCTTGCTCGTCTTGTCACTCGTTTGGGCGATGGAGGACGAGTTCTTCGGGCTGCGTCCCTGGCGCGGCTACCAGCTCCGATTCACAGCAGCCTACAGCAAGTATTTGAAGCAGCAGATTCCAAAACAAGAAAACGCCCTGAAGGCCATCGAGAGTTCGCCGCGCTATCAGGAGCTGCTGGCCGCGCGGGACGCCGCGCAGAAGGCAGCGGCGTCTCGTCTGGCGGAAATCGACGCGGAAACAAGAGCCGTCAACCAGCAACAAGCAGACATTAGCGATGCCTTCACCACGGCGCGCGGCAAAGTGCAGGCGCTCACCTATCAGGTTGAATTGGCGCGGAAGGGTTCAAGCAGCCGCGCCAGCCGCGAGAAGGACGTGGAAGAAGCCAGGGCGGAGAAGTACACCGTTGAGGCGCATCTGCCCGGCGGCAAGATCGGGAAGGAGGAGCTCGATTTTGCGGCCCTAAGCGACAAGTTCGTCAGCCTGAAGGCAAAGAAGGCGGAGCTCACGCTGCAGCGAGTGGCGGTCTCAAAAGAGGCCAGCGACCTGAGCGCTCAGTTGGAGGAATACAAGAAAGAACAGCTTGCGGGGCTGGGGCCGGAACAACTTCGCAGCTTGCTGCGCGCCTCGGCCGATTTGCCCATTGAGATTCGCCAGATCAATGTGAATCCCTCGAATGTAGGGCTGAATAACTTCGGCTCCGGGGGACTGGTGGACCGCTGCCAATCGTGCCATTTGGGCATGGATAAGGCGGTTGTCCCCGTCACGATGACGGTGACTAAGGCGGACCTGGGCGTCTCGAAGAGCCACGACGCGCCGTTTACTAGCCACCCGCAGCCCGAACTGCTGAAGGCCCACGATTTGGAGCGTTTCGGCTGCTCGCCGTGCCATGGCGGCAACGGGCGCGCGGTTTCCAGCGTTGAAAAGGCACATGGCCGGTATGAGCACTGGCTCTGGCCGCTGTATCACAGCGAAAATTTCGAGGCGGGCTGCCAGCAGTGCCATTCCTCCGACGCCTGGACGCAATATGCGCCGGTGCTGAATCGCGGAAAGGCGCTCTACCGCTCGCGCGGCTGCATCGGGTGCCACAAATTCGAGGGCTTCGACGATCAGCCGGAGCAGTTGCAGGCCTCGCGGCAAATGATCAAACAGCTCGAACAGCAGAAGAAGGAAAATGAGCTGGAAGTCCCCCGGCTGAACAAACAGGCCGACAACGCCGCCGACAACGATACGGCGCACGCACTATACGCGAAAGCGACGAATCTCACCGTTACCATCAGCAAGATTGACGCGCGAGTGGAACAGCTCGACCGGAGGGCGGAAAGCCTGTCCCGCGAGGCCAAGAAAGTCGGCCCGGATCTGAAAGAGATCCGCATGAAGCTCCACAAGGAATGGGTGCCGTACTGGCTGGGCCACACGCACGAGTTCCGCCCGGCGACGAAGATGCCACAGTTCCGTTTGAAGCAGGACGAAGTGGAAGCCATCGCGGCCTTTGTCTGGCAGTCGGCGTTGCCGGGTCCGGCGCTTCCTGCGCAACCCGCGGGGAACGCCGCGCACGGCAAAGAGCTTCTGCAAACGCGCGGCTGCCTGGCTTGCCACTCCCTCGGGGAAGGTGCGAACTCGGTGGGTGGCGATTTTGCCGCGAATCTCTCCCGTGTCGGCGAGAAAGATCGCTACGAGTATCTGGTGCGCTGGGTGCACAACCCGCGCGAACGCACGCGGCCGTATTGCCCGTTTGAGAAGCGCGACCTGGGTCCGGAAGACTACGCCAGGCATGGGCTGCCGTTCGTGTTCGACCTCGACCATTCGCGCTGCCCGAATGACGGCCACGAGTTGGAAGTGCAGCAGCCTACCGTGATGCCGAACTTGCGGCTGAGCATTGAAGACGCGCGCGACGTGGCGAGCTTCATCGTCACTTTGAAGCGTTCCAATGCGAGCTACGCCCCCGCGCCGTTCATGGACGATGGAAACCTCCTGGAAAAGGGCAAAGCGCTGGTACGCAATTACGGCTGCGCCGGCTGCCATGAAATCGCCGGATTTGAGGACGAGGGGCGCATCGGCGCGGAGCTGACCACGGAAGGCAGCAAGCCGATTGATCGCTTCGACTTCGGGCGGCTGACGGAAGTGGCCAAGCGGGGAATTATTGTTCAGGCCGACGGCTCGCCCACGAAGAAGGAAGAGGAGTCGTGGTACGACCAGCGCGGGTTCTTCCTGCACAAGCTTGTGAATCCGGCGGTGTTTGATTACAACCGCTCGGAGGCGACGCTGAAAATGCCGAAACCCAACGTCACGGCGGACGACATTACGGCGCTGACGACGTTCCTGCTGGGCAGCGTGGACCCGCAATTCCCGCCGGAGTACAAATATCTGCCCGCCGACCAGCGCCGCGACATTCAAGAGGGCTGGTGGATCGTCACGAAGTACAACTGCATGGGCTGCCACCAGATTCAGGTAGGGCAACCGAGCATTTTGCAGACGCTGCCGATGTATCAGGCGGAGAACAAAGCCAATCTGCCGCCCGCCCTGACAACCGAGGGCGCGCGCGTTGATCCCAAATGGCTCGAGGGTTTCCTCAAGAATCCGGCGCAAAGCGCCACGGACACGAATCGCAATGGTGTGCGGTCGTATCTACAAGTGCGCATGCCCACGTTTAGTTTTTCGGAGGGTGAGATACAGAAGCTGGTGCGCTTTTTCGCGGCGCTGAGCTCGCAGCAGAGTCCGTACATGACGCCGAAACTCGAGCCGCTGACGGCAGCCGAACGCGACTTGGCTCGGGGACTTTTTACCAGCAAGGCTGCGCCTTGCTTGAAGTGCCATGCCACGGGGAATCCCGCGCACGACAAGATTGCATCGGCGCCGAATTTCCTTTTGGCGCGAGAGCGGCTGAAGGCTGCGTGGACCGAGCGCTGGATCACCGACCCGGCAAAGATTATTCCCGGAACGTCCATGCCTTCGGGATTGTTCCGCCGCGAAGGAGACCGCTGGGTGTTCTCCGGCCCCTTGCCAGCGAGCTTCCACGGTTATACAAAGGATCATGCCGATTTGCTGGTTCGCTACATGTTCCAGCTAACGCCGGAGGAGCAGCGCGCGTTGCTGGGACGCAGTCCGGGGTCCAATGGCGCCGGCGGGGCGAATTGATTTTGAATTGAATCCGAGGGAGGAGTAATCACAATATGAAAGTCCGATTCTTTGCCAGTGCGGCCTGTTTGGCCGGCATGGCGTTGTTCCTAGTAAGTTGCGGCAAGAAAGAAGAAACCGCGGAGAACGCGCCTGCGTCGGCGGCGCAGCCCGCCGCGACACCCATTGACATGGCCACGGTCGGATCGGTCACCGGCGGCGTGAAGTTCGACGGCGTGGCGCCGAAGCCGAAGAAAATCAATATGGCCAGCGAGCCGGCCTGCGCGGCGGCGCATCCGGGCGGCGTCGTGGATCCGGAAGTCGTCGTGGATGCAAAGAACAACCTGGCCAACGTGATCGTTTACGTGAAGGAGGGTCTCGGAGACCGCGCGTTCGACACGCCGAAGCAGGCCGCGGAGCTGGATCAGCAGGGCTGCATGTACGTTCCGCACATCGTGGCCGTGATGACCGGCCAGAGCATCACCGTGAAGAATGCCGACCAGACCACGCACAACATTCATCCGTCGCCGAAGAACAACCGGGAATGGAACAAGTCGCAGGCAGCCGGGGCGCCGGACATCACCGATGTTTTCGCGCGTGAAGAGGTGGCCATCCCGGTGAAGTGCAACGTGCACCCCTGGATGAAGAGCTACATCGCCGTGTTCAAGCATCCCTATTTCGCCGTCAGCGGCGCGGATGGCAGCTTCACCATCAAGGACCTGCCGCCGGGAACATACACGCTCGAAGCGTGGCACGAGAAGTACGGCACATCCGACCAGACGGTCACGATTGGCGCGAAAGAAGCCAAGACTGTGACGTTCACGTTCAAGCCGGCGGCTTGAGGCCACTGCGCCTCAATCGCCTGACCAGGACTGCGCAGGGGCGCGTTTGCCGCGCCCCTGCGCACTGGCTATAATACCCGCCGGACGAATCTCCATGTCAGTCAACTACCATCCCGGGCTCCATCGGTACGCTTTGTTCGTGGCCGTGTGCACGTTTGTACTGCTCATCGCCGGGGCGCTGGTGACATCCAACGATGCCGCCCTGTCCGTGCCGGATTGGCCGCTCTCCTACGGAACCCTCACGCCTCCGATGGTTGGCGGAATCGTGTATGAGCACACGCACCGGGTCATCGCGGCCGTTGTGGGAGTGCTCACGATCGGCTTGGCGGTGCTTCTGTGGGCAAAAGAAGAACGCCGCTGGGTTCGCTGGCTGGGTGTCGCAGCGATTGGCGCCGTGATCGCGCAGGGACTCTTGGGAGGATTGACCGTCTTGTTGAATTTGCACTATGGATTCCCGGTCGGGCACGCCTGCCTGGCGCAGATTTTCTTTGCGACGGTCGTGAGCGTCGCGCTATTCACAAGCCGATGGTGGCTTTCGGAGGTTCCTCGCCTCGAGGATTGCGGCTCGCCCTCGATCCAAACGCTGGCTTGGCTGAATGCCGCGGTCATTTTTGGGCAGGTCGTTGCCGGGGCGGGCTTCCGGCACAAGAACATTCCCATCTGGCCGCATCTGGTTGGAGCAATAGTGGTGACCGCGACAGTCAGTTGGACAGCGGCAGTGTTGCGACAGCGATTTGGGCAGTCGCGCGAGATCAAGATAGCGCGAATTCTGCTCCACTCCATCTTTGGCACGCAATTCCTACTTGGCATCGGCGCGCTGTGGTCGCGGCTTTCGACCGCCGATGCGCCGCAGCCGATGCCCGCGATGGTCGCGATGACGGTGACGCATACCGTCGTGGGCGCGCTGATGTTCGCTAGCGCCGTCCTGGTGGTGCTGCTGTGTTACCGGCTGGTGCAGCGGGGCCGGGAAGTGAGTGTTCCAGCGGCAGGGGAGGTTGCGGCCCAGTCATGAGCACGCTGGGCACAGCCGAGATGACCTTGGCTTCCCGGGCCAGCGCCTTTGTAGCGTTGACCAAGCCGGACGTGTCGTTCCTGGTCGTGATGACCACGGCGGCGGGCTACTACATGGCCGCGCGCGGGCCCGTGGACTGGCTGCACATGATCCACGCAGTATTTGGGACGGCGCTGATCGCGGCAGGAACCTCCGCGCTCAATCACTACATCGAGCGCGAATCCGATGCCAATATGCGCCGGACGGCCGCGCGGCCGCTGCCGAGCGGCCAACTTGAGCCGAGCGAAGCGCTCTGGTTCGGCATCGCGCTCTCCCTTGCGGGCGCTCTGGATTTGTGGCTTGCGGCAGGTATTTTGGCGAGTGGTTTGGGTGTGGCCACTTGCGTGAGCTACCTGCTCGCCTACACGCCGCTCAAGAAGCGCACGGTTTGGGCCACGTTCGTCGGCGCATTCCCCGGAGCGATACCGCCGATGATCGGCTGGGTGGCCGCTTCGGGGCATCTGGAGCGCGGCGCGTGGCTGCTCTTCGCGATTCTCTTTTTCTGGCAATTTCCGCACTTTCACGCGATTGCATGGATCTATCGCGAAGATTATGCCCGCGCGGGGATTCAGATGCTTCCCGTGGTGGACCGCAGCGGAGTGCGCACTTTCCGACAGATATTGATCGCCGCCTCGGCGCTTGTGGCCGTCAGTCTGTTGCCCGCCCTCGCCGGCTTGGCCGGTGTGCGGTACTTTTTCGGCGCCCTGGTGGTGAGCACGGGGCTGGTGCAAGTGTGCCTGTGGGCCGCCGCGGCGAAGACGAACACGCGCGCCAAGTGGCTCATGCACGCGACCGTTTTGCATATTCCACTGCTTCTCGGCTTGATGATGTACGACAAACTGCCTCGCTAGAACTGGGTTTGAGGGGGAGTTAACCAGGATGGGGAAAACGCGTGAAGCTCTGATTTTGGCGGCGATCTGCCTGCTTTTGATTGCACTATCCGTCGCGGGAATCGTGGAGACGTTTCTGGAGAAGATTGAGCTGAACATTGACGGCATACTCCTCCTGGCCGTCTGCCTGATGATGGGCGGACTCTTTTCGTTGATGCTGTTTCTGATCGCCCGGCAGCAGGGCTGGATACCCGGGGGCCACAAAAAAGAGGAAGCGAAGTAGCGAGCCTTCGCGCTCCGCGCCACGCATCCATGTTTTCGCAAGCGGCCTTCAATGCTGCACTGAATGGAACAAGCGCCCTGCTGCTGGCCAGCGGGTACTTTTTTATTCGCCGCAAGCAGATTCAAGCGCACCGGGCCTGCATGGTTGCGGCCTTCGCCGTCTCCACGATATTTCTTGCTTCGTATTTGATTTACCATGCGCGCGTAGGCGTGGTCCATTTCACGGGCCAGGGTTGGATTCGGCCGGTGTACTTCGCGCTGCTGCTCTCGCACACGATTTTGGCCGTGGTGATTTTGCCGCTGGCGATCATGACGATTCGGCGCGCCTGGAAGGGACAGTTTGAGCGTCATCGCGCGATTGCTCGCTGGACGCTCCCGCTGTGGTTCTATGTTAGCGTGACGGGCGTGATCATTTATCTGCTGCTCTATCAACTGTACCCGCCCCGAATCGGATGAGCTCCCCGGAACAATCCGCCAGCTCGGCGCCGGAGACGCAGGCTGCTTCTCCGAAGGGCCTGGCACGCCACTGGCTGTTGGGTATTTTGGCCTTGTCGTTTCTCTTCGTGCTGATGCCGTTTCTTTTCTGGCGCGCCACGTGGTTTGGTCTGCCCCTGAGCGACGAGGAGATCACGCGGAATCTGGCGGATGGCGGGCACCCGCGCAAAGTGCAGCACGGGCTTTCGCAAATTGCGGATCGCATCTTGAGTCCAGATCCGGGAGTTCGCGCTTCGGCGCGGCGCTGGTACCCCGCCGTTACAGCGGTTGCGATGAACCCGCACGCCGAACTTCGGCTCACGGCGGCCTGGGTGATGGGACAGGACAATTCCAGCGCCGCGTTTCACGACGCGCTTCGGTCGTTGCTCGCGGACATAAATCCCATGGTGCGGCGCAATGCGGCGCTTTCGCTGGTGCGCTTTCAAGATTCCGCCGGGCACGATGAGATTCGCGCGATCCTGGAGCCCTACGCCGTGAAGGCGGGCGCGGAAGGCACTCTGCGGCAGCGCCTGGTTCCCGGCGACACGCTCAATCCCGGCACGCTCCTGGGGCGTATCGAGGCGGCTGGGCAGAAGATCGAGGTACGTTCCGAAGTTCCCGGAAGCATGGGCCGCTGGCTGGTTGCGGATGGCTCTCCGGTGTTGCGCGACACTCCTATCGCCGCGATTGATCCAAGCGCGGAGGAGCAGTGGGAAGCACTGAAGGCGCTCGCATTGATTGGGCAGCCGGAGGATTTGGCAGTGGTAGAGAGTTTGGCGCGCAGCCGCGGGGAATTGCCCGACACGATCCGCAAAGCCGCCGAACAAGCCGCTCGGGGCATCCGCCAGCGAAGCGGCAATCTCTAATTACAATTCACGAATTCCACTTCACAATGATCGCGGCGTTTTCCGAAACAGGGCGGAATGGAAAGCGCGTCTATCGCGACTCGAGGATGCCCGTGCGCAG
>JBGPGF010000120.1:0-9706 GCA_041483755.1 Terriglobia bacterium | reverse complement strand
GGTCTCTCTCCTGCAAAGCCTGTAGAATCAACAAGCGCCTGCCCAGCGACTCCCGGATGAAACTGAAATCACGTCCGCAACTCCCGCAGAATGAACAGATGCAGACCAGGCGTCCGCAAGTCGTGTGGAATGAACAGATGCACAAAACCATGGGGGTGGGGGAGGGGGTGCTCTTCCACGATTCACAAATCACGACTCACGCCCAGCGGCCCTGGCCGCCGAAGCGCGTCGCGAAGGAGGGCTACTCCCAATCGTTCAGCAGGGGGCGGAGAACAGAAACCGTGAAGTGCGCGAACGCCGCGGCGCCATCGTCGAGCTGCAGCCAGCGGATGAGGCAATGCTCGCCGACGTACTTCGCCACGCGCGCCTCGGGGATGCCAAGGTGATCGGCGAAGCGGGCTTTGAGGGATTCGCCGGTATCGCGCCGACCGGGGCCGCCGCTACGCAGCAAGCTGCCGATGGCAATGCGCAGCGTCTTGCAGGATTCGGCGTAGTAATAGGTGACCAGGTCGGAATCGGCGACGACGAACACGCCGGGGCCCGCGGGCGCGCGGTCGGCGTCTTCGAGCTTAATGGGCGCACACGCAAGCAAGCGCCGCAATTGCATTTCCAGAAGAGCGAGGCGAGACGCCATTCCGGGATCGCCCGAGCGGCCACGCAAGGCCGGCCCGGACGGCTCGGCAACTTCCTGGTGAAAGTTTTCCGCGGAAGCTGGATCCGGCGGAGCGGAAACAGCTCGCGTGAAAGCGGCAGGAGTTTCGGCGGCACGAGTTTCGACGGCGCGAGTTTCCACAGCACGAGGACCCGCAGCCGGCTCGGCAGGCGCCGGCAGCGCACCGCCCTTGCCGTGGCGGTGCTTGCGTCCTCCGCGGCGGCCGCGGCGCCGGCGTTTTCTTTCCGGCAGTGCGCCGGGGGCTGTGGCTTCCTCCGCCGGATGCGCGGCTTCCGGCATTTCGTTCGGCGGCGTTTCGCCCGAGGCAGTTTCCGTGCGATCCGAGAAAAGTGTGGGCTCTGCGAAATTCACTTGGGCGTCATCGGTAGTCAAAGCAACCTCGGGTTCTGCCGCCACGGCGGCTTTCGCCGGCGCCGAACCGGAAAGACGCGCAATCGCTTCTTCCGACTTCTTCTTCCAATCGGCGCGGCGAAAACGCTCCGCGGCCGTTCCAAACCAACGGACCGCATCGCTGATGTGGCCGGCGGCTTCATGATGCACGGCCAGTTCGTACGCAGCCATGGCATCGCGCGTTTTCTCGAAAAGTTTTTCGAGCTGTCCTGCGGGATCGGCTCCGGTGCGGGCGCGTCGAATGCGGGCCTGGATTTGTTTCCAGTCGGCCATAGACAGGAGGCATTGTAGCAGCGGATGGGGGCGCAAGCTACAAGTGAGGTGACATGCAAGGTGCGGCGGAACGGCGGCGCAGGGCGTCCCGCAAAATAAGTTTGTTTCTCGATTGACTGCGCGAGCCAGCGTGGCTATGCTTGCTTCTGCCCTCTTGGAGGTATGGATGCAACAACGCTTGCGCGCGTCCCTCGCAGCGTTACTTAGTGCAAGTTTTCTAGCATTCCCAGCATCGGCTTCCCCGGCGAATCCGCTTGGCACGATCATCTCCGCGCAGCGCGCACACGTAGGAAGCACGCCTGCATCTCTCGGCGCGACGATCTACGGCGGAGACCAGTTGAGCACCGAATCGGCAGGCACGCTGCAGGTGCGAGTTGGGGCTGCGCGCTTTTATCTGGCGGGATCAAGCGCTGCGGACGTTGCGGCCCCGGATGGAACGGGCTCGGCGTCATTCACGCTCCGGGCAGGCACGGCGGTTTTTTCCACTTCAACCGCGCGCGGATTCGATCTGGTGGTGAAGGACGCGCATATCCGGCCTCGAGCGGATGGCCCGGTGGTCGCGCAAGTAAGCATCGCCGGACCGAAAGAATTGATCGTGACGAGCCGGCGAGGCGCGTTGGCGTTCACCGTGGGCGAGGAAACCGAGATCATCCCGGAGGCGACCGCGGTTCGCGTCCTGCTGGATCCGCCGCCGGATCCTGCCGATCCACAGGGACCGCGCGGTGCGGGCACAAAGGACACGCAGCGGCCGCCCCGCCGGGCGGCCCGGAACCGCTTTATTTTTGTCGTGATTGGCGTGATTGCCGTGCTCACGTACATCGCCGTGGATGAAGCCTTGGAAAGCCCCAGCGCGCCGTAAACAAAATCTTCCGTTGGCCGTTTGCCGTTTCCGCTCAATCGCCTGAGATGCAAGCGGCTTCTTTCTAATTTACACCGTGGCGATCACTTCGATTTCCACTAATGCGTCCTTGGGCAGGCGTGCGGCCTGCACCGTCGAGCGGGCCGGTGGGGCGGCGGTAAAATACTTCGCATAGGCTTCGTTCATCGCGGCAAAATCATTCATGTCCTTCAGAAAGACAGTAGTCTTGACGACGTGGCTCAGCTTCGAACCGGCGGCCTCGACAATGCCTTTGATATTTTCCAGAGTGCGCTCAGTCTGCTGGCGGATGTCCGCGCCGGTGAGCTCGCCGCTCTTGGGATCCAGCGCAACCTGGCCGGCGAGGTAGAGAAACCCGTTTGCTTTGATTGCTTGCGAGTAGGGGCCGATGGGTTTTGGGCCGCGATCGGTCAGAACGACTTCCTTCATGGCGTGGTCTCCTTGGATTGAGAAGTGGCGGCTGCCGGCGCGGGCCCCGCGGCGATCATTGCGTAGCGCTCGCGAAAGTCTTCGGGGATGCCGGGATGCTTGAGCCAAAGACGCGCGAATTCAGCAACGTTCCGGTGTGTCTCTTGTTCCAGCGCCGCGATCAGGTCGGCGAGATTGTAGCCGAGTGCGCGGCGGGCCTGGACCATGTGCTTGAGCGCGGCGTGAAGATGCTCTTGGCCAAAGCGGTCCTCGAGGCCAAAGAAAAAAAGGAGGTCCTTGAATGCATTTTCCTTCTCCGGCTGCTTCAATCCATTTCTGACGCCCGGGTCCTCTCCCTTTTGACTTGCTTCGAGCGCCTGCCCTGCGTCAAATTGACGGAGCAAGTCAGCGATCTCTGCGTCCCGCCCGGCGTGAAGTTCCGCAGGCAACTCGGCCAATATCGCTGCATAGGCGTCCAATCGTTCCATAGGCATCTCTGCTTGCTGTCGCGATTGGATTTGGCCGAGGCCAAGCCAGGAAGGCACAAGTTGTCTTGCAAGAAAAGGATCCACGCCCGCCGCCAGAGCAGACTCCTCAAGGATCACCATGTCGGGAAAAGGGCCGTACGTGCTGAGAGTGGAAGCGTACGCCCCTTGGGGAATGCTGAGACCGACAGTCCTGCGATCGGAGCAGGGGCAGTCAACAAGCCAAACGGGCGAGGTGCGTTTGCTTCGCGGTCCAAACAGGTCGTCGTAGGCCAAAAGCACTCTTGCCGCATGAGCAGCGGTCGTCTGTGCGTCGGATTCAGCATAGGGGTGGCGGGTCCAGATCATAACAGACTGTCCGTGAGCGACAATTTCCCGCTCCTCGTAGCGGCCGGCGACCGCGAACGGCAGCAGACTGTCTTCTTGCTGTTCGAATCGTTCAACGAATTCATTTCCTTGCATCTTCTTCCCGCGGTCGCGGCCGCTGGCCCGAACGCGAAACGCCGCGGGAAGCCGCAGCGTAAAATCCCATTTCTTTTGGGGACCGCGGAGTTCCGCAAACGTGCCGCTCGGCGCTTGCAGGACAGGGTACCAGCCGCCGGGCGAGAGATAGAACGCGTCTTCCGCAGCGAAGGCCACAAGCGCGGACCGCGTGATACCGCGGCTCAATTCGTAGCGCAGGGTCAGTTCATGCCGGGCCTTCTGGCGCCACGGAGCCTCGAAGAGAATTTTCTTGCGCCCATTCACGCCATCATTCAGAGCGCGTGCCGTCCAGTCCTGTTGGTCGAGTTGAATCTGCAGATTCGAGGTGTCGTAGAAGCGCAGATCAGGCAACTCTACTTCTAATCCTTCCAAGAGCTGGTTCCCGGAATTGATCACGCGGAAATCTGCGGATACTTCCAGGTGCGGCTCAGGCTCCGAGACAAAATGGACCGTGACGGACTGCTTCTCAATCGTGTAGACGGGGCCGAGGGGGACGGCGCAAGACGACGCCCAGAGCGCTGCGAGAATCAGAAGCGCGGTGGAAACGACGGTCCTGGGATGCGAGCGGACCATGGCAGCTCGATTGTAGCGGGGCAAGTGAAGGGAAGCAAAACAGAAGAGGCCGGCTGACCGTGCCGTCAGCGGGCGATGCGGCCGCGGTTGCGAACGAATCCAGTTTGGTTGCGGACGCGCTTCCAAGCGGCGACTTCTCTTTCGGCTTGCGCGTCGGTTTCGCCCCGATTGATGCGCTCGAGAATCTGGAATTCCGTCAGGCCAACGTTCCTTAGGTCACCGATGGCCGCTCCGGACAATGTGGGGAGCCCCTGCGCCTGGCGGTGCAGCACGGTCAGGACAACTTTGTTGGAAATGCCGATAAGGCGGAGGGTGACGGCTTCGTTGGCCACGGCATCGAGTTTGTCCGTGCGGGCAATCTCGAGGATTTCTTGGTCGCTGAAACCGGAACGCGAAAGATTCATGACCGCGTCGGCGCTGGCGAAAGCATGCTGGCGGGTGTGAGCCATGCTCACCAGCTGAATGCACAAATCGTCCGATGCGCTCACCTGCTTCAATCGAGCGAGCTGCGCGACTTCGGCGTCGTTGAGATTCAACGCCTTGAGTTCCTCCAGCTTGCCGAACCACATTCCGGATTGATCGAGTGGGCGGTAGTCGGTAGGGGGCTGGTGCTTGCACCCGGCCCCAAGGCTCGCAAGGAGCGCGAAAATCAACAGGCGTTGCCGCATGCATTCATTGTATCGGCGTCTGACATGCGGGCCGCTGAGTGTGCCCTGTGCGCCACTGGCCGCTTGGCCAGAATGGATAGTCTCATTGGGAGAGGATCAAGTACCGAGGATTGGCGGAAAATATCATGCGATGCCTGCAATGACGTATTCAGTCGCCTTTGCCCTTGTCCGGGTCCGGCATCTCGTCCACGTACTCGACGCCGAGTTCCGCGAGTTTTGCGCGGAGGCCGTAGAAATCCACGCCCAATTCACCGTTGCGAAGCCGCTCGCGTGTTTTCACTTCCTTCGCAGCGCGCTCCATGCCGAGCGCTGCCACTTCGGCTGCGCATCCATACGGGACGACGACGACGCCGTCGGCATCGGCCACAATCACGTCGCCGGGATTCACAATGGCTCCCGCGCAAACCACCGGAACGTTGACCGAACCGGCCGTGGCCTTCACGGTTCCCTGCGCCGAGATCGCCTTCGCCCACACCGGGAAGCGCATGGCCGCAAGCTCCGCGGTGTCGCGAACGCCTGCGTCAAGGATCAACCCGATCACGCCGTGCGCCTGGCACGACACGCCCAGCAATTCGCCGAACATGCCATCGGTGGATTCCGACGTCGTGGTCACGACCAAAACATCACCAGGCCGGCACACTTCGACCGCCGCGTGGATCATCAGGTTATCGCCGGGCTGCGAGGAAACCGTGACAGCCGGGCCGGCCATTTTTGCGCCCGGATAAATCGGCCGGAGGCAAGGCCGCGCGAGACCCTTTCGCCCCTGCGCCTCATGCACCGTGGCGACGCCGAGTTCGCCCAAAGCGCGGACGACTTCAGCATCGGGCCGGCGAATCTTTCGAACGACCTTCGGCTTCATGACAACTCTTCCGTAACCTGCGGATAGACGCGCTGAAAGGCTTCCGCGAATTTGATGCTCTTGCTTCCGCCGTTGCGCACGGCCTGCACGCCGCGACGCTTGCCGAGGTCCGTGTAGTACTCCCAAAGATGCGTCTGCGCCTCCATGGACTCCATGGCCTTGCGTTTGGTTTCCCAGACGGGCGTGATATCCAGCAAGACTTCGGGCTTGAAACCGCACTGCTCCGGCTGGTGCGGTTCGAACATGAAAACCGGCGGCGCGCCGAGCGGCTTGCCGGGCGCCGGATAGCCCAGCGCCTGCGCATAGACGCGCGTTCGCAGAGAAATGCTGCTGGCGGCGGGATGATCGGGATTATAGGGGTCCAGAAACGAGTGCGCGAGCACGAAGGCGGGCTGCAGCTCGCGGTATTCCGCAACCATTTCTTGAATCGTTTCTTCGGAGGGCTGGAGCGGATAATCACCGCAATCGAAGAAGCGAATCTCCGCGCCAAGAAGACCGGCCGCCCGCGTGGATTCGGCGCGCCGGATCTCCTTGACGCGCTCGATGGTCATCCCCGGCTCTTTCCAGGCGCCCTGGCTCTCGCCGCGCTCGCCGAACGAGAGACACAGAATGCGCACTCGGCATCCGCGCGACGCGTAGAGAGCGATGGCTCCGCCCGCGCGCCAAACGAAATCGGCCGCGTGCGCGCTGACAACGAGAACGCTCTTCTGTTGCGCCATAAGATCCATTCTTTTCGAAATAAGCTACTGAACCAACTGGCTCGGATTCGCAACCGCCATGCGGCGGACTTCATCGCCGGAAAAACCGGCGTCCAAAAGTGTTTGCGCGAACATGGCGAAGCCTTCCGCCACGGGCGGATTGATCGTCTGGCCCAGATCGGTGGAGAGAACGCAGCGCTCGGGACCGGCTTTGCGAATGCCGGCAATGGCCGTGGCCCAGGACGCTTTGCCCGTGTGCATGGTGGTGAAGCAATGCTCAATGAACGCACCCATGCCGGCAAGTTCAAGTTGTTCGTCCGCGGAAAGGTTTTGGGACGGGAATTCGGCGTGCGTGACCACTACTTTTCGGAGTTTCATTTCTTTGGCCGCGCGCACCAGCGCGAAAATTTCGCGGCGGGATAGATGGCCGGTAGCAAGAATCATATCGTACTTAACGATTCCTTCGAGGCAGGCGCGCGCGGCGGCGGTAAGGTTTCCGCCTTCATCAATGACGGTGATGGGCGGCGGCGCGATTCCCGCGGCAGTGAGTTCCTGCTGAATCTTGGCCCAGAATGGCAACTTGGGGGGCGTCGTCCCGGTGGCGGGCGCGGAAGACTTTGTCCCCAGGCGTCCCGCTGATTCGTTCGCGGCATCCACTGTGGGCATCCAGACGATCTTGCAGCCGGAGCGCCCGGCAAGCTCGATGGCCACGGGATTCAGTCCGCCGATGCTGTGGTTCAATGCGATCGCGCCGTAGGCGCGAATTCCCTGGACGGCTTTCGAAACGACCTGCGCGCGTTCGGCGGTTGGGAAATAATGTGATTTGAGGACGAAGCCGCAGAGGCCGCGCGCGAGGAACTCTTTCGCAAGATCGATGTCGTCGATCCTTCTGGGAATCACGTCGGGTGCGACATGCACTTGCAGATCGTACCCGCCGCGGATGGCCTCCCATGCCGCAGCCGACAAGGTTGGTGCCGCGCCAGTGCTCATCGTCGCACTCATAGTCCGCCTGGAAGCGAAATAGCAGCGCGCCATATATACAATAGAAGGGTCTTGGGGAACATCAGAATTCCGCATGCCGCGCACGCGGCTTGACGCGCGGCGCGGCGGACGGCGAAACTGATAGTCTGGGGGCACGAAGAAATAACACGGCTGTGCCGTGCCCCTGCGGAAGAGGCGGATGAAGAAAACGAAGCACAGTGCCGGAAAAGAAGTGAAGCGGCAGCCGCGGATTCTGATTTTCGACGTGGACGGCGTGCTGGTGGACGTGCGCGCCACCTATTGGCGCTCGGCGATCGAAACGGTGCGGCACCTGAGCGGGAAGCGCGTCACCTACAAGCAGCTCCACGAATGGAAGAGCAAGCCGGGGTACAACGACGATTGGCGCATGACCGCGGCTTGGGTGACTTCGCTGGGGCGGCCCACGACCTACGAAGAGGCGCGCGCGGCGTTCGAACGCTTTTATTGGGGCACGAACGGTGGCAATGGCAACGTGCGCAACGAAAGAATCATGGTGACGCCGCGGCAGATCGAGCGCTGGGCGCGGCGCTTTGAACTGAATATTTTTACCGGGCGCACGCGGCACGAATTCGGCTTCACGTTTGACCGCTGGCCCGCCATCAAGCACTTCCGTCAATCCGTCACCATGGACGATGTTCCCCGCCCCAAGCCCGACCCCGCCGGCCTGCTGAAAATTCTGGATGGCCGCGACCCCGCGGAGGCCATCTACCTGGGGGATAACGTGGACGATGCCCTGGCCGCGCGGGATGCCGGCGTGCCGTTCCTGGCTATCCTCGCGCGCGGGATGGACGGCTATCGCGGCCACGCGGCGCGGTTTCATAAGCTCGGCGCCGTCGGCCTGCTCCACCGCACCGCCGACCTCAACCATTGGCTCGGCTAAATACTCTTCCTCCCAGCAGGAGTGAATCATCTGGATTTCAACCGGTGGCGTCCCGCGATTGACGCAAAAGGGCCGCGGATGCTATAAAAATTGATTCGATTGGGCAGCTTCAGGCCCGCAGAAAGCCCCGGTCCAATCCGGGACATGGTGCGGCCGCCAACCTGCTGGCTGCTTTGTAGCCACGCTGGAAGCTGGTCGCTTCACGGGCACGCTGGAAGTTGGCTGCTTCGCGGCCACTTGGGAAAAGGATCAGGCGCGACAACTCGATGCAAGAAATCGTTCACCAGCTTGGCGAACTCTTCCTGCAGGCTGTGCCTACAGTCCTGATCGTATTCTTATTTTATTTTATTTTGCGCTCGCTCTTCTTTGGCCCCTTGCTCAAGGTGATGAACGAGCGCGACGCGCGCACCACCGGCGCGCAGAAGGCCGCCGAGGCCGCGCAAGAAGCCGTTCGCAACAAGACGCAGCAGTTCCAGGACGCACTGAAGAAGGCACGCAACGAGGTGTACGCCGCGCAGGAGGGCGTCCGGAAAAAGCTGCTCGAGGCGCGCAATGCCCAAATCAAGGTGGCGCGCGCCAGCGCCGCGGAAGAGGTTCGCGTGGCAAGGGAGCGGATCGCCGGCGAAGTGGCTGCGGCGCGCCGCGAAGTGGAAAGCTCCGCCAGCCAGCTTGCCGCCGAAATTGCTGGAAAAATTCTGGAGGTTCGTCCGTTTCCTCCGGCCACGCCCGCAAGAGAGGCGCGATGAAGCGCAGCCGGCGGCTGGCCCTACTGATCCTCTTCCTGGCCATTTTCCTGAGCGCCGCAGCGAATGCGCGCGCCGCGGAGGAAGGCTCGAACCCCGCCGAAGCGGGCATCGGCGAAGTTTTCAAGTGGATCAATTTTGCGATCGTCGCGGGGGGCATCGGCTGGCTCTGCATAAAGAAGGCGCCCGCCTTCTTCGCCAAACGCGCGGAAGCGATCACCAGCGCGATCCGGCAGGCGACGGTGGCCAAGGCGGAGGCCGACCGGCGGCTTCAGGATGCGGAAACACGGCTGGCGCGGCTCGATCAGGAAGTGGCCGAGTTGCGCGTTGCGGCGGAACGCGAAGCGGCGTCGGAAGGCGAGCGGCTGCGCGCAATGACGCGCAATGAAGCAGCAAAGATCGCCGCAGCGGCGCGCGCCGAGATCGAAGCCGCGGAACGCGCGGCGCGGTTCGAACTGAAGGCGCTGGCGGCGAAGCTGGCCGTCGAAGGCGCTGAAACGCTTCTGGCGAAACAAATCACGGCCAAGACACAAGACTCGCTCTTCCACTCCTTTGTCGCCAGCCTGGCGGGGAGCGCGAATTGAAGTCCGCGGCTCTGCAATACGCGAACGCGCTGGCGGATATCGCGCTCGAGCAGGGCGCGGTGGAGCCCCTGGTCAAGCAGCTTGCGGAATTC
>JBGPGF010000119.1:0-9721 GCA_041483755.1 Terriglobia bacterium | reverse complement strand
TCAGGTCGAAGGTGAGATCTTCGGGGCGGCGCACGCGCGATATCGCTTCATAGACGGGCACGGTGCCCACGGGCACCGGCGAGGCGTCAATGATGGCCCGGCGAATCGTCGGAATGTCGCCGCCGGTGGAGAGGTCCATGACGGTGTCCGAGCCGTAATGAACGGCGTGGTGCAGCTTCTTCAGTTCTTCGTCAATGTCGGAAGTGGTCGCGGAGTTGCCGATGTTGGCGTTGATCTTGCATTTGAAGGCGATGCCAATGCCCATCGGCTCGAGGTTGCGGTGATGAATGTTCGCGGGAATGATGGCGCGCCCGCGCGCAATCTCGCTGCGGACCAGCTCGGGCTCGAGCTTCTCTCGTTTCGCGACGTGGAGCATCTCCTCGGTGACGACGCCGCGTCGCGCAAAATGCATCTGCGACATGTTTCTCGATCCATTTGCAGCGGCGGAAGCCTGCAGCCTCTTTTCAATCCAGCTATCGCGCAATGCCATGGGGACCCCCAGGAAAAACAACTGGCCGGTAGTCCGTGGCCAGTGAAGCGTATGAATGCGAATTATGGCACCGGGAAGGGGGTGCCGCAACTTACGGGTGCCGCCGAGCACAAGACGGGAAAGCAGTAACGCGATAGTGACGATCCGTTCATCGAATTGCTCGCCAGCCGTGACAAATTTTGGACAAGCTGGCAACGAACTGGTGACACTTCCTATTTCCGCATCCGTTAATTTACCTCCCCGCGTGTAGAGGGGATCGCGCCGGCAGGGCCTGGGAGTTCGCAGAACGCCGGAGCTCGTTCGCCTCCTGATTTTTGCTCCGACGGGGTGCGCCGCCGGCAACGCGCAGTACTTGTTCGACGCATATTCAGCAGGCTGATGGTTTGCACGACTTTGCACCACAAGGAGAAAAACGATGAAGAATCCAGGAATCAAAATTGCCGTGGGGGCGTTGTGTGCTCTCGCGATGGCCAGCATCTCGAGCATGGCAGTACGCGCCAACGACGAGGGGCGCCACCTACGCCTCTTCACGCGGCTATCCACCTTTAACGAGGTGCTGCCCAAAGGCACGGGCGGCCACGGAAGATTTGAGGCGAAGCTCAGCGAGGACGGGACGACGCTCAATTGGACGCTTTCGTGGACCGGACTGACCGCGCCCCCCATCCAGGCACATATTCACTTTGCCCAGGAAGGCGTCAACGGCAACGTCATGACGTTTCTCTGCGGCGGCCCGGCGGGAAGCGCAACAATCCCGCAGAAGCCGGATTGCCCGGCGATGACAACCGCCACGGTCACCGGCACAACCACAGCGGCGGACATCATCCCGTTGAATGCCGGAGCGTCCGACCAGGGCCTGAACGCGGGTGATTTCGCCACGTTCCTGCGCGCGATCAAGACCGGCGACGGGTACGCCAACGTGCACACGCCGCGTTTTCCGGGCGGTGAAATCCGCGGGCAACTCGCCGTCATCCGCGACCACAACCGTGACGAGGACGACGACTGAGTTTGCATGTTGATCGGATTCCTCGAAACGATGCTCGATGTGGTGCGCGGCGTTACCCAAACGCACCACATCGTGACATCTCTTAGAACCGCAGGAACGATCCAACCGTCGCACAGATCATCTGTGAGATCGGGGCCGGGAGCACGACCGGCACGCAATTGGGTGTAAGGGCGTAAGACTCCCGCAGTCTCGATTTCTCCTATTTCACTTGACTCCTGGGAGCCTCCTGTAGCGCGGCGCGGCGGGGGCATTACAAGAGATGGAGATGACCGGGCCGGCACATGGTACGGATGGGGGATTGCCTGGTGCAGAAGGGCGTAGGAGGATGGTAATCGCACCGAAAGCTTGTGAAGGCGCAGAAAGAAGGCGATCCATGCCGAATGCGTCTTGTAGTCCGGAGAATCCGGGCGGGCTGGCGGGAGGCCTGTGTAGTGGCGATTCCCACGCAGCACCGCGGACCCCGTTCATCGCAGAAGCTGTAGAAACCGACCTGGATTCGGAAACGCGGATGGAAGCTCGCGTTTCCGAGATCAGTTCCGAAGGCTGCTACCTCGATACGCTGAACCCTTTCCCCGCAGGAACGCGAATCCGAGTGGTCATCACCCATAATGACGTGACGTTCACTGCGATTGGCAGCGTAACGTACGAAGACCACAACATGGGGATGGATGTGACGTTCACGGCGGTCGAACCGGAACAGCAGAAAGTCCTGGGGAAGTGGCTGGCGGGAGCGGGAAACAATTAGCGGAGAAGGGCGCACCCCGGAGCAACCGGAACGCGCCCGGGTCACCCGGATTCGGCCCTGTGGGGAAGACGCGCGCAGCTAGAACCGCAGGACCGCCCCGACCGCCGCACGCAGTTTGCAGTGCCCGCCCTCGCCCGGTCATTCCCTTTCGTCTCCGCCCGAGGACATGTAAAATACTCCGGCCATGATTATTTCCATGAAGCTCCATGCCACCCGGCAGGAAATTGACGAAGTCTGCGCACAGGTCCAGCACTTCGGCTACAAGGTTCACTCCATCGAGGGCGACGAGCGCGTGGTCATCGGCGTGGTCGGCGTCGGGGACGTCACGGCCTGCTTCGAGTCCGTCGAAGCCCTGCCGCAGGTCGAGAACGTCGTGCGCATCTCCGCGCCCTACAAGTTTGTCAGCAAGGAATTCCGCACAGGCCGCACGCAGATTCGGGTGGACGGCACCGTCATCGGCGGCGCTGAATTCGTGGTTATGGCGGGACCGTGTTCGGTGGAATCCGAAGAGCAGATTATGCGCGCCGCGGAAGGTGTCGCGCGCGCGGGGGCAAAGATTCTTCGCGGCGGCGCCTTCAAGCCGCGCACATCGCCGTACGACTTTCAGGGCATGGAAGAGGAAGGCCTGAAGCTTCTCCAGAAGGCCAAGCGCGCGACCGGGTTGGCTATCATCACCGAGGTTATGAGCGATCGTCACGTCGCCCTCATCGCCCAATACGCGGACATCCTGCAGGTCGGCGCGCGCAACATGCAGAATTTCGTCCTGCTCAAGGAACTCGGCAAATGCGGCCGGCCCATTCTTTTGAAACGCGGCCTGAGCGCGACGGTGAAAGAACTTCTCATGTCTGCCGAGTACATCGTCGCGCACGGCAATTCCGAGGTAATTCTGTGCGAGCGCGGCATCCGCACGTTCGAAACCGTCACGCGCAACACGTGCGACATTACCGCGATCCCCGCGCTCGCGGAGCTGACGCACCTGCCCGTCGTCCTCGACCCCAGCCACGCCACCGGTAGGCGCAGCCTTGTTCCGGCGCTTTCCCGCGCGGGCGTCGCCATCGGCGCCGACGGTTTGCTCGTTGAGGTCCATCCTGCGCCCGAGAAAGCCATCAGCGACGGCGCGCAGTCTCTGAATCTCGACCAGTTCCACAAGATGATGCTGGAGTTGCAACCGTACATTCAGCTTTGGCGGGAATCGCGCAAAGCCGAATCCGCCGCCGTCGCTTCCGCCCGCATGTAGAAGTGGTTTGCGCTTCGTCACTTGGGATGTCTTCCAGCCGCGCGCCGCGGGGCGCCCTGTAAACCCAAGGGTGTTCTTTTCGTTTCCTTGCTTCCCGTCTCCACCGCGTCTACAATTCGCTGCGTACCGGGCAGGTGGTACAGCACCAGCATCTCTCCTTCTCCGGAGGTCGTTATGCGTCGCACCGCATTCATCGTGACCATTTGCCTTGCAGTTCTTCTCCCGCTCCACGCGCAAACGAAAAAGGCCGAGCCCCCGCCCGATCTGGGCCTCACCGCCGTCGGACGCCAGCATCACGCCATCGCCACCAAGAGCGCCGAAGCGCAGCTCTTCTTCGATCAGGGCATCACGCTGACCTACGGCTTCAACCACGAAGAGGCTGGCCGCGCCTTCCAGCGCGCCGCGGAGCTCGATCCCGCTTCGCCCATGCCGCTCTGGAGCAGCGCCTTCGCTCTCGGCCCCAACTACAACATTGACGTGGACCCGCAGCGCGAAAAATTTGCGTATGACACGGTCCAAAAGGCGCTGAAGCTCGCCGAGAACGCGCCGCAAATCGAAAAGGATTATGTCGCAGCACTCGCCACGCGCTATTCCGGCGAAGCCAGTCCGGACTACAAGAAGCTCTCGCGTGATTTTGCTGCTGCCATGCGCAACCTCTCGCACAAATACCCCGACGACCTCGATGCCGCCACGCTCTATGCGGAAAGCCTGATGGACCTCTCGCCCTGGCAGCTCTGGACGCACGACGGCCGGCCCACCGAAAATACCGAAGAGATTCTGCGCGTCCTCGAATCCGTCCTCGCGCGCGATCCGATGCATGCCGGCGCGAATCATTACTACATTCACGCCGTCGAAGCTTCACCGCATCCTGACCGCGCCTTGTCCAGCGCCCATCGTCTCGACACGATGGTTCCGCAGGCCGGCCACCTCGTCCACATGCCCGCGCACATCTACGTCCGCACCGGCGATTACGCCGCGGCGGCAAAGAGCAACGAACTCTCCGCGCAGGTGGACCGCGTCTATGCGGAACGAGCCGCCAAGGAAGGCAGCCTCTACGACCTCGTCTATCACAGCCACAACGAACATTTCCTCGCCATGGCATCCTGCATGGAGGGGAACTACGCCGCGGCGAAAAAGGCCGCCGACGCCTTGGCCACGCGGATCACGCCGCATGCCAGCATGATGCCGATGCTGGAGAGCTTCGCGGTCACGCCGCTGTGGGTGGACGCGCGCTTCGGCAAATGGGACGCCATTCTGGCCACCCCGGAGCCGGCGAAGCAACTGGCCGTCCTGCACGCCTATTGGCATTTCGCGCGCGCCCTGGCGCTGGCCTCGCGCGGCGATGCCGCCAAGGCCACTATTGAACTCGATGCCATGACTGCGGAATCCGCCGCGCTCAAGGCTGACGCGTCGTTCGACATGTTGAACTCGTCGAAAGATGTCTTTGGGGTGGCGGCGCAAGTGCTCGCGGCGCGCATCGCTGCCGCGCTGGGCAGGAAAGACGAAACCATCGTGCGCTGGCGTAGAGCCGTCGAGATGCAGGACGCGCTCAATTACTCCGAACCTGCCTCGTGGTATTACCCCGTGCGCGAATCGCTCGGCGCCGCGCTTCTCGCCGCTGGCCAGGATACCGAGGCGGAGAAAGTCTTCCGTGAAGATTTGCTCCGCAATCCACGCAACCCGCGCTCGCTTTTCGGGCTCAAAGCCGCTCTGGATCACGAGAAACGCGGCGCGGATGCCGCGTGGATTCAGCGCGAGTTTGACGCCGCCTGGAAAGAGGCCGACACGCAGCTCCGCGCCGGCGACCTGTAGTGCAACCGCGCCGCGGGGCTGATGCCGATCCCTTGTCTGATGCAATGCTATTGCTTGACTCCCAGGCCCGGTGGAGGGAGCATTGACTGTAGCCGCATGAGGCACGCTGCTGCCGCGTGACTCGCCCGCCCGCCGCGGCGCCGAATGCAGCATGAAGTCCAGTTCCGATGGAGGGGAAACCTGTGAAATCCCACGCGCGTTTCGGCCTGGCCCTTTTGGGGCTGTTCTCCCTCCTTCTAACCGCCCTCCCCGCTGCCGCGGATTCCTCGCATGCGCGAATCGTTCGCTTGAGCCTCGTTCAAGGTGAGGTCCGCTACACACAATCGGCGGGAAGCGATCCCCTCTCGAGCCAGAACGCCTCCTGGGAAGAGGCCATCCTGAATCTGCCGATCCGCCAGGGCTACGCACTTTCCACCGGCAACGGCCGCGCCGAAGTCGAATTTGAAAATGGCGCCACGGCCTACCTCGACGAAAACACCGTCCTCGAGTTCTATGATCTCTCTCTGAATGACGGCGCGCGCACCACGCGGCTTGTTCTTCGCCAGGGTACCGCGGCGTTTTACGTAAACCCCGCGGGCTCCGACTATTTCTCCGTTACGGGCGGAGACTTCACCGTCGAGACCGAAGGCCGCGCCAGCTTCCGGATTGACAACTTTGATGACGGCAGCACTGTCAGCGTTGAGAAAGGCTTGGTCTCGGTCGTCACTCGGAAGCAGACCCGGCGCTTGTTCAAGGGTGAGTTGCTCTCCATTCGCGCCGGTGGTGATCTGAACGCGCAGGTCGGAAACCTCGGCGCTCCCGATGATTTCGATCGCTGGGTTTCGCGCCGCACGGAAATCGTTGCGGTGGCCGCGAATGCCTCGTCGCGATATGTGTACTCGCCGGATTACACCTCCGGCTTCGCGGACCTGTACAGCTATGGTGGATGGTATTTCTATCCGGGCTACGGTTACTGCTGGCAGCCCTTTGGCGCCGGTTTGGGATGGTCTCCCTTCCAGAATAATGGGAGCTGGGTCAATTTTAGAGGCCTGGGCTGGACGTGGGTAGGCAGCGAGCCCTGGGGCTGGCTGCCGTACCACTTCGGCGGCTGGATGTTTGCGCCCGGCCAGGGCTGGCTTTGGGTGCCCGGCGGAATGGGCCGGAATGGACCCGTCCAGTGGCGCCCAGTGACGGCAACGCTTGTCCGCTCGGGTGATCGCGTCGGCATCGTGCCCGCTCATCCTCTGGACGCCAGAGGAAAGCCGCCGCTGAATCTCGGCCATGGCGTAATCGCCGCTTCCGGGATCGCTCCTCGCTCGCCTGCACGCGGTTCAGTACCGACAGACGAGAAGTGGGAAGTCGTCAAGAAGCCGGCGCGCGATCTATCGGGAAGTACTGCCGGCACGATGCCGGCTGCGCCTCCCGCACGCGTTTCGCGCTCCATACTGGCCGCACAGGAAGGGACGCGCGGCGCGGTCGGCTTCACTCGCGCTGGCCAGGCAGGCGTTCCGATGCACTCCTCGGGACCCGCGACGGCCGGCAGCGGTCGCTCCGGCGTGCCCAGTGCCGCCGGTTCCGGTTCACGCCCGGCTGGCGGCGAGTTGGCAAGAGTTTCACCGCCTCCGCGGCGCAACTTCTCTCCTCCTCCGGCGCCGCGCGGCGATTCGTCGTCGTCGGGCGGATATCGTGGCGGATCGTCCAGCGGATCGAACGGATCCTCGAGCGGCTCAAGCTCTAGCTCCGGTTCAGGCTCGCGCTCATCTTCTGGCTCGAGTTCAAGCTCCGGATCCTCGGCGCCGAGGTCTGCGCCTTCATCCACGCCGCGTTCGTCGCCGCCGCCTTCCTCTGGCCGCTCGCACTGACGCGGCCTCGCGCGGCTACGCGAAAATCATTCCCGCGTAGCCCACGACGGCGTCGCGCTCGCCGAAGATATCGCCGGACGTCGCATAACGAACCAACTCGCTCCGGGTCACGCCGAGCGCGCGCAGCGCCGTTATCAGAGCGACCGCCGGACCTAGCCCGCACATGGAAATCTCCTCGTCACGGCACACGTCGTAGAGGCCGCGGGCATCCAGCGCCAGTAACTTTTCTACCGCTTTGCCGTCTTTCTGCCGCGTCACCGTATCGCTTTCGTAGTGATTCAAGTCGGAAGTAGTGAGCAGCAACACGTCTTCCTTCGCCGCGCCCAGCACGCGCGCCACCGCTTCGCCGATCCGCGTCAGGTCCTCAAAACGAATCGTGCCCAGCGCCACCGGAACGAATGTGAAACCCGGCGCCAGCACTTGGAGAAACGGAATCTGCACTTCGAGCGAGTGTTCCGCGCTGTGCGCCACGGCGTCTTCGCGCAGCAGCGGACATGCCGCGAGCAGCTCGCCGGCCAGCCCTTCATCAATCGGCGCGTCGCCCAGCGGTGTGCGCCACGCTCCGCTCGAGAGGATCGCCACCGGCTGCCCGCGCGGGGAATGCCGCACGCCGAGAATCAAAATCTTGCGCGGTATCTCAATCCGCGCATAAACAGCGCCGGCAACGTGTCCGGAATAGACATACCCGGCATGAGGCACCAGGCACGCGCGCACGCGGCGCCGCGGCCCCGCGGCCGGCTCCGCGGACGTGTATTGCCGCACGAGCGCAATCAGCTCTTGGGGATCGGAGGGATAGAAGCGTCCGGCAACGGCGGGAGTGCGAAGCACGGCGGCGCTCCCTTCATTTCTTTGAAGCGCTCAGATGGGATGCGAAGGCTTGCCCTTGATCTTGACGGCTTCTCCGGAGGTCAGGTCGTACATCACGACGACCTTATCTCCATACTGGAAGCCGCCCTTCTCAAAGACCTTCTGCATCGCAGCGGAAAGTTCCGGCGAAAGAGGGAAGGTGCGCACGGCCAGTTCGTTGTCCCTGCCGCGCACCGTGATCTGCGCGGTGTTTGCGTGCATCACCGTGCCCGCGAACTTGGCATGGGGCGATTTGACCTTCAGGGTCTTGATGACGATGGCCTGGCTCGTATCCACGGGCTTCTGCGCCGAAGCCGCGGCGCAGCCCAGCGCGCTCGCAAGGAGCATCGCCCGCGCTGCTCTGTACATGCCGTTTTGGATAAAGCCGTTCATTCCAGATCGTCCACCTGAATCCGCAGCGATTTGAGGAAGCGCACGTCCTGCGGCGTCATCGTCAGTCTCGCGGGAACCTTGCGGTCCTTTTCCTCATCCATGGATTCCTGGTCCACCTGAATCCGCAGCGATTCCAGGAAACGGCGATCTTGCGGTGACAGCTGCGTCTCCGGCGCGTCGGCGTCGCGTCTCGCCAGGCCGATCGTGGCGTCCAGCTTGAGCACGATGTCGTAACCGTGCGCGCGCACGCCGGCGATTGCGCCCGTGATGCGCTCGGATTCGGACACCGTGTCGTTGATCGCATGACCCAGTTCCCGCAGCAGGTTTTTTAAATTGTCGTCGAGTTGCAAGGCTGGCTCTCCTTGTACCTCTTTAGTGATTCTAGGACTCTGGTTCGCTCGATACAAGTAGCGAACGCGTACGTTGTCGCCAATTCGTTTACAGCGGGTTTCGCAACGCGTTCTCCCTTTCATCGCCGCGCGTCGGCGGCATCGCTCGCATCGCGTTTTGCGCTAAGATGCTCGCATGGCCACGGCTCCACCCCGCGCAGCGGAGCGTCCCGGCGGATTCCGCCGCATCTGGCGCGCCCTCCGGCAGCTTTTTCACGAAATGATTGGAGCGGTCTTCGCCATTCTCGCGCTTTCCTGGATGAACATGGCTGTGCGCGCCTACTTGCGCGACGTCGCGCGCTGGCTGATTCTGATGGCCGCGGGTGTCGCCGCACTCATGGTGGTTTTTTCCTGGACTTCGTTTCGCCGCGCCTGGCGCATTCGGTAGGGCGCCGCAAGCCTCTTACATTTTATGGCCGAGAAAAAACAAGCTAGCGCCGAAACCACCGACCGCAAGCCGCGATTCACCACCATTTCCGGCTTGCCCGTCGAGCGGCTGTACACGCCGGAGAGTCTCCCAGGCGAGAACCCCGAAGAGGCCCTCGGTTATCCGGGCGAGTTTCCCTACACCCGCGGCATCTACCCCACGATGTACCGCGGCCGGCTGTGGACCATGCGGCAGTACGCCGGTTTCGGCACGGCAGCCGAATCAAATGGCCGCTATCGCTATCTGCTCAGCAAGGGGCAAATGGGGCTTTCGGTGGCGTTTGACCTCCCCACGCAGATCGGCATGGACTCCGACCACGCGCTCGCCTCGGGCGAAGTCGGCAAAGTTGGCGTAGCGATTGATTCGCTCGAAGACATGGAAACGCTTTTCGACGGCATCCCGCTCGAAAAAGTCTCCACCTCGATGACCATCAACGCGACCGCGGCGATTCTCCTCTGCTTGTACGTTGCCGTGGCGAAGAAGCAGGGCGCCAGCCTCGAAAAACTTTCCGGTACCGTGCAGAACGACATCCTGAA
This sequence comes from Terriglobia bacterium, assembly GCA_041483755.1. Classification (GTDB taxonomy): domain Bacteria; phylum Acidobacteriota; class Terriglobia; order Acidiferrales; family UBA7541; genus Acidiferrum. Next base: position 2 of record JBGPGF010000119.1, on the reverse strand, counting down.
GG
>JBGPGF010000118.1:0-9951 GCA_041483755.1 Terriglobia bacterium | reverse complement strand
GGGAGAGCCGCGACGCCTTCTCCCTGGCAGCATGGATTTGTGTCGCCCCTTACTTGTCGTTCTTCGAAGGAACGACGATGATTGCGATCGGTACATCAGAAACTTTCATTTCCGGGACCGCGCAGCCGACCTCCCGGGCTGCGGATACGGCATACTTGCTTGTCTCGACGGAGCCAAACGCGGCTTCGGGAGGATGATAGCTTGCTTTAAGCAGCCACTGGCCGGCGATATCTAAACTGACTTTTGCCTCCGTGGATCTCGTCACGTACACCGCATCTGGAACAAGCTTGATCCAGCGATTCTTTATGTCCGCAAGGAGTTTCTCCCGTGATCCTACTCGGCCGTCGATTACGCAAATGAATTGCTCAACCTCAGGGCTGCTGACCAGAGGACTACCCCTTGTGATGACATAGCCAGAGACTGAATTTATGCAGTCTTGGACCGGTTCTGGAAAGCAGAGTGTCTTGTCCGTCAGATTGGTGAACTCGGTCTTAGTAAAAACCTTTTCATGCAATGCGTATGTTTCTTTGTTGGGAATGATTCTCAGCTTGAGTTCGGCATCCTTTTCAGGAGTAGCTTTTTCTGGAGACTGTGACAAGGCGCCGATTGAGAATGCCCCAAGGACAAGCATGGCGAAGGAGATTTCCAAACCCGGCTTCATGGTGGCACCTCCCCTACTCTGATGCCGGGGTGTCTATTCGTGGTGGCCTGGGCCGGAGAAGAGGCGGGCGATGGAAACGAGGACGACCGCGCCGACAGTTGCAGCGGCGAGCGAGTAGAGGAAGCCGCCGCCCCAGATGCCGAGCTTGGTGAAAATCCAGCCGCCCAGAAGGGCGCCGATTAGGCCGAGGATGATGTTCGTGAAGCAGCCGAAGCCGCGGCCGCGGGAGAGCGTGCCGGCGAGCCAGCCCGCGAGCAGGCCGATGAGGAGCCAGCCGATCAGTCCGCGGTGCACTCCAAAGTACAAGACTTCGGTTTCGAGCAAGGTACAGAGCATGAAGTTTTCCTCTCGCGCTGCATTCTAAACCAACTGCAACGAATACCCAGACAAGATTGCAAACGTGCGCCATGCCACGGTGGCACAGCCAATCTTGGCTGTGCCTGTGCCACCACAGGCTACCGGGAAAAGAGGGAGAGCGGTCCTTCGGATCGCCCCGTGCGCGTGGGACTCGCATCCTTGCCGATGCTCGGCTGCTGTTGCGTCATGCAATGAAGCGTGCCAAGTCCAAGTACAAGATCGCGGCAACCGATTCCCACAACTCGCCGATCGGGGAAGAGCGCCGCGAGCTTGTCCAGGGCCACGCGGTCGTTGGGATCATTGAAGGTGGGAACGAGAACGATCTTGTTGGCGATATAGAAGTTTGCGTAACTCGCGGGAAGGCGCTGGCCATCGAAGACAACCGGCTCCGGCATGGGGATTGTTTCGACGCGGAGCGAATTCCCGTCCTGATCCCGGAGCGCCTTGAGGATGGCAAGATTCTCCTGCAGAGGGAGGTAGTTGACCTCGGACTTGTCGTGCTCGATGGCGACAACTACGGTGCGGGGATTCACGAATCGGGCGAGGTCGTCCACGTGGCCGTGTGTATCATCGCCAACGATCCCGTTTTTCAGCCAGGCGACGTGCGTGGCGCCCAGATATTCGCGGAAAATTGTCTCCAGTTGCTCGCGCGTGACGCCGGGATTGCGCGCCTGCACCTTGCTGAGAAGGCACTCCTCGGTGGTGAGGAGCGTGCCGCGGCCGTTGACGTCAATGCTGCCGCCTTCCAGAACCACGCGGCGGCACTTGAACTCGGGATGCCAGATGCGGTGCTTGAGGCGTTTGTTTGCTCGGGTGAATGCAGCAGCGTCCTTGCGGTAATTCCCGTACTTGGCCCAGCCGTTGAACTGCCAGTGCGTGGCGGCGACGCTCCCGGCTTTGTTCTTTAGGAAGATTGGCCCGAAGTCGCGAATCCAGCCGCGATTGGTGGGCACGATGAAAAATTCGACGGCAGCGAGGTCCGCATGGGATTGCCGCAGGATGGCGCGGGCGCGCGATTCTGCGGAGCGGCTTTCCACGAGAATGCGCACGCGCTCCACGCGCGCGAGCAGACGCACGATGTCGGCGTAAACCCACGGAACCGGCGGAAATTTACCCGGCCAGTCCGTGACTTCGTGCGGCCAGGCGAGCCACGTGGCTTCGTGTTGCTCCCACTCGGCGGGCATGCGATAGCCGAGTTCGTGAGGAGTGAGCTGCGGGCTGGACGTTGGCATTTGTCTGAATCGTCCCGAAATAAATTATTCGCCGAGCCAGCGCTGCAGGATGGGCGCATAAGCGTCAATGCGCCGATCGCGAAGGAAGGGCCAGTTGCGGCGAACCTCCTCGATGCGATGCGGGTCGCACTCGACGACGAGAATCTCTTCCTTGTCGGCGGAGGCTTCCGCGATGATCTGGCCGAAAGGATCGGCGACAAAGGAGTGCCCCCAGAATTCAAGGCCGCTCTCGGGCGTGCCTTCGTAGCCGATGCGGTTGACGGCGGCGACGTAAACGCCATTGGCGATGGCGTGGCTGCGCTGTATGGTGCGCCAGGCGTCAAGCTGCGCCGCGCCGTGTGGCGCTTTTTCCGAGGGATGCCACCCGATGGCCGTGGGATAGAAGAGGATATCCGCGCCCTGCAGGCTGGTGATCCGCGCGCCCTCGGGATACCACTGGTCCCAGCAGACGAGAACGCCGATGCGGCCAAAAGAAGTCTTGAAAGCGGAAAAGCCGAGATCCCCGGGAGTGAAATAGAATTTCTCGTAATAGAGCGGATCGTCGGGAATGTGCATCTTGCGGTACATGCCGAGCAGGGAAGCGTCGGAATTTAGAACCACGGCGGTGTTGTGATAGACGCCGGCGGCGCGGCGTTCGAAGATAGAGCCGACGATGACGACGTGCAATTCCCGGGCAAGCTTGGACAGAGCGTCCGTCGTGGGGCCGGGCACCGGCTCGGCAAAATTGAAATTCTCGGCGTTTTCCTCGCGGCAAAAGTATTGCGAACGAAACAACTCCGGCAGACAAATAATCCGCGCGCCTTTTTGTGCCGCTTCGCGGATCTTCTTCAGGGCGGCGGCTAGATTTTCGGCCGGGTCCGGCGAGCAGCGCATCTGAATGAGGCCGACGGCAAATTTCTCGGACATGGTGGAATCATACATCATCTTTTCATCGCCAAGCGGGGCTGTTGAAGAGTGTTCCGAAAAATGTGCGGTGATGTTACTTTCTTTCTTCCCTTGTGCGCGAGTTTGAGATATCACTCTCGCGGACAAGGTATGGCTATCCTTCGTTGTGCTCAGGGCGGGGAGAGACATCGAGGCACGGAGAGCAAAGAGGAGAGCAATGGCGAAAGCAAAGAAGACGGTGACGGGGCGCGTGCTCCACGATCCGGTGAAGGACAAGCTCCGGCCGATCTTTCCGCTGGATTTGTCGAAGTGCGGAACGATTGATGCCCTGGTGCGCGCCATGGGCAATACTGCGTTCACGGGACGCCAGATCGGCGACGCCGCGGACGTGGTTGAAGCCATGGCGCGCGACAAAGACTGCTTTGTGGTGATGACCCTTTCCGGCGCCCTGACCGTCGGAAAGATGGGGCTCATCTTCTGTGACCTCATCGAGTCGGGCGTGGTGAAGGCCATCGTTTCCACCGGCGCGTTAATGGCGCACGGCCTGGTGGAGGCCACGGGACTCTCGCATTTCCGCTACGACGAGAAAATGGACGACAGAGCGCTCTTCCATGCCGGCTACAACCGCGTGTACGACTCGCTCGAGCCCGAAGTGAACCTCGACCACGTGGAAGAGGTCGTTGACCACATTTTGGAGCAATGGGACGCCGAGGAGGTGGTGTCCAGTTGGAAGCTGCACCGCAAGATTGGCGAGTTTCTGGTGAAGAATTCGCCCGGCCGCGGAATCTTGAAATCTGCGTATCAGCACGATGTACCGGTGTTTGTGCCCGCGTTCACCGATTCGGAGCTGGGAATCGATTTTGCCCTGCACAAGCTCGCGCGGTTGCAAGCGAAACGCCCTTTGCTGCGCTACGATCCCTTCGAGGATTTCGAGAAGTTCGCGGACACCATGCTGGCGACCAAGCGCATGGGCATTTTCACCATCGGCGGTGGCGTGCCGCGGAACTGGTCGCAGCAGTTCGGCGTGTACGCGGAGTTGCTGGCGCGGCGCGGGTACAAGACTGTGCCGCTCAAGCGCTATAACTACGGCGTGCGCATTTGTCCCGAGCCGGTTTTCTGGGGCGGCCTCAGTGGCAGCACGTACACCGAAGCGGTGAGCTGGGGCAAATTTGTTCCGCCCGAAGAAGGCGGGCGATTCGCGGAAGTGTTTGAAGATGCGACGGTAGCGCTGCCGCTCGTGGTGGGAGCGGTGCTGGAAAGGATCGGCTACTTCAAGCGAAATTAGCAGTTGGGTCCCGGGCTCCAATTCAATCTGCAAAAGGAGAAGCAAAAATGAAGCGAATCTTGCTCGCGGGGATCGTGGGCGGAGTGATCCTCTTTTTCTGGCTGTATTTTGCACATGATGTTCTCGATCTTGGCGAAATCGGCATCAAGGAGCTCCCGAACGAAACGCCCGTAGTCAATGCAATGCAGAGTGCCATTTCGGCGTCCGGCTTTTACTATTTTCCAGGGATGGGGCTGGGGCCAAATCCCACTGCCGCTGAGAAAAAAGCAGCGATGCCGGAGTACATGAAGAAATATGAGCAAGTGCCACACGGAATGCTTATCTATCATTCGCAACCAGGTCCCTTCGGGTTCGGCGCGGCGCTCGGCAAGCAGGGCGCTCTGAATGTCCTTGAGGCGCTTTTGGCCGCGTTCCTGCTCTCGTGTGCCGCTGCGGGGCGCAGTTACTGGGCGCGCGTGGGTTTCGTCTCTATCCTCGGCATTCTCGTGTCGCTGGCTACTAACGTGGAGTACTTCATCTGGTACGAGTTTCCGTCGAACTACACGGCCGGCTACATGACCACGCAAATCCTGGGATTTGCCTTGGCCGGGCTGGCGATTGCGGCCTTCGTGAAGGGGGGCGCGTCCGGTAAGATTCCGGCAGTCGCGGCTTGAGCGGGAAGCTCGAACTTTGAGGCGTTGCGAATCGCAGCGCGTTGAATTCGAAAGGTCCAACGGGAGATACGGCGCTAGTCGTCCTCGCCGATGAGGATGGCCGCGCCCAGCACCGTGGTCCACAGGCCGCGCTTGTCGCCCACGGCGGACTGCGTGACGTTCATGGTGCGGACGATTTTATTGGAAATACGGTAAACCTCTTTTTTTTCGTCCCACGACAAATCCGGATCAAATTCCACGTTCAGCGTGGTGGCCAGCATTTCCGCGGCGAGCTCCTCCGCGTATTCGCCGGCGACTTCCTCGGTTTCGCCGAAGGAGTGGTGCTCGGATAGATAGCCGTACATGGTTTTGTCGCTGGGAAGAGCGAGGCCAATACTCGCGGCGATGAGGCGATGCGCTTCCTTCGTGGAATTCTCACTGATTACCGTGAAAGCCACCTGTCCCGGCTTGATGTGCTTCAAACCCTCGCTGCGGGAGATCAATTTACAGTTGGGTGGAAAAATCGAGGAAACTCGCACGATGTTGCACGCCGCAATGCCCGCATTGCGCAAAGCAAGCTCAAAGCTGGAAAGTCTTTCGCGGTGTTTGCCAACGCCTTTGGTGAGGAAAATCTTCTTCGCGACGAACGCCATGGATCGTACCGGGTTGCGGTGCCTCCGTTGATGGAGTTGCTCGCGGAAGAATTTTCCCGCTGTTGCAAAGTAGCAAGAAGGCGTTGGAGTGTCAACGCAATTCACAAGAAAGTGGCCCGCGATCAGCGGCCGGTGGCCGGTGAAGAACTCCTTTAAGAGAGAGCGCCGCGAATCGTCATGGCATTGCGAGAAGAGAGGCAAGAGCGTCTTGAAACCCCGCGGGTAACTCCCTATAATGAGGCCGCCGCGAACGGGTCGTGCCCTTTGCGTACTCACGCGGCGGAGAGGGCATGTCCGCAACCACAACCCGGCCTGACTACAGTTTCCTCCTTCGAAAGCTGCATTCTCTATCCGGAATTGTTCCGGTGGGAGCATTTCTCGCCGAGCATTTCTGGTCGAACAGCTCCGCGCTGGTGAGCGTGGCGAAGTACAATGAGACTTCACGCGACCTGCAGACGATTCCCTGGCGGCCCTTCGTGGAAGCGGCGGCGATTTGGTTGCCGATTCTGTATCACGGCGGCTACGGCGTTTACATCTGGCTGAAAGGGAAGTCGAACGTATCGGACTACCCGTGGGTGTCCAACTGGCTGTACACGCTGCAGCGCTACACGGGCTTGATCGCGTTCGCGTTCATCGGCTGGCACGTGTGGGAGGAAAGATTTCTGACGGGCGGAAAATCCACCTACGCGGATATGGAGCACGCCCTGGCGAATCCATATTACTTGGCGTTTTACGTAATCGGCATTCTGGCCTCCTCTTTCCATCTTGGTGTGGGCATCTGGAATTTCCTATGTAAATGGGGCCTCGCGGCCACGGTAAAGTCGCAGCGAGCAGCGGGCGCGCTGGGAGTTGTGGTGGCGCTTCTGTTTAGTCTGGTGGGCGTGGCGATTGTTCTGAGCATCCGGCTGAACTTCCACCCGTTCGAGTTCTACACAAAATGAGACAGCCAAAGATCATTATCGTGGGCGGAGGGCTGGCCGGACTGATGGCCGCGATTCGCGTGGCCGAAGCGGGCGTGCCGGTGGAATTGTTTTCCATCGTCCCGGTCAAACGCTCGCACTCGGTGTGCGCCCAGGGCGGAATCAACGCGGCAAAGAACACCAAGGGCGAGGGCGATTCGACGGACAAGCATTTCGACGACTCGATTTACGGCGGCGATTTTCTGGCCAACCAGCCGCTGGTGAAGCGCATGTGCGAAGCGGCGCCCGGTATCATCGATCTCCTCGACCGCATGGGCGTGATGTTCAACCGCACGCCGGAGGGATTGCTCGATTACCGGCGCTTCGGCGGGACTTTGTATAACCGCACGGCGTTTGCCGGAGCGACGACGGGGCAGCAACTGCTCTACGCCTTGGACGAACAGGTGCGGCGATTCGAGGCCGAGGGCAAAGTAAAGAAATATGAGGGCTGGACGTTTCTTTCGGCGGTGATGGACGATGGCGGGGTGTGCCGCGGAATTTGCGGCATGGACTTGAAGTCCATGGAAGTGAAAGTGTTCCCCGCGGACGCGGTGATTTTCTGCACCGGCGGGAATGGAGCGATCTTTGGGCGCTCGACGAATTCGGTGGTGTGCACGGGCTCGGCGCAGTCGGCGCTGTTTCAGCAGGGCGTGGACTACGCAAACGGCGAGTTCATCCAGGTTCATCCGACGGCGATCCCCGGCGAAGACAAGCTGCGGCTGATGAGCGAGTCTGCGCGCGGCGAGGGCGGGCGCGTTTGGGTGCCGAGAAATCCTAACGAGAAGCGCCCCGCGCAAAGTATTCCGGAGAGCGAGCGATTCTATTTTCTCGAGGAGTGGTATCCGAAATACGGCAACCTCGTGCCGCGGGATATCGCGACGCGCGCGATTCACAAAGTGGTGTTCCAGGAGAAACTCGGAATTAGCGGGCAGCAGGCCGTCTATCTGGATGTGACCCATATTCCGAAGGAAACGCTGGACCGCAAGCTGGAAGGCATCTTGGAGATCTACGAGAAATTCATCGGCGTGGACCCGCGCGAAGAACCGATGAAGGTTTTTCCGGCCGTGCACTACACCATGGGCGGAATCTGGGTGGACAACGAGAACCAGGCGACGAACGTGCCGGGAATTTACGCGGCGGGCGAGTGCGAATACCAGTATCACGGTGCGAACCGGCTGGGAGCGAATTCGCTAGTGTCTTGCATTTTCGGCGGAGGAATCGCCGGCCCCGCGGCTGTGAAGTACGCGCAGAGTCTTGAAAAGGGCTGCGAAGCGACGGACGCGAGCGTCCTGGAGCGCGAGCGGAAGAGGCAGGAAGCTGCGAACCAGGCGCTGCTCAAGCAGGACGGCGCTGAAAATCCGATCACCAACTGGCGCGAAATGGGCGCTGTAATGACGGAGCACGTGACGGTCGCGCGCTATAACAAGAACCTCGAGAAGGCGGACGAAAAGCTGCGTGAGTTGGGCGAGCGATTCAGGAAGATTAATTTGTCCGACCGCACGCAGTGGTCGAACCAGACGCTGAATTTCGCGCGCGAACTTGGCAACATGCTCGTGCTGGCGCGGGTGATCACCCTGGGGGCGCTGGCACGGAATGAATCGCGCGGCGCGCACTTCAAGCCGGATTTCCCGGAGCGCGACGACGCCAACTGGCTGAAAACGACGCGGGCGAAGTGGGTCAAAGGCGAAATCCAGCTGGCGTACGAGCCGGTGGACGTTTCGCTGATCAAGCCGCGGCCGCGCCGTTACGACGCTGTAAAGTGACGATCCGAAGAGGATCGTCATCCCGAGGAGCGCAGCGAAGAGGGATCTCTCTTTTGAGGATTTCATGGCAGACAAGCAAGTCATCGTCAGAGTGAAGCGCCAGGCGAGTCCCAAGGACGCGCCGCAGTGGGAGGAGTTTGCTCTGAATTGGCGCCCGGCGATGAACGTGATCATCTGCCTGCGGGACATCGCCGAGAATCCGGTTACGCGCGACGGGAAGAAGACCACGCCGATTTCCTATGAGTCGAATTGCCTGGAAGAAATTTGCGGCTCGTGCGCCATGCTGATCAACGGTCGCGCGAAGATGGCGTGCTCCGCGCTGGTGGACAATCTCGAGCAGCCCATCCGCATCGAGCCGCTATCCAAGTTTCCCGTGGTGCGCGATTTGGCCGTGGATCGCGCGTTCATGTTCGAAAGCCTGAAGCGCGTGAAGGCCTGGATTCCCATTGATGGCTCGTACGATCTGGGCGAAGGCCCGCGCATGGCGCCGGAGACGCAGGAGAAAGGGTATCCGCTCTCCAGATGCATTTCCTGCGGAAGTTGCCTCGAAGTTTGCCCGCAGGTCAACGAAAACAATGCTTTCGTGGGCGCGGCCATCATCAGCCAGGTGCGTTTATTCAACATGCACCCGACGGGCGCGATGCATGCGCGCGAGCGCCTCGAAGCGCTCATGGGACCGGGCGGCGTGGCGGATTGCGCCAACGCACAGAATTGCGTGAAGGCTTGTCCGAAAGACATTCCGCTGACGGAATCCATTGCTGAAGTAAACCGCCAAGCGTGGAAGCAAGCGCTGCTGGGCTGGCTGATCGGCTGAAGCGGGCCGCTTTCCGGGTGCCGTAACTCTAGGAGAACTCATCACGCGCGCACTCGCCGCAGCCGTTTCTTTCCTGGGAGGCGCTTTAGCTTTGTCTTCTCTTTCTGCCGATTCCATCTCCGATCGCGCGCGCACGCTCCATTTTTCCTCGATTGTCGTGGATACCCACGACGATACGACGCAGCGCTTGCTCGACGGTCAGTTCGATCTCGGCCGCCGCAACGCTGATGGCGGCATAGACATTCCACGCATGAAAGAAGGCGGGCTGGGCGCGATCTTCTTTTCCATCTGGGTGCCGAGCTCCGTGAAGGGGCCGGAAGCGGTGAAGCGCGCTCTGGCGCAGATGGATGCCGTGCGCGGGCAAGTGCGCAAATATCCGAAGAACTTAGCGCTGGCGACCACGGCCGCCGAAATACGCGCCGCGCGCGTACAGGGCAAAATCGCCGTGTTGATGGGCGTCGAAGGCGGTCACATGATTGCCGGCGATCTCGCGGAGTTGCGGAAGTACGCAGCCCTGGGCGTGCGCTATATGACGCTGACGCACAGCGGGAACAGCGAGTGGGCGGATTCCTCCGGCGATAAAGCGGAGCACAACGGTCTGTCGGAATTTGGCAAGGACGTCGTGCGAGAGATGAACCGGATGGGGATGATGGTGGACATCTCGCACGTTTCCGACAAGACGTTTTACGACGCTTTGGAAATAAGCAAGG
>JBGPGF010000117.1:0-10047 GCA_041483755.1 Terriglobia bacterium | reverse complement strand
GCACAACTTCCAGCGCGACCTCGCGCAGTACGGCCAGAAGAACGCCGTGATCCTCGGCGTGAGCGTGGATACGGCCGATTCGCACAAGCAGTTCTGCGCCAAGGAAGGGCTGAACTTCAAGCTGCTGGCGGACACCGAGCACGAAGTCTCCGTCAAGTACGGCTCGGTGATGAAATTCAACGAAATGACGCTCTCGGCGCGCAACACATTCCTGATTGACCCCAGCGGAAAGATCGCGAAAGTGTTCCTGAAAGTTGACCCCAGCAAGCACAGCGAGGAAGTTCTCGCCGCTCTGGCGGACGCGCAAAAGATGATGAAGTAAGCCGGGATATTGCCGCCGGGGCGCTTATGGGGTAAGATGGAGTTCATGAAATTGGACGCTCAGAGGATGGCGTGCGGCTGTTGTTGTCTGTGTTGCGCACACGTGTCCTCTGGCACAAGAAGGCCGCGAACCTAGGAATTCAATCCCAGCCTAGGGCTTTCTGACCCACCGCCAGAGAAATGAAAGCGGTGGGTTTTTTGTTTGTGTGAGCAATGCACGGAAATTGGAAATATGAGCAACGCATCGCAGGCCATCACGGAATCAGGCGCTCCCCGCCCCAGCGGCAACGGCGGGGCCGCGGCGCTGGCTTCGGCGCGCCTCAGCCACCTCGAAATGCTCGAGGCCGAGAGCATCTACATTTTCCGCGAAGCCGCCGCCGAATTCGCGCGCCCGGTGATGCTCTATTCCATCGGGAAAGACTCTTCCGTGATGCTGCGGCTGGCGCAGAAGGCCTTCTTCCCCGGGAAAATTCCCTTCCCTCTGCTCCACGTGGATACCAGCTACAAGTTTCCCGAGATGATCGAGTTCCGCGACGCCTACACACGCAAGATCGGCGCGGAGCTGATCGTCCACCGCAACGAAGAAGCCATCCGCGAAGGAGCGAATCCCTTCGCGCTGGGCACGCAGAAATGCTGCGGCTTGCTCAAGACGAAGTCCCTGCTCGACGCCCTGGCCGAAGGCGGCTTCGACGCCGCGTTCGGCGGCGCCCGGCGCGACGAGGAAAAATCCCGCGCCAAGGAGCGCATCTATTCCTTCCGCGACACGCTCGGCCAATGGGACCCCAAGAACCAGCGCCCCGAGCTATGGAACATTTTCAACGCCCGCATCAACAAAGGCGAAAGCATTCGCGTCTTCCCGCTTTCGAACTGGACCGAGCTGGACGTGTGGCTCTATATCCTCAAGGAATGCATCCCCATTGTGCCGCTGTACTTCGCGCGCGAGCGCGAAGTCGTCCTGCGCAACGGAGCGATTGTCGTGCTGTACTCGGACAAGGAATTGCTTCCGGGAGAGCGGAAGCAGACCATGATGTGCCGCATGCGCTCGCTCGGCTGCGTTTCCTGCACCGGCGCGATTCGCTCCGAAGCAAAAACGCTGCCCGCGATTATCGAGGAGATGTTCTCCTTCCGCCGCTCGGAGCGCGAAAACCGCGTGATTGATCACGACGAAGACGGCTCGATGGAAACCAAGAAGCGGGAGGGCTACTTCTAATGCTCTCCGGCGCAGTGCGTGGGTCCGAGGCCGGGATTGCGTCCTTCCTCGAGCAGGACCTGAACAAGGAGCTGCTGCGCTTCACCACCGCCGGCAGCGTGGACGACGGAAAGTCCACGCTCATCGGGCGCCTGCTGCATGACTCGAAAGCCGTGTACGAGGACCAGCTCGCCTCGGTTAAGAAGTCCGGCATCAACCGCTCCACCGGCCCATTGGACTTTTCTCTCCTGACCGACGGGCTGCGCGCCGAGCGCGAGCAAGGCATCACGATTGACGTGGCGTACCGCTACTTCGCCACGCCGCGCCGCAAATTCATCATTGCGGACACGCCCGGCCACGAGCAGTACACGCGCAACATGGCCACCGGCGCTTCCACCGCCGACCTCGCCATCATCCTGATTGACGCCACGCAGGGCCTGCGGCCCCAAACAAAGCGTCATGCGTTCATCGCGTGGCTGCTGGGCATACCGAGTGTCGTCGCCGCCGTCAACAAAATGGACTTGGTGGACTATCAGGAAGACGTTTACCGGAATCTTCAGGAAGAATTTTCCGCTCTGGCGCGGCAGATGGGCATTCCCCACGTCCAATGCATTCCCATCAGCGCGCTTGTGGGCGACAACATTGTCAGCCGCAGCCAGGCCATGCCCTGGTATCCGGGGCCCGCGCTCCTCGAGCATCTTGAAACCGTCCCCGTGCACCGCGCCACGCGCACGGAAGCAGTGCGATTCCCGGTGCAAATGGTGATTCGTCCGGACGCCGGCTTCCGCGGATTCGCCGGCCAAGTGGCCAGCGGAATCATTCGCCCAGGCGACCCCGTTGTGGCGCTTCCCTCGGGACAGAAGACGCGTGTGCAGGCCATCGTCACCTTCGACGGCGAACTTCCCGCTGCGTTTCCTCCGCAGTCCGTGACGCTGCGCCTGGAGGACGAAATTGATCTCAGCCGCGGCGACATGCTCGTTGCGCCGGCAAATCCTCCGCGCGTTTCCCGCCACTTTGAAGCCATGGTCGTCTGGCTCCATTCCAAGCCGCTCGAGTTGGGGCGCACCTATCTCATCAAACACACCGTGCGCATGGCGCGCGCCAAAGCCATCCGGATTCGCCACCGCGTGGACATCAACACGCTCGCCGAAGAGTCCACCCGCTTGCTCGAAATGAACGACATCGCTTCGGTGGAATTCGAGGCCACCACGCCTCTGTACTTCGACCCCTATCTGGAGAATCACACGACCGGCAGCTTCATCCTGATTGACCCCATCTCCAACGCCACGGTTGGCGCGGCCATGATCCGTGCGGACCTTGGTGCCGTCGAGGAAATACAGGAGTTTCCGGAGACCCTCCGGCAGGAACCGGTTACCGCGGAAGACCGCTACGAACGCAACGGTCACTATCCCGCCGTGATTCTCGCCGGCAACCGCCACGGTCTCGCTCAACTCCTCGAACGCACCCTATTCGAGTGGGATTTTCAGGTGTTGCATCTCGCCGCGGGCGCGCTCCAGGGAAATGCCCTGCCCGATTTCTTCCGGGCCGCGCACGCCGCTGGTCTCATCGTCATCATCTCGGGAGAGTCCCAGGACGCCAGCGCGAAGGACGAACTGGGCGCCCTGTTTGGCGATCGCCTCTTCGATTTCCGCACAATGGATTTGCCCGTGGAGGATGAAGAGGCTGCTTGGAAAGTCCTCGGATGCGCCGCCTCGCTCCGCATCTCATCGGCCGCGGAATCTGGCGATTCCGTTCGCTAAAGCGGCGGCCCGGTTTCGTCGGCTCCACTTTTCTTCTGGCTCTGGCCCTCGCACCCCGTTAGAATTGCTAGGAAATTCCAGGTGGAGGCAAAATCATGTCCCGAAGGCTCATCGCGTTTTCCGGCATCGTCGTTGCGCTCGCTTTAGCGCTCATCCTGCAGGCTGCCGCGGGCGGCAAGACCGAAACCATCAGCTACAAGAGCGGTAACGAAACGGTCAGCGCCTACCTCGCGTTGCCCGATGGCAGCGGGAAACATCCGGCCGTAATCGTCATCCACGAATGGTGGGGGCTGAACGACTGGGTGAAAGAAGAGACGCAGAAACTCGCCGGAGAGGGCTATGTGGCGCTGGCGGTGGATTTGTATCGCGGAAAGATGGCCGCGAGCCCCGAAGAAGCTCACGAACTGATGCGCGGTCTGCCGCCCGACCGCGGCCTGCGCGATCTTCAAGCGGCGTTCGCCTATCTGGCGGCGCGCCCGGACGTGAACGCGGCTAGGATTGGCTCGATAGGCTGGTGCATGGGCGGCGGCTGGTCCATCCAGCTCGCGCAAAACGAGCCCAGGCTGGCGGCCTGCATCGTGAATTATGGCGCGCTCCCCGCCGACGCGGCCAATGTGGCCAAGATCCAAGCGCCGGTGCTCGGCAATTTCGGCGCGGACGACCACGGCATCACGCCGGAATCCGTCCGTGCCTTCGAAGCGGCGATGAAGACCGCCGGCAAAAGCGTGGACGTGAAGCTCTACGATGGCGCCGGCCACGCCTTCGAAAACCCCAACAACAAGAGCGGCTACCGTCCCGAAGCCGCGCAAGATGCCTGGGCGCGCAGCGCCGCCTTCTTCAAGAAACATCTGAAATAACAATCGTTCATCGCCGGCCGCCTGGGGCGCGCGATGCTCGTCCGCGCCGGGTGAGAAAATATGCAGGGACATGCATTTTTTCCTTGCATGACGCGCGGAAACTTGTATTCTGCGCGTGCGAATGCGTTTCCCTGGGGCCCGGAAACGAGTTCCGTCCGAGGAGGACGATCGTAAAAATTGAGCGCTCTATCGCTTCCCGCCCAGCTATCGTCTGACGCACTCCCCCTCGCGAAAAAACGTTCCGCAAAGCTGTCTCTCTGGCCTCTTGTCGCCGCCACTTTCTTCATGGTTTCGGGCGGAACCTACGGCACCGAGGAGATCGTCCACGGCGCGGGCTACGGCTTGGCGGTCCTGATTCTGCTCTTCACGCCGCTGCTGTGGAGCCTGCCTACGGCGCTGATGATCGGGGAACTGGCCAGCGCGCTGCCCGCCGAGGGCGGCTACTACGCTTGGGTGCGGCGCGGCTTGGGTAATTTTTGGGGCTTTCAGGAAGCTTGGCTGTCCCTGGTCGCCAGCATTTTCGACATGGCCATTTACCCGACGCTTTTCGTCCTGTACCTGGAGCGGATTCTTCCCTGGTTCGGCATCGGCCATCGTGGAGTGTTCGTGGCGCTCGGTGTTGTCGTGACCTGCGCGGCGCTAAATTGCGCCGGCATCCGTGTCGTTGGCATGACCTCGCTCTGGCTGTTCTTCCTGCTTTCGGCCCCGTTTGCGCTTATTGTGCTGCTCGCTCCCTTCAAGGCGGGCGCGCTAGCCTCCGCGCATATCGCGCCAGTCACTTCCACCGTCGGCCTGCTCGGCGGCACGCTCATCGCCATGTGGAATTACATGGGTTGGGACAACGCCTCGACCATCGCTCAGGAGGTCGAGCGGCCGCAGCGCACCTACCCGCGAGCGATGATCGCCGCGGTAATCCTCGTCTTGCTTACGTATGTCCTTCCCGTGCTGGCGGTATGGGTGACGGGCATGCCCGCGACCGCGTTCGAAACCGGCTCTTGGGCCGACCTCGCCGGACTCATCGGCGGCAACTGGCTGCGCGTCGCTCTAGTTCTCGGCGGGATGATGAGCGGCTTCGGCATGTTCAACGCCCTGGTGATGAGCTATTCGCGCCTGCCGCTGGCCATGGCGCAGGACGGCATGCTCCCCAAAGTGTTTGCGAAGGTTCATCCAAAAACGCGCGCGCCCTGGGTGGCGATTCTGGTCTGCGCCACGGGATGGGCTTTGTGCCTCGGGCTGGGTTTCGAGCGCCTCGTGACGCTGGACGTGATGCTGTACGGCGTCAGCCTCTCGCTCGAATTCATCACCCTGGTGGCGCTGCGCATCCGCGAACCGAATCTGAAGCGCGCGTTCCGCGTCCCCGGCGGGATGACCGGCGCTGTCCTGGCCGGGGTTTTCCCGATGCTGCTGCTGGGGATTTCAATTGTGAGGGGCGGCCACGAAGAAGTCCTCGGCATGAACGGCCTGGTCTTTGGGGCGCTCATTATCGCTTCGGGTTTCGCCATCTATGGCCTCCGCGCGCTGCTCGGCGCAAAGCCCGCGAACGCCGTGAACGAAGCCTCCGCCGCGGACCCTTTAACCACAGCCGATTGACCGGAAAGACTCGCCGAAATCCGCGCCCTTTCGCTGACGCCTGATGCTTGGTAATCTCGCAACTCGCATGAACGTCTACATCATCGCCGGCCCCAACGGCGCGGGCAAAACCACCTTCGCACGCGAATTCCTGCCGAATTATGCGGACTGCCAGAATTTCGTGAATGCGGACTTGATTGCTGCCGAAATGGCGCCGTCATCACCGGAATCCGTGGCTTTCCAGGCTGGCCGGCGAATGCTTTCGGAAATCGAGCTTTGTCGGAAACGCCGCATCGATTTTGGCTTCGAGACCACGCTCTCAGGTAAGAGTCACATAGGTCTTATTCGCCGTCTCAAAACGGCGGGATATGCAACGCACCTGTTCTATCTATGGATACCGAGCGTGGATGTAGCGCTGCTGAGAGTCAAGGAACGAGTCCTGAAGGGTGGCCATGGCGTTCCTGAACGAGACGTCAGACGTCGCTTCGTTCGGTCCTGGGGCAATTTTCTGACGCAATACCGCCGAGTCGTGGATGCATGGTTCTTGTTCGACAATTCGGGAAAGCGGCCGCAAGTAATTGCCTTCCAGAAGTCTGGGCAACGCCATATAATCAATGAGGGACTTTTTGGAGCGCTTGTAAACGAATAGGGAGACCGATGATTAAGCCGCCGCCCAACGTCTTGAATTTGCCGCTGGAAGTGAGGGCAGAAATGGCCCTCCAGGCGGCTGTCGAGAGAGCCCTTGAGGAAAACGCACGTCTAGGTGTTCCCACCTATGTTTTGCACGAAGGACGGATTATTGAGATTTCGCCGGAAGAATTGCTTTCTGATCCTAAACCTTCCCTCACATAACTCAACTGGGATTACGTGCCTTCTTGCCAGGAAGCCAGGTAGTGCTCCTGGTCGGGCGTGAGCTTGTCGAGTTTGTGGCCGAGGGATTCGAGCTTGAGCCGCGCGATTTCCCGGTCGAGATGCTCGGGGACGACGTACACCTGCGCTTTCAGATCCTTCGCGTGGACAATCAGGTATTCGGCAGATAGCGCTTGGTTGGCGAAGCTCATGTCCATCACCGAGGCCGGGTGGCCTTCGGCGGTAGCAAGGTTGACGAGCCGTCCTTCGCCAAGCAGATAAATCTTGCGGCCATCCTTGATCAAATACTCGTCCACCAGCGGGCGAACCTCGCGCTTGCCCGAGGAGAGCCGCTCCAGCGCCGGAATATCAATCTCGACGTTGAAGTGGCCGGAGTTGCACACCACGGCTCCGCTCTTCATCACCTCGAAGTGCTCGGCGCGCAGCACGCTCTTGTTGCCGGTGACGGTGATAAAAATGTCGCCTTCCTTGGCGGCATCCGCCATGGGCATCACGCGGAAGCCGTCCATCACGGCTTCGATTCCCTTCACCGGATTGATTTCCGTGATGATGACGTCGGCGCCGTGGCCTTTGGCGCGCATGGCTACGCCGCGCCCGCACCAGCCGTAGCCGGCGATGACAACCTTGAGCCCCGCGAGGAGAAGATTCGTGGCGCGAATGATACCGTCGAGCGTGGACTGCCCCGTGCCGTAGCGGTTGTCGAAAAAGTGCTTGGTCTCCGCGTCGTTTACGGCAATGATGGGAAACTTCAGCGTGCCGTCCTTGGCCATGGCGCGCAGGCGGATGACGCCCGTGGTGGTCTCCTCGGTTCCGGCGATGACGCTGGGCACCAAGTCCGTGCGCTTGGTCAGCAGCATGGTGACCAGGTCCGCGCCGTCGTCCATCGTGAGCTGCGGCCTGTGCTCCAGCGCCGCGCTCAGGTGAGAATAATACGTAGCGTTGTCCTCTCCCTTGATGGCGTAGGTCGGAATGCCGTAATCGCGGTTGAGCGACGCGGCCACTTCGTCCTGCGTGGAGAGCGGGTTCGAGGCGCACAGAACCGCGTCGGCGCCGCCGTCGCGCAGCGCGATCATCAGGTTCGCGGTCTCGCTCGTGACGTGCAGGCACGCGGAAACGCGAATGCCCTTGAGCGGCTGCTCCTTGATGAAGCGCTTGCGAATGTTGTTGAGAACCGGCATCTGCGTGCCGGCCCATTCGATTTTGCGCTTGCCGGTCTCGGCCAGCGAGAAATCCTTAACGTCGCCCTTCAATTTTTCGGCAGTGGCCACAGATATGCTCCTTGATTCTTGAGTTCCTAAGATGCCGGGCCGAAGCCCGGCGCTACAAAGTCCTTCGCAATGATTTCTTCAGCAGGCGTGCGGTTCGCTAACGGCGAGCGCCAACTTCGACTCCCGCCGCCGCGGCGGAAAGCCCCGCCGCTTTGCGCAGCGCACCGGCGCGGTCGGTGCGTTCCCAAGTGAAACCCGGGCCACTGCGGCCGAAATGGCCGTACGCCGCGGTGGCGCGATACACTGGGCGGCGAAGATCCAGCGCTTCAATGATGGCTTTCGGCGTCAGCGAGAAATTCTCGCGGACGAGCTTGGTAATCGTCTCCTCGGCAACCGCAGCGGTGCCAAACGCTTCGACCATAACGGAAACAGGCTCGGCCACGCCGATGGCGTAGGCCAGTTGCACCTCCGCTTTGCGCGCCAGGCCCGCGGCCACCACGTTTTTCGCGATGTAGCGAGCCATGTAGCAGGCCGAGCGGTCCACCTTCGACGGATCCTTTCCAGAAAAAGCTCCGCCGCCATGCCGGCTGTAGCCGCCATACGTATCCACGATAATCTTGCGGCCGGTCAGTCCGGCATCGCCCATGGGTCCGCCAATCACGAATCGGCCGGTGGGATTGATGTGGTACTTGGTTTCACGATCGAGCATCGCGGCCGGGATGATTGGCCGTATCACCATTTCCATCACGGCATTGTGAAGCTCGGTATTCGAAACTTTCTCGCCATGCTGCGTGGAAATCACCACGCAATCCACGCGCACGGGCCGCCCGTCGCGATATTCGATGGTGACCTGGGATTTGCCGTCGGGGCGGAGGAAATCAACGGCTCCGGACTTGCGAACTTCGGCGAGGCGCTGCGTGAGGCGGTGAGCGAGCTGAATCGGCATGGGCATCAGCTCCGGCGTCTCGTCGCAAGCGAAGCCAAACATCAAGCCCTGGTCGCCCGCGCCGCCGGTGTCCACGCCCATGGCAATGTCGGGCGACTGGCGCTTGACGGTGCACATGACCGCGCAGGTATCGGCATCGTAGCCGTACTTCGCGCGGTTGTAACCCACGTCACGAATGACGCCGCGCACGGTTTCGTCGTAATCCACCGTGGCGCTCGTCGTGATTTCGCCCGCGACGACGGCAAGCCCGGTGGTCACCAGCGTCTCGCACGCCACGCGCCCGCGCGGGTCCTGCTTCATCACTTCATCGAGGACCGCGTCGGATATCTGGTCGGCGATTTTGTCCGGGTGGCCTTCGGTCACCGATTCGGAGGTAAAAAGGAAGTTCTTCGCTGAATGACTCAAACGGGCTTCTCCTTGTGGAACTTTGCGGGGCTCAGCTTGCGATGCGTCAAGCTCAAATGCACCACGAGTGTAACTTTAGCAGACTAGCATCCGAAATGAAGATATGTCAACGCGTTGAATTCAAATGCGTTAGCCGTTAGTCGAAGTGCTGAAAAACAGCGCTGAACGGCACCCGCAGCGTTTGAATGGGCGGTTTCATGCGTTGTCAAGGTCGTTCCTCTCGCTGGCTGACAGTCTATTTGACCCCGGCGGTTGCCCGCGCGGTCCCATCGGCAGTCGTCAACTCATATGCCGGAAGTGCCGTTTTTCCATCGAAGTAATCCCGCGCCTTGCTCCAAGCGCGGTCGGCGACAAGCACGCCGAGCTTCCGGCCGGCCAGGTCAGCGCGGGCAAAGTGGATACCGCCGTACCGCCTTGACAATCCCGCCTCGTTAGCAGCTTCTGTGAATGTCTCCCATTTCAAGATGACCGGCCACGCTGGCGTAAGGCCGGGCTCAATCTTAGAGCTTCCTGGCGGCAGAATCACGGAGTCTCCGAAACGGTCGCTGCGGGTCCAGAGAGCCAGTATGCGAGCGGCCGCCGCGCTATACGTGCTGTGGCCGGACACGTAGTCCGGAAACGGCGGCGTGGGAAATGTGCCTGGCTGATACGGAATCCATTGCGAGCCGTCCATTTCGATCGTGCCCCTGCCGGGCCCGCCCCAGCCCCGAATCCTCTTTCCACGGAATAACAGCGAGATAGCCGTTACGGGGCGAACGGAATCATAGGTTCTCTTCGCGTCCCACGCGGCGATGCCGGCATCAAGCATGGCGTTCGAGAGGGCGAACAACAGTTTCACGTCGTCGTCGAGCGAGTGATGGTCGCGTGCGGAAACAAACTGCGCAAATCGCAGCCAATGCCCTGGCGGTTGCTCGGAATACGG
>JBGPGF010000116.1:0-10188 GCA_041483755.1 Terriglobia bacterium | reverse complement strand
GGGCTGGGCTGATTCTATTCGCAGTCTTTGCTTGCCCTCCAATGCTTGCCGCGGACGACCTGCAAAAGACGCAGAAGAAGGAACTGGAATCGACGGCCAAGGCATTGATGAATGAGGCCAAGTCCTTGGAAGGTTCGGGCAAGCTCGTCGAAGCGCGCCTGAAGTATGCCGAGTCTTTGGGTTACATCGAATTGAACGACGCCACGCAGGCTGTCAATCGCCTCAACAAAGAGCTGCACAATCAGGCCAAGAACGCGGTGCAGAAGGCGCAGAAGCTCTATGACGCAGCCCAGTTCCGTGAAGCGGCGCAGGCGCTGGAAGACGCCCAGCAACTGCAGACCTCCGGACCGCTCCTTTCCTACAACCTGGCGCTGTGCTACCGGCAGCTAGGAGATTCTCAAATGGCCGCCGACTACCTGGACCAGGCTATCGCCGGCGCAAGCACGCCGAAACTTCGCGCGCGGCTCAGCCAGATGCGCACCGTTTTCACCACCGCCGAGACTCCCGCCACGCTGAACGACAACGCCAAGAAACAGATCGGGGATTTCGACCACCTGGCGGAAACGGTGGGAAATGGCTCGTCCGTCGAGGACGAGTTAGGTGATGAAGAAGCCGCGGCGGAGGCTGACCCACCTGCAAGCCAGCCTTCTGTTCCTGCTGCGGTTCCGGCAAAAGCTCCGGTAGCGGTTCCTGCTCCGGGTAGGGGCGCATCCGCCAGTTTTTCCCCCACCGACAAAGCTCGCGGAGGCAAGGGGGGCCGCTTCGCGAGCGCCTGTGCCGCGCTGCAAAGTGCGAAGGATGCCGCAGCGGCGAGCGCCGGAGCCACCTTCAACCTCGCGAACTGCGCCGAAAACAACAATCGTCCGGATGAAGCAGTGCGGTTTCTGCGCCGTTATCTTGAACTTTCGCCCAAGGCGCTGGACGCCGCGAGGGTCACTCAGCGAATCGCGGAGCTCGAGGCGCTGCGCGCCTTGCCGAGTCAAACGGGCTCTCAGGTTCGCGCGCTGTACGCTTCCGCCGGCCGATCCATCGAAGAACGCCAATACGATCGCGCCGTGGCCGATTTCACCAAGGCGGCGGGCCTGGCCCCAGACTTCGCGCTAACTCGCTGGAAGCTCGGTCTCCTGCAGGAGGCGTTTGGCAACGTCGAGGAGGCTCGCAGGCAGTTCCTGCAATACCGCGAGATCGACGCTGACCCAGAAGCGCAAAAGCGCGCCGATTTCCACCTGGAGATTCTCGACGCCAAACGGGAAAAGTATGACGCGGAAGTTTCCGAAGCCGAGGACGTGGTCGCCGACCTCTTTAACCGGGCCATGAATCTGACGTTCAACGGTCTTGAGGAACGTTCCGCGGTTCGGGCCCACCGCGGCAGAAAAAAGGGCCACGACATTGACAAGAACAGAGCAAAACAACTTGGCGGGTTTACGGTTCCGCTGCCTTACGCGCAGCAGCGACTGGCCCTGGCCTGCCAGCACCTGGTGGCCGCTCTTTCGATTTTCCCGCTCGGAGCGGAAGCCAACGAGTTGATGGCCCTGATCTATTTGCAAGCGCTCGACGGGCGCGCCGCGCTGCGATCATACGATGCTATCGCCAGCCAGAATCTGCCCGTGTCCTTTTACGTGGAAGTCCGTGGCAGACATGACTTCGATCGCCCGGCGAAGTGTGAATTGAGCCGCGACCACATCCGTTTCATTTTTCTGGCGTCGTACGACAAGAAGGGTTTCGCCAAGCCGCCCGCTCGCAAGGGCGGGGAGGACGGCTTGGGCGATCTGGTCATTGAGCCGCTGGCTCCGCGCGCTCTCAACTTCGAGGATATGGAACTCGGGCTCGCCGATGTCAAGAAAATCGAAACCAAGAACGGCCAGATCCTGCTCAAGCTCCAGCACGAGGAGTTCGCCTTGGCTCCACTTGCACTAGGGTTCTATCCACCGACGCAGGGAGGACCGTTCTCCCGGCGATTCTCGAACGATTACACGCGCCTTTTCGTGCGCTACCCCGGATTGGAAGATTCCAAGCTCGGCGCCGAGGGTATGACCGGCTATGAGAAATTCCAACTGGGAATGAATATCGCCCAGTCGGCCATGGACATCGCCATGGGCGGGATGGGAGCCATGGCCATCATCCAGGACATACAAACGGTCAGGCACGTGATCAAGAGGCTGCAGAAGACGATGAACTCGCTCAAAATCAATTATGGCGCCTGGGAGAGGAGCGTGAACGAGCAGCAGGACGTTGTCCTGGGCAACCCGTTCAAGCCCATTCCCACCGAGCCGCTGCGCCTGGATTATGTGCAGGAGCTGAAGTAGTAGGACACACCGGCCAAGGGGAAGAGGGAGTGTGCAAACCACCCACATCTCCAATATACTCTGTTGGAATTCCATGATTCCGTGAAGGAGGCCTTCCGACATGATTAGGACTATGGGCATGGCAGCGTTAACACTCGGACTGGCGCTGGCTCTCTCTTGGCAAGGTCAAGGACAAGCCCAATGGCGAGATGCGTGCGTTCAGCGATGCCTCACGGAAACCTCGAACCCCGAATTGCACAGTCAGGAGATCATCAGCCTGGAGAAAGAAGGCGCGCACGCCATTCAGTTGGGCGACGCCACCTTCTTTCGGCGCGTTTACAGCGAGGATTACGCTGGCACTCTCTCTCACGGCCAGCAGGTCAACCGGCCGCAGTGGATCGAGGCCATCCAATCTCCCTTCGTCAAGTATGAATCCTTCCTCACCTCCGACATCAAAGTCCGCACCTTTGGAGACACGGCGATTGCGACATGCATCTGGTCGTCGCGGAGCATAGTGAATGGGCAGCGTGTGAGCAGCCAGATGCGCGTCGTTCATGTTTACGTGAACTATCAGGGGGGCTGGCATATCGTTACAGGACAGGCGACGAACCTTCCTCCCGATGTTCAACAACCGCTGTAACCTCTTGCGAAGAATTAGGGCATGTGCCGCGCCTCCGGCACTGAGTGAGCGTGTTGGCCTATCATGGCCAAAAATTCGCGCATTTGGGAGATAACTGCTAGCGTAAGACGCTTATGAAGGCCCTCACCGCCGCCGAGATGCGCGAAGTGGACCGGCTCACGACCGAGCGGTTTGGCGTGCCTTCGCTGCAATTGATGGAGGCGGCCGGGAAGCGCGTCGCGGAAGTAGTGCACGCGCGATTGGCTTCCCAAGGCGGCACGCAACCCCGCCGTATCTGCGTGCTCTGCGGGAAGGGAAACAACGGCGGCGACGGCCTGGTAGCCGCGCGGGAGTTGCGCTCGCAGGGGATTGAGCCGCGCGTCTATCTTTTCGCGCGGCCCGAGGAGCTTCGCGGGGACGCCGCCGTGTTCCTCCAGCGCTGGCAAGCGGAGGGCGGAGCACTTGCGGTCATTGCCGATACCGCTTCCTGGGAGTCAGCGTGGCCGGAGATCGCCGCCGCCGACGTGATTCTGGATGGACTACTGGGAACGGGCTTGCGCGGCGCCGCCGAAGGGTTGATCGCGCACGCGATTGAAGACATCAATCGGCTTTCACGAAACGCCACCGGGCCCTGGCCGCGGCTGATTGTGGCTGTGGACACGCCATCGGGCTTGCCGGCGGACGGCCAGCCGGCGGACGGCCCGGTTCTCCGCGCGCATGTGACCGTCACGTTCACGGCGCCAAAGGTGGGCCAGCTGATCTCGCGCGATGCGGCGGCGACCGGGTCGCTCGAAGTGCGCTCGATCGGTTCGCCGGCCGCCCTGGTGGAAGAAACCGGGCGGGGCACGATTCGCTGGGCCGAGGCGGAAGAGTTTGCGGGATTGCCGCTGGTTCGGGCCGCGGACGCGCACAAGGGCTCGTTCGGCCACGTGCTCATTCTGGCCGGGTCGCTGGGAAAAAGCGGGGCGGCAGTTTTGGCCGGGCGAGGTGCTCTGCGGACAGGCGCCGGCTTGGTCACGGTCGCGACGCCGGACAGCGTCCTTTCGAGTGTGGCCGCAGGCCAAGCGGAGTACATGACGGAGCCGCTGCGCTCGACCGAAGCGGGCGGGGCCTCGCTCGCGAATCTCGAATATGGACGCTTTGGACAGATCGAGACGGGGAAGTCCGTGCTGGCGGCTGGTCCGGGGCTCGGGACGCATCCCGAAACAGAAGGACTCATTCGCACGGTCGTGCGTGAGACTTCATTGCCCCTGGTCCTGGATGCGGATGGTTTGAACGCGTATGCGGGCCGTGCCGAGGCCATCCGCGAGCGACGCACCCGCCTTGTAGCCCTGACCCCGCATCCTGGAGAACTCGCCCGCTTGGCCGGCACGTCAAGCCAGGCTGTGCAGGAGGATCGATTGGAAGCGGCGTTGGATGCCGCGCGCGCGTGCAACGCCTGCGTCGTGCTCAAGGGGTTTCACTCGATCATCGCGGCGCCCGACGGGACCGTGTTCGTCAACACCACCGGCAACGCAGGGCTTGCGAAAGGCGGCTCCGGGGACGTGCTGACTGGCGTCCTTGCTGGCGTCACGGCACAATTCGGGGTCGAGGATTGGCCGCGCGTTCTCGCGCTCGGTGTCTATCTCCACGGCTTGGCGGCTGAGCTGGCGGCGGAGAAGACCGACCTTTCGGGCCTGCTCGCGGGAGAGGTTGCGGACGCCGTCCCCGCCGCGCGGCTGCGTCTCCTGCGGGAGCTGCAGCAGCGTGGCTGACGAGTTCATCTCTCATTCGGCGGAAGAAACCACGCGCTGGGGACGGGAATTCGCGGCGCGGCTGAAGCCGCCCGTCCTCGTCTTACTTTCGGGTGAACTGGGTACCGGCAAGACGACGCTCACCAAGGGAATTGTGAGTGGTTTAGGCGCCGCCGCGGAGGATGAGGTCACCAGCCCCACGTTTACACTGGTTCATGTCTATGGCCGCGAACGCAAGGTTTACCACGCGGACCTCTACCGCATCGAAAGCTTGCGCGATTTCGATTCGCTGGGACTCGAGGACGTCTTAGCCGAGCCGGCGATCGTGATTCTCGAGTGGTCGGAGCGTTTCCCACTGACAAGTCCCTGGCCGCAGGTGCGGATCCGGTTGGAGCACGCTGGGGGCGACGACCGCCGGGTTACGGTGGTGGGTGCCGCCGAATTGTGAAGTGAGAGTAATGGCCTGCTATGTACTTCGACACTAACGGGCAGTCCGCGATGTCTTGCCCAGCCCTCTCCGCGTTGTTAGCCTAAGGATGGCCCCTTCTGGGGACGGGTATGCCCAACGAAGCGACTCTAACAGGCCTAAGCGAATCCGCCGGCATCGAACTGAAGAGCTACAACGCGACCATCCCCATGGGATCGCTGGCCATTGGCGTGGACAATATCCACCACGACGTATTTCTGAGCCCGAAATTCGTCCAGGCCGCCAAGGACTATCTCTTCGACCTGATCCGCCAGAGCACCAGCGCCACCTATTTTTCCGGGATCGAGTTGCGGACGGTCAGAGCGCTGGATTCCAGCGCGTTCCGCAGGATGGTCAGCGATCTGTTGCAGAGTTCCCTCACGCAGGCGAAATATCGCAAAAACGCCGAGATTGACCACTTGTTTCGTCTGGCGCTCCTGAAATTATTCACGCAGGAAATCGCCAGCCAGTTTGCCAACCTCATTCTGGAAGGGAAGGAATGGGTCCGCCAGCGCGGCGAACATTTTGAACGGAGCCAGCAGGCGCACGTCATCAAGGCGCGGCTTTCGGAACTGCAGGTCGCGCGGCGCAACGTGGTGCGTGGCGTGGGGCAGCAAATCCAGCAGATGCTCGCGGACATCGAGGAAAACGTCCTGGCGAAATCACGCCGGGCTCTTTTTGGCGACGATTTTTCGCCGATCTACGAAATGCTGAAGAACCGTGTCATCTTCCTCGATGGCGGCAAGGATGAGTTTTTCTTCCTGGAGCACTACGTTTTGCTGGGCAACTACGTGCGCGACCCTGACCGCTTCGAAGCGATGGATGTGCTGTTTCAGGAGCTGGTCCGCGAAGCTGGAATTGCCGTATCGCAGGACCCTGCGTTTGCCGAAGCCAACCACGCGTACAATGCGCTTCTCGACCACGCGCAAGGCGCGCAGAAGGAAATCGCGAATCTCGAAGAACAGCGCGAGAACCACGTGAAACGCCTGGATCGCGGCGACGGCATTTTTTCGCGGATCCTCGGCGGCAGTGAACCCAGCGACGTCCGCGCGTCTCTGAACGATATCGAACTACGGCTGAAGCATCAGCAGGTGAAGCTCGAAGAGCTGGGGCCGGAGCTGGAAGCGGCCAAGCAGAAACTCGACTTCTTTCACAAGGACTACGCCGGGAGGCTGGGCGATTACCTGAATGCGTCGGAAAACGCAACCCGCCTGTTCGATGCTTCCGCGGCCGGCGAAATCGAGGCGCCGCTGCGGGCGAGGATGCTGGAAGAACTCATAGACCGGCTCGAGCAGCACGAGGTGCTGTTTCATGTTCTGGCCAGTTACGAGATCCGCCCAATTATCGGCGAGTACAGCCCTCCGGTGCACCTTCAACAGCTACGCAAGGCGCTCGTCTCCCGCGAGGAGATGAAGCGGGTCGAGCAGGTCCTGAAGCAATTTCCGGCACGGCAGTTGTCGCTGAAGCCCATTGAAGATCTCTCGCGGCGGATCCGGCGGTATTCGCGCGAGGAGATTGCCCCGCTCGTTCTGCGATTCGCCGGGGATTTCATGCGCCTGCACCGCGATCTGCGCGACGCGGAGCACCTGGCGGCCTGCATGGAGCGCATCCATCTGGTGACCACGGAGCAGGCGCGCGAGTTATCGCGGATGAACAACAGTCTGTATGAGTGCCTGCTCCAGGAAGAAGCCCGGCCGGAGCAGGACCGTGTGCTTTCGCACGCCATTATCAAGGCCGACGTGCGCGGCTCGACCAAGCTCACGCAGGACCTTCTCACCCGCGGACTAAATCCCGCTTCTTATTTCAGCTTAAATCTTCACGAGCCGGTGAAGAGGCTTCTCGAGCGCTACAGCGCGAAAAAGGTTTTCATCGAAGGCGACGCCATCATCCTGGCCATCTTCGAGACGGAATCGAACCATACCTACCAGCGATCCGTCGCCAAGGCCTGCGCTTTGGCGCGGCAGATTCTCGCCGTCTGCGGCTCCTACAACGACCGCGCGGAATCGAGCGAACTGCCCAGACTGGAAATTGGAGTGGGCGTGGCTTTCCAGGGCTCCGCGCCGACGTATTGGACCGACGGCGATTCGCGCATCATGATTTCCAAGGCGCTGAACCTCTCCGACCGCCTTTCGGGCTGTGCCAAGCTGGCCAAGCGGCTCCTTGACAAGCAGAAGACTCACTTTTCGCTCTACCAGTTCCTCAATGTGCTGGAAGGCGCCTCGGCGGATGAGCTCGACGAATTCCTCATTCGATACAACTTGAATGGGATTGAGTTGAACGAAGAAGGGTTTCAGAAGCTGGGCGAAGAGATCTCGCTCGAAACCATCCAGACGAAACTGGACATGCCCTGGGGCAAGGATGACGTTACGCTCTACTATGGCGAAGTTCCGATGGGCGAATCGCTCGACGTCATCGTCATCCGCAAGGGTTTCGCACGGGAAATCCTGCCCAGCGGCAAAATTGGCCGCCCCTCGGATCACGCCTATTACGAGGTTTGCACGAGTGCGAAGCTCTACGACCTGGTGGCCGCGCTCCTCCGCTCCCACGCCGCACAGATTGAAACTACTAGCCGCTGATCCCTATAATCCCCCCGGAGGCGAAAAAGGTCCGGTGACCTTCGCGGTACTCAAATCCGGTGGTTCGGACCACGCGGTCCGAATGGTGGGTTCAACTCCCACACGCTTCCGCCATGGCGTTGCGGTCGGACGGCCCGGCGGGTGATCTGGCGATGAAGAAACGGAAGCGCAAGAAATTTGATGCCGCTCGGGAGGCACGGCGGCGCGCGCGTGAATCCGCAGCGAAGCCCGCGGTGACTCGCGTGATTGTGGACAAGCGCAAGCGTCCCACGAAGCACAAGAAGGATTGGGTGCAGGAAGCCGCCAACTGAAACTGGTCAGGCCCTCAATGAATTTGCCGCGTCTTGCGGCTCATGAAATCCATCAGCAGATACTGGCCCAGGGTATAGGGCGTGGTGAAGTAGGCTTTGCCGCGGCACATTTTTGTGATGGTCTGCACGAAGTGCACCAGGCTGTAGTCGCTCGCCAGCATGAAGGTGTTGATCAAAATTCCCGCGCGCTTGCACTTGTTCACTTCCTGAAGAGTTTGCGAGACGACAAACGGATCCAGGCCGAAGGCGTTCTTGTAGATGCGGCCGTCTTCCAGCGTGAGCGCGGAAGGCTTGCCGTCGGTAATCATGACGATCTGCCGCATATCCTTTTTCTGGCGCAGCAGGATGCGTTGCGCCAAGCGCAGGCCCTCGCGTGTATTCGTGTGGTAAGGGCCCACCTGCACGCGCGCAAGCTGGGAGAGCGGGACTTCTTCGGCGCTATCGTGAAAAAGCACCAGGCTGAGCGAGTCGCCGGGATATTGCGTGCGGATGAGGTGCGAGAGGGCCAGGGCCACGCGCTTTGCCGGCGTGAAGCGGTCTTCGCCGTAAAGAATCATGCTGTGGCTGCAATCGAGGAGCACGACCGTCGCGCAGGAGCTTTGATACTCGCAGTGGTGAAGCAGCAGGTCGGAATGGCTCAGCTCGATTGGAACTTTCGCCCCGTCGCGGCGCACGGCGTTGAAGAGCGTTTCGCTCACGTCGAGATTGAGTGTGTCGCCGAATTCGTAGCGCCGCGAAGCTCCACTGGTTTCAACGCCGGTAGCCAGATCGCGCGTGTCGTGGCGGCCAAAACTGCTCTTGCCCAGCGAGCCGAGCAGCTCTTGCAATGTCTTGAAGCCGAGAAAATCAATCGTTTTGTCGGTGATTTCAAACCGCGCCTGAGGCTCGCGCTCGCGCGGATGGCCGAGTTGCCCGCCCGGCGTCTTATCCGGAGGCGGCGTCACCTGCGGCTGCTCCGGATGGATGAAGCCTTCCTGTGCCATGCGCTGAATGATCCGGTCGAGCAGATCGCGAACGGACTGGCTCTCGCGCGAAGCTGGGTCCTGAAGCATCTTTCGCAGCTCTTCGGACATGGCGTCTTCGGGGAGCAGTTCGCCTTCCTGAAGGGCGCGGAGAATGGCTTCGCGCAACGCTTCCATCGAGTGTTCCGGGTCCATCTCCGAAACGTCGTCGTACTGCGATTGGAACCCGCTCTGGAGAAAGAAATCGCCGAGGCGGCGAACCAGTTCCTCGAGATCCACCGCGTCGGCGGGCTCGCCGGTGTATTTTCCGTAGCGAATGAACTTCAAGAGAGATCCCTCGTTTCTCTCGGGATGACATGGGCTCCAAGCAGGCCGGGGCGCATGTCAATTGAACTGGCGCCGCGGCGGGCGTGGGGCAGCCTCACGCGGTTCGGGCTGCTTCGGTTTTTCAGCAAAGAAGCCGCGTTCTTCGCTGCGGCCGATGCGCCGGTGGGACCACAGTCCTTCGAGAATCATTTCCGCCGCCGCGGCGGCGTGTGCGGCGTCTTTCCGGTCATTCACGCCGAGACGGCCAATAGCGTCCAGCAAGCCCTGAATCTTGGAAAGCTGTTGGTAGCGATCCTTGGCGGTGGAAAGTTCAGGGAGCTTCAATTCGCCGCCGATTTCAAACCACTGCACCACGGGCTGGAGGTTTGCGTCGCTCAGATGGCGGCTGAAGACGCGGCCCACGGCTGTGCGGATGAGCTCGCGCGCCACCGTCTCCGCGCCCTTCAATTCGCCTTCGTATTCCAGTTCCAGCTTGCCGGTAATCGCGGGCATGGCCGCGTAAACGTCCGCGATGCGCGCGACGCCGTCTTTTTCGCCGGTGCGCGCGGCGTTCTGCTCGGCGCTGCTCACCACGCTCTCGATCACCGTGATGGGCAGCCGCTGGCTGACGCCCGAACGGCGGTCCACGCGCTTGTCCTCGCGCGCCTGGAAGGCAATCTCTTCCACCACTTCGCGGAGATAGGCCGGCACGTCAATGCCGCGGCCGGAGTCGCGCCGCACCCACGCCTCCTGTTCGGTGATGTTCATGCCTTCTTGCACCGTGGCGGGATAGTGCGTGCGAATTTCGGCGCCGATGCGGTCCTTGAGCGGCGTGATGATCTTACCGCGCGCTGTGTAGTCCTCCGGATTCGCCGTGAAGACGAGGAGGACGTCCAGCGGCAGGCGCAAAGGATAACCCTTAATCTGGAT
>JBGPGF010000115.1:0-10274 GCA_041483755.1 Terriglobia bacterium | reverse complement strand
TGGAATCATTACTACGTGATTGCCAAAGGGCATCACATTCAGGCCTGGCTGAATGGGGTAAAAACGATTGATATCGTGCATGAAGCCGGATTTTCCGATGGAAATATCGGCTTCCAGCTATGCCACGGAGACAAACATACGACCATCGATGTAAAGGCGCTATATATCCGCCAGATGTGAACAGTATTGTGCTTTTCCTGGCGGGTGGTCCAGGCGTGAAGTGAGGAGACGATTTCGGGCGCCCAACACGCCGGGTTCACGTGTGGCCCGCCGTAGGCGGGTTCGGCCCTTCCTCCGCAGCCGCCAATCCACCCGCGCACGTTTTCCACAGCCCGTTCGAACGTCCATCTCATATACTATTGACATTCAGTAATTATCCTGCTACCATAAGCCGTGCAATCTGACCCTCCATTCTGTTCTGTGCCACTCCCCACCGTTCACTCGTCACCGCTCACTAGTCACTTCCTGCATCCCCCTTCTTTTCTTCCTCTTACGCACTCTCTCATTCTTCATATACTCAAGAGCGTAAGCCAAGTCCTCCATTATCAAGCATCTGCGCACTCTTTCAAGAAACATCGGGGGTGTGGGGTATCTCGTCCCATTGTGAAACTCTTCACTCGCTTGCCCGCCGCAGCACGCAGCGGTGGGCACAGGAGCGCCACTCTCCTGCAAACCCCTTCGAATCAACAGTCGCTCGCCCAGCGAGGCCCGGATGTCTCCGAAATCGCGCCCGTAACCCCCGCAGAATGAACAGATGCATAACAACGCGTCCGCAAGTCGTCTGCAAGGACCCGATGCACAAAACATGGGGGGTGGGGGGTAGGGCTGTGGATTTCTCTCTACTCGTACCGAAGCGCTTCCACCGGATCGAGCTTGGCGGCCTTAGAGGCCGGCACCAAACCGCTGACAATGCCGACGACGATCAAGATCATCGTGGAGAGCAGCAGCGTCATCGGCGAAATCATCAGATGGATGTCCACCTTGCCGGTGTCGTCTTCGTAGGCGGGGCCGAGAAACGGCAGCGTGCCAATTGCGGAAGTAATGGCTACGGAAAGCAGGATGCCGACCAGCCCGGCCGTCAGCGTGAGCGCCAGCGCTTCGGCGAGAAACTGCCAGCGGATGTGCGCTTTTCGCGCGCCCAGCGCGCGGCGCAGGCCGATCTCGCGCACACGCTCGTCCACCGACACGAGCATGATGTTCATCACGCCGACGCCCCCGATGCCCAGCGTCAAGGCGCCCACGAAAAACAGCAGCGCTTCCGTGCCGATCGTGATGCCCTCATAGATGGGCTTGAACTCTTCCCGGCCAAACATCTGAATGGCGCGCTTGTCGGAGGCCGAGAAACGCTGCCGGCTGGCGACCACCGAACGCACCTGCTCCATGGCCGCGGGTTCAAACCGCGGCGCGATGGGCGCAAAAAGCATCACGCTGGCATGCTTCGAGTCCCACATGTCCCCGGCCGCGCTGTAAGGAATAAACGCGGACTCATCATCACTTGTGAAATAGTTGCTGTCGGAAAATTTCGTGTCCATCGAGCCAACCACGGTGAATCGCACGCCGTCAATGCGCACCTCTTCGCCCACGGCGGGCTCGCCGCTGAAGAGCTTCTTGCGCAAGATGGCGCCAAGAAAGACCACCCGCCGCCGCTCGGCAATGTCCTCCGGCGAAATCCAGCGCCCTTCGATGGGGATTTCGTTCCGCAGCTCGCCGTATTCGGGATAGACGCCGCGAATGGCGGTATCGGAGAGCCGCTCATTGTGCGTAATGCCCTTCCAGCGCACGGTCTCCAGCGTCACCTTTTGCACCAGCGGCGCCTGCGCGCGAATCCACTCGGCATCTTCCTCCTCGAAGTGCACGGCCTTGCCGGCGCGCTCACCGCCGGCCTGTTCGCTGGTCGTCCCCGGCCAGCAGATGACTGCACCCTTGCCGAAAGCTTCAAAGGTGTACATCAGCACGCTGCGAAAACCGGAACCATAGCTCAGCAGCAGCGTGACGGCGACAATCCCCCACGTGATGCCCATCATCGTCAGCAGACTTCGCACGGGATTTCGCCCCAGCGCGGCCCACGACTCTTTGAGGATGGCGGTTAACATGATTTCTACAATTGACCTCGTCACGGACTTTGAGTTATCAGTACTCAGTATTCAGTTATCAGTTCGGAGTATGGTGCTCCCATGCAAGACTTCCACCAACTTGACGTTTGGCGAAAAAGCCACCGACTTACTCTGCTCATTTACGAAGCAACGCGTGGATTCCCGGCCGAAGAACGCTACGGCCTTGTCAGCCAGATGCGCCGTGCCGCCGCTTCCATCCCTGCCAACATTGCGGAGGGATGTTGTCGAGGGAGCAAAGCCGAATTCAAACAGTTTCTCCATGTCGCGATGGGTTCCGCAAGCGAACTGGAATACCATGTTCTGCTTGCCCACGATCTGCGTCTTCTGGACGCAACGCAGTACAAAGAACTCACCGGCCTGGTCAGCGAAATCAAGAAAATGCTTGCCGGTTTGATCCGCACCCTGAAGGCTGTGAAGGAGGCGCCCGGCCACTGACAACTGATGACTGACGACTGAAAACTGCATCCTAGCCTCCTGCCTCGAAGCGCAGCGCCTCGATGGGGTCCACCGACGCAGCCTTGTTTGCAGGATAGATGGCCGAGCAAACGGCTATCAGGCCGAGGAGAATCGTTGAAATCGCTCCGAGCTTCCAGCTCGCCAGCAACCCGGCAAAAAACGGCGGCATGGGGAGCAGATTCACAAGCCCGCAGAAACCGTAGGCGATGCCAAGCCCCACACCACCGCTTAGGACCACGACGATGATCGTTTCCAGGAAGAATTGCCGGAGAATCGAGCGTCGAGTTGCGCCCAGCGCCATGCGCACCCCGATCTCGCGCGTCCGCTCGCGCACGGAGACGAGCATCACGTTCATTACGCCCAGGCCACCCAAGAACAGCGTGGCGATACCCACCGCGCCCATGAAAGTTTCCATGCCGTCGAAGATCATGCGCCGCGCCTGCGCGTCCTTCACCGTGTCCCAGATGCCCGCGGCTTCCTTGTCGCGCGGATCAAAATCATGCAGCCGGCCCAGCGTGCGCCTCACTTGGTGCACGCAATCCTCATGGGTGGCCAGGGACCGCGGGGCCACCAGCAGCCGGTCCAGGCTATTTCGCGCGGCCGGTGGCTTATTCGGAAAATCGCGGCGCATCGAATTGAAGGGAATGAAAACCTTGCGCCCATCAAAGCCGTCGTAACTTGAGTTCTGATCCTTGGCCCTCATCACGCCGATGACGGTGTACGGGATTCCGTTCAGCCAAACGGAACTGCCGAGGGCATCGCGCTCCGCGAAGAGCTGCTTTTTTGTGTCGCTGCCTAGGAACGCCACGTGACGTCCCTGGGCATTGTCCTCATCATTGTAGAAACGCCCCTGATCCACATTGACGCTGCGTATTTCGGCGAAGGCCGGCAGGGAGCCCACGGTTGGAATCGTGCCGCTGTTGAAGAGGCTGCGGACTTGAACGTCGTTGCCCAGCTCCGGCATGACGTACTTGCAGGCGGGAGTTTCTTTTTGCAGCGCGAGATAATCTTCTTCGTCCCAGCGAATGCGCCGCCCAGCGCGCGTGCCGCCGGCCTGCATGCTGGTGCGTCCGGAAAAAACGATCATCACGTCTTTTCCAAAGGTTTCGTTTTGCTTCTCAATGCCCCTCGCCAGTCCTTCGCCCGATGCCACCATGAATGTGATGGAGATGATGCCCCAGGCAATTCCGAACATCGTCAGCAGCGTGCGCCGCTTATGTGCCCAGAGCGTTGCGAGAGTGTCCTTGAGCAGATCGCTGAATGACATGGCTACCCATCCGCGCAGACAACTACTGCAGGATGACTTGCTGCTTCTCGTTCAGTCCTTCGAGGATTTCGGACTTAACGCCGTTGGAGATTCCCAATTTTACCGCGACTTTCTTCTTCCCGTTTTCGGCTTTGGGATCGGGGATTTCCACCGAGGCTTTTCGCTCTTTGTCATAAATCATCGCGGCTTCGGGGGCCATCAGCACGTTCTTCTTTTCCTCGAGCAGGATTTCGGCGTTGGCGCTCATGTTGGCTTTCAATTCACCGCCGGGATTTTGGATCGAAACGCGCACTTCGAATGTCGTGACGTTGTCTTTTTCTTTGCCGAGCGGGGAAATCTTAGTCACTTTACCGGTGAATTTCTTCTCCTTGAAAGATTCCACAACGATTCGCGCGGCCTGATCCAGATAGACTTTCCCTATGTCGGCTTCGTCCACTTTGCCTTGCACGTAAACCTCGCTGATGTCGCCCAGGGTCATGATGAGCGTCGCCTGGGATCCGAGAACGAGGATGGAGCTGACGGCGTCGCCGAGCTGCACATCGCGCGAGAGGACGAGGCCATCAATGGGGCTGACGATCGTCGAATTCCGCAGATCCTCCTGGGCATTTTCGAGAGCGGCTTTCGCTTGCGCCTCTTGCGCTTCAGCTTTGGCGATTTCCGCCACGGAGACGGCCAGATTTCTTTGCGCGCTCGCTTGTTTGTTCAGCGCCATCTGATAATTCTTCTGGGCGTCTTCCACCAGCGCCTTCGAAATGACCCCGTCCTTGAACATCTGTTCAGCGCGGTCCACGTTGTTCTTGAGAAAGGGCACGTCGGGTCCTTCGGCGTCCACTTTGTTGCGCTCGTGCGTGGAGACAGCACCCTGATGCGCGGCCTCTGCGGCTTGCAGATTGGCCTGCCCGGCTCTCACGAAGGCTTCCAGTTGCACCTTGTCGAGCTCGGCGAGGAGTTGCCCCGCTTTCACGCGGTCGCCGTAGTCCACATAGAGTTTCTTCACGATGCCGCTGGCCTTGGATTTGATCTCGACTTTGGAGAGCGGCTGGACTTTGCCGGTAGCGACCACAACGCGTGCCAAATCACCCCGCTCGACCGCGGCGAGCTTCGACGGGTCAATCGTGCGATTCGGCCGCAACGCGGCCATAACGCCGTAGCCGCCGCCGATCACAACCAATACCACAGCGGAGATCCAGATGATCCTCCGCCTGCGTTTCTTGGCGGCCTTTCCATTGCCGTTGGTGTGGCCGTTGGCATGGCTAATGGCCGGGCCATTGTTTGGGGCATTGCCGGTGCTCAACATACAGGTCTCCCACTTCAAAAGGATGGCTGCTAATTATGGATACGGAAGGGCCGGGCGAAAGGTTCCCTTCCCGCTGGTTTAGACGGCGTCTGGGCCAAATTGTCATGTGAAAGTGGGGGTGGCGTCCACTTTCCATTGAAAGCGGGGCGAATCAGAGTGTTACGCGGCGCAAACGCAAAGCGTTGGCGATGACGGAAACCGAGCTGAAGCTCATGGCCGCGCTGGCCAGCATGGGGCTGAGCAGCCACCCAAATGCGGGATAGAGGACCCCGGCAGCGATGGGGATTCCGAGCGCGTTGTAAATAAACGCGAAGAGCAGGTTTTGGCGGATATTTCGAATCGTGGCCTTGCTCAACTTGCGTGCGCGGACGATGCCGCGGAGATCTCCTTTGACGAGGACGATTCCGGCGCTCTCGATGGCCACATCGGTGCCCGTACCCATGGCAATGCCTACGTGCGCCGCAGCCAGCGCCGGAGCGTCATTGATGCCATCGCCCGCCATGGCCACTACGCGCCCTTCCTTCCGCAGGTCTTCAATGACGGCTGCCTTCCTGTCCGGCTTCACACTGGCGTGGAATTCGCCAATCCCCAGCCTCTGCCCAACTTCCGCCGCCACTTCCTTCCGATCACCGGTGAGCATCACGACGCGGATGCCATCGTCCCGGAGAGCATTGAGCGCTTCGGCGGCGGTATCCTTGACGCGGTCAGAGAGCCACAGCGTCCCAACCGCTACCCCATCCACGGCCACCCAGACGCCACTGCTTCCCAGGTTGTCCGATCCAGGCGATTTCAGCCCCGCAGCATCTGGCACCACACCCCTCTCGGCAAGAAATTCCTTCTTCCCCGCAAGGAGCTGCTTCCCCGCCACGCGCCCCTCCACGCCTCCTCCCGCCACGGAGCGAAACTCGGTTACATCGGCCAGCGGCAGTTTTCGTTCTTCCGCCGCGCGCACAATCGCCTGCGCAAGCGGATGTTCGCTGGGCCGTTCCAGGCTTGCTGCCAGCGAAAGCAGCGCACCCTCGCTCCACTTGCCGCCGCCAAAAACTTCAATGCGGGCGAGCTGCGGCTTCCCTTCCGTCAGCGTGCCGGTCTTGTCCACCACGAGCGTATCCACGCGCGCGAGTGTCTCGAGTGCCTCGGCGTTGCGCACCAGCACTCCTGCGTGAGCGCCACGTCCCACACCGACCATGATGGCCATCGGCGTCGCCAATCCGAGTGCACATGGGCACGCGATAATCAGCACAGCGACGGCGTTCACCAGCGCATGCGCCATGCGCGGCTGGGGCCCAAAGAACGCCCAGCCAAAGAACGTGAGCACCGCAGCCAGGACAACCGCGGGCACGAAGTAGCCCGCGACGAGGTCGGCGATCCGCTGGATCGGCGCGCGACTGCGCTGCGCTTCGTTCACCAGTTTCACGATTTGCGCCAGCAACGTCTCGTTGCCCACCCGCTCGGCCTCCATCACAAAGCTGCCGCTGGTATTCAGCGTGCCGCCGGTGACTTTGTCGCCGGGCTGCTTTTCCACCGGCAGCGGCTCACCGGTGACCATGGATTCATCCACGGCGCTGGCGCCTTCACGGACAATCCCATCCACGGGAATGTGTTCGCCGGGACGCACGCGCAGCCGGTCGCCGGGATGGACCAGATCAAGCGAAATGTCAGTTTCCGCGCCGTTGCCGGCGAGGCGGTGCGTCCGTTTCGGAGCAAGATCGAGCAACGCGCGAATCGCTCCGGAAGTTTTCTGCCGCGCGCGCAGCTCAAGCACTTGACCGAGCAGGACGAGCGTGGTGATCACCGCCGCGGCTTCGTAATACACCGGAACTTCACCGTGCATTCCCCGGAATGAAGCCGGAAAGAGTTGAGGGAAGAGCGTTGCCGCAAGACTGTCCAGATACGCCGCTCCGGTGCCCATGGCAATCAGGGTGAACATGTTCGGGCTGCGATTCACGAGCGACCGCCACGCCCGCACGAAAAACGGCCAGCCGCCCCAGAGAACGACGGGCGTGGCCAGCGCCATTTCCAGGAATTCTCGCGCTGTCGCAGAAATTCCGGCTGCCGCAGCGGCTTCCCCGAACATCCCGAGAAACAGCACCGGAAGCGAGAGCGCCCCGCTCACCCAAAATCGCCTTGTCATGGACGCAAGCTCAGGGTCCGAGCCTTCGTCCCCCGCAAATACATCCATCGGTTCGAGCGCCATTCCGCACTTCGGACAGATTCCCGGGCCGAACTGCACAATCTCCGGGTCCATCGGGCACGTGTAACGTGCTTTCGCAGATGCAGACGAGGACATTTGCGCCGGCGCGGCTGGGGCGGCGGGCGTACCTGAAGCGTGACCGTGCTCCATTCCGGCTGTTCCCGGCGCGGCCAGAAATCTTCCAGGCTCGGCGCGGAACCGTTCGCCGCACCGCGTCGAGCAAAAGAAATACGTCTTGCCGTCGTGCTCCGCCCGGGCAGCGGCTTTCTGTGGATTGACGGTCATGCCGCACACGGGGTCCTTGGCCATTGGTGCGGAAGGCAGAATTGGCAGCGAGGGGAAACTTGGTTTGGCAGTCTGATCCGTCATGTCGTCATATTAGATGAAGGAGAGGCCCGCGCCGCTACAAAACTCAGATGA
Organism: Terriglobia bacterium; assembly: GCA_041483755.1. Lineage (GTDB taxonomy): Bacteria > Acidobacteriota > Terriglobia > Acidiferrales > UBA7541 > Acidiferrum. The sequence goes on along the minus strand of JBGPGF010000115.1, from coordinate 2,526 downwards.
CCGGATGTACGGCGACAGGCTGGTACAATAGACCCATGACACTCGTTGAAGTCACCTACGAATTGCAATCGCCACTGGGCACCGAAGAGCTGCGCCGCCTGGGCGAGTTTGCCAACACCTACGGCCTGCGGCGATTCCGCGTGGACGGAAGGCAGCTATCGTTCGAATACGACGCCTCGCGCCTGCGCGAAACGCAAGTGGCGCACGTCCTGGGCGAAGCGCGCATCGCAGTTACGCGCAAGGTCAACTGAACGGATCCCCGAATAGCGGGTCCGTTTCAGCCGGAATCGAGGGTCACGCGCACTGGTCCATGATCAATTCGCCATCGCTCGCCGCGGCACGCCGCAACGTTGAATTAAGGAGACCCAAGCATGCTGCCAAACGCCTTCATTGGTCAGGCGAAGAAGCCCACGGAAGATGAACTGAGTGAGGCACTGGGAGGGGCCAAGGGGCTCTGGGACCAGCTGGTGGCCGAGTTAGCGGTTGAGTACGGCGCGGATATCCAGGAGTGGAACTCCTACTCGCCCAAGGCCGGATGGTCGCTGCGTCTGAAGCACAAGAAGCGGAACATTGTGTATCTGTCTCCATGCCGTGGGAGCTTTCGAGTAGCGTTGATTTTGGGCGATAAGGCGGTGAAAGCAGCACGCCAGAGTGGTCTTCCCCAGCGTGTGATCAGGATCATCAAGGAAGCCCCGCGGTACCCAGAAGGAACCGGGGTGCGGATGGACGTGAAGGGGCCCAAAGACATTGCCATCGTTAAGAAGCTGGCCAACATCAAGCTCGAGAACTGAGATGCGCTCACTCAAACGAGCGGCCACGTAACTGTGGGTGCAAGGCTCGTTCTAGCGAACGGCATATCTTGTTGCTAATGAGAACCTGAGGCTAGACTAAGTCACTTCCGACGATTCGGCGGAGGAGTCTCATCGAGGAGGGAGCGGTTTCTGGCGGAATTAGAGGAGGCTCAAAAAAGTGGGGCCCCCGCTTGGGACCGGGAGCCCCGTGAAGGCGTGTTCCGTTTCCGGCGTCGTTTTCACACCGGAGCGTGGGGTCATCCATCCTAGCTTCCCTCTCAGAGGCAGGTGGGAACGTCTTGCCAAGATCGCCGAGCAAGCCCCTTCCCCCTCGCTCGTCAATCTCTACAAGGCGTCTACCGGAGCACGCCCACGGGCCGGATAGTTTGCACGATTGCGGCCAACCCACCGGCACTCGACCGACATCAAGAACCTCTTTATTTTCAGCTTATTAGAATGATACGCGACGTGTTTTGGCACTGCTCTAACGAGGCATTGCTTTTCAATATGGCATCACGAGTTCTGAATTGGAACTGGACCGCTTCGGCGTGCTCTGCTCACCGCCGCCTCCCCCTCCAAATAATCTAGTTCCAGGACTTCCATTACTCGGGTAACAGATCTTCAGGCCACCTGTCCTATCGTCGTTCGGCCCGTCCAGATTGCACACTCACTGCAATGCATCTCATTCGCGGTACCCTCGAAAATGCCCGTCCCCTCCGGCGCGGCGCGATAGCAGGATTTCTCGCGCTGGCGGGGGCGTTGAGCTTCGGACCGTTCGCCCTGGGCGACGCATCAACGGCGACCGGTTCGAAACCCGCCGCGACGTGCTACTGCCAGTGTCCGGAAGGTCACGGCCGGGCCGGATGCGCCAAGATGTGCGAGTTAAAGAAATACGCCAAACGCTGGTGGGCCATCACCTGTGCGCCGGCGCGTTCCGAGGCGCCCGCCCAAAATCGCGACGCCAAACCTGCCCCGCCGAAAACTCCGCGCGCCGAACACGCTAAATTGTAGCCGTTCCCTTAAGTAGCTCGTCGCCTGCAAGATCGCCATTTCCCGTATCGTCTTCGGCATACATTTCCTCAGCGACGTCGTCGCGGGCGCACCCCTCAGCACCACTATGGGCTACGCCTCGTTATTCGCATTTGCACTTCTTTAGGTTGAGCTGATTCCCGCTCAGCGATTGTCAGCCATCCGCTTCATTCGCGAGGACCTGTGATGGCAGCTCCGGGATGCAAATTACGAAGAGCCTATTTCAGTTCGAGATCTCGAAACAGATGAACTGCACTTTGCTACCTGGTTCGGCTTTGTGGAATGCCCCTTCGTCGTCGATGAAGAAGCGGCCGCCATCAGCTCTGACGTTTAGGTACTCTTCAGCTACCCTATCTATAATCGAGGACACCCCATGAATATATTCTCGCTCCTCAAGCTTTGTCCAACTGTAGGTTGCAAAACCCCATATTTCGCCGCGGCAATTTGTACTGAACACTGTGGGCCAGTCCCACCGACGCCTGACCTGTAGGTTCTTCAACACCTCAAATTCCTTGTGCGTAATCGCGAGCTTCTTCAAAATTGGCATCCAGACAATCCGGCAAAGACAACAAGAACAGCATACAAATCGGCGGGGGAGAAAGGAAACAAACACTTCGTGCGGTACCCGCTTCTGCTAACGGGTGATCATTGCGAATAGATGGGCTTTGTTGCCCCGATGGGGCGATTCTCAAGCTTTCTGGGCCTG
>JBGPGF010000114.1:0-10346 GCA_041483755.1 Terriglobia bacterium | reverse complement strand
GGATCGACTGCCGTCCAGGAAGTGGCGTTCACGCTTGCCGATGGCATCGCGTACGTTGAAGCTGCTTTGAAGGCTGGCCTCAGCATTGATGAATTTGCGCCGCAGCTTTCTTTTTTCTTCAATGCGCACAATGACCTGCTGGAAGAAATCGCCAAATACCGCGCCGCGCGCCGCCTCTGGGCGCACATTATGCGCGACCGCTTCGGCGCGCGCGACCCGCGCTCGCTCCTCTTGCGCTTTCACGCGCAGACTGCCGGCTCGTCGCTCACCGCGCAGCAGCCGGAGAACAACATCGTGCGCGTGGCAATTCAGGCGCTAGCCGCCGTGCTGGGCGGCTGCCAGTCGCTGCACACGAATTCGATGGATGAAGCGCTGGCGCTGCCGACCGAAGACGCCGCGCTCATCGCCCTGCGCACGCAGCAGATCCTCGCGCACGAAACCGGCGTCACGAACACAATTGATCCCGTGGCCGGTTCGTATGCGATTGAGAAGCTGACCAGCGATATCGAGCGCGGCGCGCGTGACTACATCGAAAAGATTGACGCGATCGGGGGAATGTTGCGCGCCATCGAGATAGGGTTCGTGCAGGGCGAGATCCAGAAAGCCGCGTACGACTACCAGCAGGCCGTCGAGCGCGGCGAGCGCATCGTCGTCGGAGTGAACCAGTTCGTTGCCGAAGACGAGCGGCCCATCCCGATTCTGCGCCTCGATCCGGCGCTCGAGCGCGAGCAAGTGGAACGCCTCCGCGCCCTGCGCACCCGCCGCGACAACGCGCGCGTGCAAGCCGCCCTCACCGAACTCCAGCACCGCGCGGCCACCATGGAAAACCTACTCCCGGCGATTCTTGCCGCCGTCGAAGCCTACGTTACAGTCGGCGAAATTTCCGATGCGTTGCGCCGTGTCTTCGGCGAATACCACGAATCCGTCGTGATTTAGCTCCGCGCGTAGTATTCTTCCCGAGAAAAATTGCGCTTAAAGCTTATTCTCGCCTCCGCTTCTCCACGCCGCGCGGAAATCCTCCGCGACGCAGGGCTGCCATTTGAGGTGCTCCCCGCCGTGGTGAACGAAACGCCGCGGCCCGGAGAAGAGCCCGAGAAGCTCGTGCAGCGCCTCGCGGAAGCGAAAGCGCAAGCCTGCGCGGCACGCGCGACCCCTCCGGCCATCGTGATCGCCGCGGATACGGTGGTAGCGCTTGAAGGCCACATCCTGGGGAAACCGCGTTCCGCAGTGGATGCGCGCGCGATGCTCGAAAAACTCTCCGGTCGCACGCACACGGTGCTGACCGGCCTCGCCCTCATCCGTCTGCCCGATGGCGAGCGGCGATCCGCCATCGAGACCACATTCGTCACGGTTGCTCCGCTGAGCGCCGAAGTCATCGCGGAGTATCTGGCGACAGGTGAGCCTTTCGACAAAGCCGCCGCGTATGCCATCCAGGGCCGTGCCGGCTGCTTCATTCCTCGCATCGAGGGCTGCTACTTCAATGTCGTGGGCTTGCCGCTCGCCCGGCTGTACCAGTTATTGCGGGAACTTGGCTGGAGCAAAGTCTAGAGGACGACATAGCGCCGAAATAAAAAGGGCGGCCACACGGGCCGCCCGAACTCGTCCTCTCGAAAGCCTGTTGATTTCTCGCGGCGCCTACTTCTTCTCTTCCGCTGGTTTTTCCGCTGATGTACTGGAGGCCGCTGCCGGCGGAGCCGGCGGCTGTTGCGAATTACCGTGCATACCCTCTTTGAAGCCGCGAACACCCTCGCCCAAGCCGCGCATCAATTCAGGGATTTTGCGCCCGCCAAATAGAATCAGCACAACCACCAGGATGATCAGCCAATGTATCGGGAATTCCATCTGCTTTCCTCCCGTCCGCGGCGGCCGCGTATCTTCGGTTCCGTGCGATTCCTCGGCTTCCGCCCCAGACGCTACTGCCCTATCTTAGCCCATTTTGCTGCCACGGCCATGTGTTGCATGCACAGCATAGCATGCTCAAGATTCTTCGTGGGGTAGTGGGAATTATTCCGCGGCGGCCAGCTCATCGAGGATCGCTTGCGCCGCGGCGCGAGGATCCGGCGCGGCCAGAATCGGCCGGCCCACCACGATGTAGTCGGCTCCCGCGCGAACAGCTTCCGCGGGTGTGGCGACGCGAACCTGGTCGTCTTTCTTCGCATGGCCCTTTTTCGCCGCGGTCTTCTCCGCAGGGCGCACGCCCGGTGTCACAATCAAGAAGTCCCGTCCACAAGCTTTTCGAATCGCGCTCGCCTCTTGAACCGAAGCCACCACGCCATCCACGCCAGCCTTCTTCGCCATCCGCGCCAGCTCGACCGCGCGGCCCCTGGGCGATCCCGAGATCCCCGCCTCGCGCATGGCCTTTTGGTCCATGCTCGTCAGGATCGTCACGGCCAGCAGGCGTGGACGGTCCGCGTCAAGTGCCGCCGCAGCGCTCACAGCTTGTACCGCAGCTTCCAACATGGCCCGGCCCCCGAGGGCGTGGACGTTGATCAACTGCACGCCCGGGAGGCCCGTCGCTGCCAGAACGGAACCCGCCACGGTATTGGGGATGTCATGAAATTTCAGGTCGAGGAAGATGCCGCAACCCAATGCGGAGATCTTGCCCAGGACGCTTGGCCCCTCCGAAGTGAACAACTGGCTCCCAATCTTGAACATACCGGCAAGGTCGGCTACTTTTTCGGCGAATCGGAGGGCAGGTACAACAGAATCGAAGTCGAGGGCGACAATCAAACGGCTGCGGGGCTGGGTTTCGAGGTTCACCTTTTCGGCGGTGGAAGCTGTATCAACTCCAATCGTACCCGGCTTACCCCCGAGTTGACTAGCCCAATTTTACGCGCCACCCTGTAAGATACATCAATTTCTCGCCCTTCCTGGTACGGCCCACGGTCGTTGATCCGCACCAGCTCGAATTGGCCGGTCCGCTGGTTGACAATGCGAACCATTGAGCCAAAGGGAAGAGTCGGGTGGGCGGCTGTAAGTGCCTCACAATCAAAATGTTCGCCATTCGCCGTCTTCCGCCCCTGGAACCCAGGTCCGTACCAGCTCGCTGAGCCCACCCATACCTTAATCGGCTTGACCGGCTCGCTCAGGCGGGCGACAAGGGGGGCTTCCATCGCTGGCGTCATCATCAGCAGCAGCGGGGCGACGCAGAAAAGTAAGAGTGTACGCTTCATAGTGTGTCTTTTGTGCTACACATAACCAGCAAATGGTAGCACGAAAGAGACGCTCTGTCAATGATTTTCTACCACAAATCTTTCACGTATGTCATTGAATGTACATGCTTTAGCTTCCAAAAGCGCTCTCTCTAAGCCCGCAACAATCCTCGAACTGGCCTTTGGGTCAGCAAAGCTGGCCGTACCCACCTGTACAGCAACTGCCCCTACGGCCAGGTATTCAAGCACGTCTTCCTCCGTCTCGATGCCCCCGAGGCCGATCACGGGGATTCCGACAGCCTTCCGCGCCTCCCACACGAGGCGCAGGGTTATTGGCTTGATAGCCGGCCCGGACAATCCCCCCGTGAGGTTTCCCAGGCGTGACTTCCCAGTGCGATAGTCCACGCTCATGGCCGGGTAGGTGTTGGCAACGGTTAGGGCATCGGCGCCAGCCTGCTCTGCGGCCTTGGCGATAAGGCCAATGTCCGTAACCTGCGGCGAGAGTTTCACCCAAAGTGGCCTGCGGGCAGCCGCCTTCCGAGCCGCCCCCACAACCTCGGTCACCAGCGCCGGATCGCTGCCGAACTGCATCCCGCCTTTCTTGACGTTCGGGCAAGAGATGTTGAGTTCGTACGCGGCTAGGCCTTCCGCGTCTTCGAGGACGCGAATCACTTCGCAGTAGTCCTCAATCGAGTAACCAAAGACGTTGGCCACAATCGCCGTGTCGAATCCTCGCAGCGCGGGAAGCTTTTCCGCCACGAATGCGCGCACGCCGATGTTCTGCAGTCCTACGGCGTTCAGCATTCCCGAAGGAGTTTCGCAGAGGCGCGGCGCGGGGGCGCCTTCGATCGGTTCGCGCGAGAGTCCCTTGACGACGATGCCGCCGAGACAATTCAGATCAACAAGGTGGGCAAACTCGAGGCCGTAACCAAACGTGCCGCTGGCCGTGAGAATAGGATTCCGAAGACGCAGCGCGCCGATTCTTACGCCCAGGTCGGCTGCAACCGGAACGGTCACTGCAGGCATTTTAACACGCAGCGCGCGCCATAGCGCGAGAAAACTTTTTGGTCCATCAGGGCAGAACCGGCGCGGTGTGCCCCGACTTCGCGACAGGCCACCTAGGCGACGCCGCCCCAGCAGAATTCTTCAGCGCCTCGGTAAGAACGCGCCCGTCATGTGCGGCAAGCTTGACGCCGCAGAGCGCGGCGAGCGTGGGAGCGATATCCGCAGGCGTCGCAGAATTGCGAAATTGCCCCCGCACAATGCCCCACCCCATAAACAGAACCGGGACGCGCTGATCGTAAGGATGAAGCGTGCCATGCGTGGTTCCGTAGTCGCGCGTCTTGCCGGGAGCCGAAAAATCCAGCGGCCAGTATGGTTTCGGAACGATCAGAAGATCGCCGCTGCGTCCGGGGAAAAAACCGGCGGCTTCGGCATTCCGCGTCGGATCGCTTGTCGCAGCCCTGTTGGCGAGTTCCTCGGCGCGGTACACCTGTGCCATTCCCGGCACGCTACGAATCGCCTGGAGCACGGCCCCCATCGCGGCGGGATCATTCTTCAAGCGTTCATAGACGCCCGGTGAAAAGTAGATCTCGCTGCCGGCAATGCGCGCCACCGCGGGCTTTGGGAAGTTCAGCGGCTCAAGCGCCTTCTCGACACTTTCCTGCACTTCAGAAACCTTCAGCCAGCCCGCATCCCCGCCGGTTTTCTTCGTGTCTTTCGGAATTGGCGCGACCCCGTGGTCCGCGCTGAGCGCCACAACGTAGTTGCCTCTCCCAACCTTCTCGTCCAGATATGCAAAGAGCTCGCCAAGGTCGCGGTCCAGGCAGGCAAGGATGTCTTGGATCTCGCGGCTGTGCGGGCCAAACGCATGGCCAACATAGTCCAGTGACGAAAAACTGATGCCCAGAAAATCCGTGCCGCTGCTCTGCCCGAGCCGCAACGCGTCCACCGCCGCTTCACCCATCCGTACCAGCGCCATGTCCCCATAAGGGCTTGCCTCCCACTCGGTGTAGAAGGCAGCGTCTGGACCCGTGCTGTCTGCCTTTCCGCGAAGTGGATGAGGAAACGTCAGCCCCCAGCCCGCCGGAGGCAAGGCGCCGGTTGCCGCTTCGTCATAGAGGTACGCCGAAGCAGGCAGGGAGAGCGCCCACGTCTTGCCGTAATCCTCCCGCGCCGGATGGGCCTTCGCATATTCCTCGGCAAACGCCGCCGCGCCATAGGCGTCGGACGTCGCCCACGCACCCGATTCTCCGTCGAACCAGATCATTGCATCAGCGCGTTTCCCGGCGAGCAAGATCGCCGCGCGCGCCTTCAGCGAAAGAGCCACCACCCTCGTCGTTCCGCCGCTTTGCAGCCGCAACTGCGCTGCAAACGTGGGTACCGCAAGCCGCGTCGCACTGTCTCCGCCCTTGACGCTTGCTCCCGCATAACCCATATTTTTCGCCCCCGCGTCGGCCGTGCAATTCACTATTTTCTGCGTGTCGCGGTCCCACCAGGAGTTTCCGACGATCCCGTGTGTCGCCGGGAGCGCGCCCGTAGCGATCGTCGCATGGCCAACGCACGTTTCTGTCGCGGCGTAGGGATACGCCGCGTTGCGGAACCATGCGCCTTCTTCCACCAGCCGTTTCAGCCCGCCAGTCCATTGCCCGCGAAATTTGTCCACGTAGTCCGCGCGCATCTGGTCCACGACCAGCACGACCACGAGCTTCGGTCTAGCCGGCTCCGCCGCTTTTGCCGTCCTCGTCGGAGGCGCCGCCAGCACCGCGATCCCTGCCAACACTGTCAGAGAGAGCGCAACGAAGAACGCAACGTATCTTTTCATGGCCATCTCCGAAGCCACGACCACCTCATTCTTGCTCTTGTCTGCGCCCCGCAGCGCGGCAGTCTACCACGCCCTTTATGAACGCTCAATTTCAACGGACCGCACGCCTTATGCTAGGATTACGCAACCATGCCCCAGGTGGAAAAAGCCCAATTGATGTCCGCGCCGGAGATTGACCGCACGCTCCACCGGCTGGCGCACGAAATCGTGGAAAAGAGCGGCGGGACCAAGCATTTGGCGCTCATCGGCATTTGCCGCCGCGGCGTCCCGCTGGCGCGGCGCATCGCCCTGGCCATGCGCGGGATTGACGGCGTCGAGGTGCCCGTGGGCACGCTGGACATCACTCTCTATCGCGACGACCTGTCCAAGATCGCGCCGCAGGCCGTTCTACAATCTTCGGACGTCCCGTTTTCAGTGGACGACATGGACGTGGTTCTCGTGGACGATGTGCTCTACACCGGCCGCACCATTCGCGCCGCGATGAACGGCCTCTTCGATCTGGGCCGTCCTCAGCGCATCCGGCTGTGCGTCCTGATCGACCGCGGCCATCGCGAGATGCCCATCGAGGCCACCTACATCGGCCGCGCGGTGCAGACCTCGGACACGGAAATCATCGAAGTCCGCCTGCGCGAGGTGGACAATGAAGAACGCGTTGTCCTTCTGGACAGAACGCCTTAAACTAGACTGAGGAGGATGTGACGCCTCGCATTCGAGACCTGCTGGCACTCGAACCGCTCTCCGCGGAAGAACTTTCCTTTTTACTCGACCAAAGTAAGGCCTTCCAGGCCATTCAGCGCAATCCGCTTAAAAAACTTGCTACCCTGCGCGGCAAGAGCGTCGCGCTCGCCTTTTTTGAAAACTCCACGCGCACGCGCATCAGCTTCGGCGCCGCCGCGTCGCGGCTCGGCGCGGACACCATGAACCTGCAGTTTGAAGCCTCCAGCGTGAAAAAGGGCGAATCGCTTCTCGATACCGTGTACACGCTCAACGCCATGAAGCCGGACTGCCTGGTGATGCGCCATGCCGCCGCCGGGGCGCCTGAATTCGTCGCGCGCCATCTCGATATTCCCGTCGTCAACGCGGGCGACGGCACCCACGAGCATCCTTCACAGGGCTTGCTCGACGCGCTGACCATTCGCGACCGCAGGGGCACCATCGAAAACCTCAACATCACCATCCTCGGCGACATCGCGCACAGCCGCGTGGCGCGCTCCGACATTCACTTGCTCGGGAAATTTGGCTGTCGCTTCACGCTGTGCGGTCCGCCCATGTGGGTGCCGCGCGAGCTCGAGAAGATTGGCCCGCCGGGGACGGTCATCCGCCGCGCGACGCGCATCGAAGAAGCCGTCGAAGGCGCCGACGTCGTGATGCTCCTGCGCGTCCAGACCGAGCGCCTCCACGAACCTGCCATGTCCGCCAGCGATTATATTTTGCTCTACCAGCTCAACGCGGAGCGCCTGCGCCGCGCCAAGCCCGAGGCCATCGTGCTCCATCCCGGCCCGATGAACCGCGGCATCGAGATTTCTCCGGAAATCGCGGACGGCCCGCAATCCTGCGTCCTCGAGCAGGTAACCAATGGCGTCGCCGTGCGTATGGCCATCCTCTTCCTGCTGATCGGCGGCGCGGGAGAAGACGCCGCCGAAACCCTTGCTGAGGCCCGGCCAAAGGAATCCACGCATGCTGCTGATTAAGAACGGCCGCGTCCTCGACCCCGCGAGCAAAACGGACGCGCCGCAGGACATTCTTCTCGACGGCGAGCGCATCGCCGCGGTTGCTCCTCCCGGCAAAATCTCGGCGCAGCCAGCCACGGAAATCTTTGACGCTGCTGGCCTCGTCGTCGGGCCGGGCTTCATTGATCTTCACGCGCACTTGCGCGAGCCGGGACAGGAGTCTTCGGAAACGATTGAGACGGGAACGCGCGCCGCCGCCCGCGGCGGCTTCACCGCCGTCTGTTGCATGCCGAATACGAGGCCGGTGAACGACAACGCCTCGGTCACGCGCTTCATCCTCGACCGCGCGCGCGCGGGAGCCAGCGTGCGCGTGTGGCCCATCGGTGCGGCGTCGGTCGGCAGCAAAGGCGAAGGCATCGCTGAAATTGCAGCGATGAAGCAGGCCGGCATCGTCGCCGTCAGCGACGACGGCAAGCCCATCGCCACCGCCAAGCTGGCGCGCCAGGTGATGGAGTATTGTCTTGGGCTGGACCTGCCCGTGATCGAGCACGCGGAAGATGTTTCACTCGCCGCGGGCGCCGTCATGCGCGAAGGAGTCACTTCCACTCGGCTCGGCCTGGCCGGAATGCCCGCCGCCGCCGAATCCGTCTGCGTCGCGCGAGATGTGCAGGTCGCGGAGCTGACCGGCGGGCGGCTGCACATCGCGCATCTTTCCGCCAAAGCCTCGCTGGACCAAGTTCGCTGGGCAAAGCAACAAGGGCTGCGCGTCACTTGCGAGGTCTCGCCGCACCACTTCACATTGATTGATGAAGACGTGCGCTACGATTCGCGCTACAAGATGAATCCGCCGCTCGCCGCGCGCGAAGACCGCGAAGCTCTACTGGCCGGGCTCGCCGACGGCGCCGTGGACGCCATCGCCACCGACCACGCGCCCCACGAAGCGGCGCTGAAAGACGTGGAGTTCGACAAAGCGCCCTTCGGCATCACCGGCTTTGAGACTGCCCTGGCGCTCGCGCTCGAACAGCTCGTCCACACCGGACGCCTTTCGTTGATGCGCATGGTCGAACTCTTCACGACGGGACCCGCGCGCGTCCTCGGCATCGAACGCACAATCGCGCAGGGCCAGCCCGCCGATCTCACCATCTTCTCCACGGATCACGCTTGGACGTTCCGCGCCGCCGATTCCGCCAGCAAGTCCCGCAACTCGCCGTTCGACGCCCGCAGCTTCAAGGGCGCCCCGATGGCCACCATCGTCGCCGGCCGCGTTACATTCAAAAGATAAGAAAGCCACAGAGACACAGAGTCGCTGAGACAGAAGGAGGTTTTCTTCTCTCTGTGTCTCCGTGCCTCTGCCTGCCCTGAGCGGAGCCGAAGGGTGGATAATCTTTCTGCTTAGTGGGCCGCGGGTTCTGCGGCGGGGTGCATGCCGTGCTGCGGTACTTCGTGAATGCCGCGCGCGGGCGGCTCGGTGCGCTGGCGGTAGAAATGATCGAGCGGCAGGCGGCCCTTTCCGATGGGGTAGGCCTTCTCGATCGCTTTGGTGACATAGGCTTTGGCCAGCATCGCGGCCTCCGAGAGCGGGTGCCCCAGCGCGAGCTGCGCGGCAATCGCCGAGGCAAACGTGCATCCGGTTCCGTGCGTGATTTCGGTGCGCACGCGGTCGCCGCCGAGCACAACGGCATCCGTGCCGTCAAAAAGCACGTCCACGGCGCGGTCCAGGTGCCCGCCCTTGACGATCACGGCTCGCGCGCCCATCTCCACCAGTTTCCGTGCCGCCGCTTCCATCTCCGGCATGTCCTTGATCGCCAGGCCAGTCAGCATTTCCGCTTCCGGAATGTTCGGCGTGAACACGCTCGCGCGCTTCAGCATTTCCGACACCAGGTATTTCGTGCCCGCGGCGTCCAGCAGGTCCGCGCCGCTGGAGGACTTCAGAACCGGGTCGTGCACTACGTGCACGAACGAGTGCGCATCGAGGAATTCCGCCACCGCCGCCGCATTCGCGCGGTTCCCCAGCATGCCGATCTTCACCGCGGCAATCTCCGCGTCGTTGGCCAGCGCTTCGAGCTGCGCGCGCAGCGAGGCGGTGGGTGTGATGTGCACGTCCACAACGCCCTGCGTGTTTTGCACCGTCAGCGCCGTGATCGCCGCCACGCCGTAGCAGCCGTGCGCCGCAAATGTTTTCAAGTCCGCCGCGATCCCCGCGCCGCAGGACGGATCAAATCCCGCGATCGTCAGCAAAATCGGCGGCGCGCTATGCCCGTTGCTCGTCATTGCTCGTCGTCCCTTGGTTTTGTAGCGGCGGGTTTAGCCCGCCATCTTTTCTTCTTTCGCCAGCGCACCGAGAAGCTGCCTACCGCAAGCCCGGCGTTACCCAAACCAATCCCGCACAAAGCGAAAAGTGCCGGTCGCGCCCCGCAAGCGGAGCGAACCGGCACTCGTGAATGTACGGCCTTGTTTTCCTCAACGCAAGAAAATATTTGATGAACAGGGCAGCATCAGGGGAACAGGCCGCGAACGAGCACGGCTTCGGCGACGCGGCCGACGGCAAGAATCATGGCGCCGGCGCGCGGCGGCACGTGGTGCTTGCGCATCGTCTCAAGCATGTCGGCAAACCCGCGCGTCATGATTTTCTGCAAGCGCGCGTTCACCTCCTCGAGGTCCCACGCCAGTCCCTCGTGGTTCTGCACCCACTCGAAATAG
>JBGPGF010000113.1:0-10376 GCA_041483755.1 Terriglobia bacterium | reverse complement strand
GCACTCTCTGCGCCACGCCTTCGCCACGCATCTCCTCGCCGACGGCGCCGACCTTCGCGCCATTCAGGAACTGCTCGGCCATCAATCGCTCTCCACCACGCAGAAGTACACGCACGCCTCCATCCGCCAGCTCATGGACGTCTACGACAAGTCTCATCCCCACGCGTGAGTGATGGGTCTGTCTTTGTAGCGGCGCCGACCGGGTCGGGGCGCATTTCGCCTATTCCGCAGCCTGTTCAGGGCGCCATCTTGAAGCTTCCCGCAGTGTCAAGTCAGCTCGACCCCTGGTACTGGGTCAGTTTCCGGTTGCGCGTTGATCAGGAGTTTGCTGAAATTTCCCACATTGTTTTTGGATGGTTTTCGAAAGACTGGCATCACCGATTCACTTCATCTTCACGATGAACTCATGTCCCCCGGTGCAATCTGGGAAATTCGGAGACACATCGATAGTGACGGATTCCGTTGAGCGGGGAAGTTCTTTTACCTCAACGTCAAACCAATCGGAGTGACCCCACGTCTTCTCATCTATGACAAGTGTGTAGTGGCCCGTTCCGAGAGCTTCGAAGTCGAACTTCCCATACTTGTCCGTTTCGGCGGTCTTAACGGGAACCATGTTATCGAGTGCACGAGGCCAGCGATATTCGTACAGCGTCAGCTTGACGTGTTTCCTAGCGAACGATTGCCTCAACCAACCAGCGTACTGGAATAAAGTAACGTCCGTACCAACAACACGTCCCTTCAATGCGGTCACCTGATGAAAGTAGCCTATCGCCCAGGAACACGCCCGTGTTTGTGGTACCCCTAACAGCACCCCTAACAGCAATAGAAAGGCGGTAGCCAAAACCCCGTTTCTCACACGCATTACCAATTGGCTCTTCCGTTCGGCTGCCACAGTTGGGCAGCAACATCAGGATACGACATAGCGGTTCCTTCTGTATGTGAACGGTCTGGAGGATTTTTCTTGCATAGATATTAGGGTCTGGGGACAGTTCCGGGGCAGCAGGCCGACGTACCAGCTAGAGCTAATTTCAACTCCGGATAAGTCTGGTAATCGGAAAATGACCTACTTCTCGACCCCTTCGGCTGTAGATTCGTGCCGCTATTTCGGGTAGGGGCTGCCGGAGAGAATGGCGAAGGCGCGGTAGAGCTGCTCGGCGAGAACCACTCGCGCAAGTTCGTGCGAGAAGGTCATCGCGCTGAGCGAGACCTTATGCTGGGCGCGCCGGCGAAGCGCCTCCGGGAAGCCTTCGGCATCTCCACAGAGAAAAATCAGTTCTCGCGTTCCGCGGTCGCGCTGTGCGCCGAGCCATGCGGCAAACGCCTCGGAGGTAAAACTCTTCCCCGCGGCGTCCAGCAACACGACCGTCGCGGCACGATCCGCGTCGAGCTTCTTGATCGCCGCCGCTTCATCCCGCACTTCCGTTACTTCGATCGGCGCGGAATGTCCAATTCGCTGGACATACTCGTCAAGGACCGCCCGCAATTCGGGCCGGCGCGTTTTTCCAAGCATCAAGAGTCGAATTCGCATATGCAGCGTTCTTTGTAGGGGAGCTGCTTGTTTACCCTGAGCCCCGAAGGGCCGCGCCCGGCTTCTGGCTGATCTTGCGCCGCCCTGCCATCCGCGCACAGCCAGGATTGGCTGTGCCACGGACTCTTTCCGCAAACTGCTAAACCTCATCCGCAGCCGAAGACGCACTGTGGGTCGCGGTCCGTCGTCACCAGTCACGAATCACGGCGGCGGACACTACTTCATTCCGTACTTCTTGCGTTTCTCCAGCAGCGTCTTGCGGCTGATGCCGAGAATCTCCGCCGCGCGGCTGATTTTGTAGCGCGTGGCTTCCAGCGTCGCCGCGATGGCCTCGCGCTCGACCTCCTCAAGCGACCGGGAGCCTGCGCCGGTCATCGGCCCGGCAGGCGCGGCCGCGCGGATACCCTCCGGGAAATCATCCGGCTCGAGCGTCGCTTTCATGGAAAAAACCAGCGCGCGCTCCATCGCATTGCGCAGCTCGCGGACGTTTCCCGGCCAGGAATACTCCGCCAGCGCGCGGCGTGCGGCATCGCTGAGTTGAACCTTGGGCTTGCCGTGCACGGTGCGCAGCGTGGCCAGGAATTGCTCCGCCAGCGGAAGAATGTCCGCGCGGCGTTCTCGCAGACGCGGCAAGACAATCGGCAAGACGTTCAAACGGAAGAAAAGGTCCTCGCGAAATTGGCCCGCGGCGACCGCGGCGGGAAGATCGGTGTTCGTGAGCGCAATCAGCCGCGCTTCGATGCGCAGCGTCTCCGTGCCGCCCAGGCGCTCGAATGTGCGCTCCTGCAGCACGCGCAGAAGCTTGGCCTGCCCCGGCGGTGACAGCGCCGCCACTTCGTCCAGAACGACCGTGCCGTTGCCCGCCAGCTCGAACCGGCCCAGCTTGCGCTCGACCGCGCCGGTAAACGCGCCGCGCTCGTGGCCGAAAAGCTCGCTCTCGACGAGTTGCGGCGGCAGGCTGGCGCAATCAATCTTTAGATAAGGCGCATCCCGCCGCGGACCGAGCTCGTGAATCAGCCGCGCGAAGTGATCCTTGCCCGTGCCGCTTTCTCCGGTGAGAAGAAGCGTCGTGGGCGCGTCCGCAACCTTCTGAGCGAGGTCCAGAAGCCGCAGCGATGCCGGATCCTGCGCGATCCAGGGTAATCGCTCGATGCTCATCCGGGATTCGCTCCGCTGGCGGCGTCTGGAAAGTCTTCTGCCATACCCGCAAGGGCGCCATCCGGCTCGTCGGGAATCTCCAGCCGCTTCGCCTGCCGCCACAGCCGCTCGAGATCGTAGTAGCGCCGCGCTTGTTCGCTGAAAACGTGCACGAGGAAGCTGCCGAAATCGAGCAGCGCCCACTCCGCGGACTGGTACCCTTCGCGATGCTCGACGGAGCGGCCGGTACGCGCAAGCTGCTCTTCGATTTCCTCGCAGATGGCGTGAATTTGCGGCGCGCTGAATCCCGTGCAGAGAATGAAATACTCGGTGAACGCGCCGAGGCCGCTCAAATCCAGGACGGTAATCCCCGCGGCATTCTTGTCTTGCGCCGCCGCAACGGCAATGCGGACGGCCGATGGAAGAGATTCGATCTTCAACGGTACAAGCCTTGCTTGAGAATGTATTCCTCGACGCGCGCCGGAACAAGCCCGTGGATGGACTGCCCTCGATGCGCTCGGCGGCGGATCTCCGTGGCCGAGACTTCGTTCGAAACATTGTCCAGAAGATAGACCGCTGTGCGCTGGAGCTGCGCGATTACCGGAACATCCGGCGCGGTCTCCGCGGCCCCGGGCGGCTGCCGCCCGAGCAGATCCGGCGGAATCACCAGACGCAGCGCTTCCATGCGGATGCCGGGCCGGTTGGCGACGACAAAATCGCACAGCCCGAGCAGCGTCTCGTACTCTTTCCATGTGGGAATTTCCAGAAAGGCATCCGCGCCGATCAGGAAGAAGACGCGGTCGCACGGTCCGTGATAGCGGTGCTTGAAGTGCCGCACGGTGTCCACGGAGTAGAACAACTGGTGGCCGAGCAAATCGTCGCCAGCCTCGGCGATCGAAGGAACAAAGTGCAGATGCTCTGTGCAGGCCAGCGCCACCATCGCAAAGCGGTGCGCAAACGGCGCCAGATGCTCTCGCAGTTTGTGCGGCGGCCGGCTCGCGGCCACAAAATGAATCTCATCGAAATTGAAACGCCGGTCCACGGCGCGTGCGACTGCCAGATGGCCGTTGTGAATGGGGTCGAACGAGCCTCCAAAAAGAGCGATGCGCCGGGGATGGTGACGGACGGCGGTGCGGTGCGCCTGTGCGGTGGTCAATGCGTTTCCCCCACCTCTGCTCGATTGACCGCTTCGCTTATCTCGCTCTCGGTCAGCGGCGCGGCGCGTGGAATCTTGTCCAGGGCATCGGCCATGGCGGGAACAAGCTCTCGCACGCCTTCGCCCGCCACGGCGGAGATGGCGTGGAACTCCAGTTTCTGCGCTCGGCAAAAGTCCCGCAATTGTTCCAGCCGGGCGCGGTCGGTTGTGGCGTCCAGCTTCGTCGCCACAACGATCATTGGTTTTTCACCCAGCCCTTCGCTGAACGCGCGCAGCTCCCCGCAAATGACGCCGTAGTTATGCAGCGGATCTTCCTCGTTCGCGTCGCTGGTATCTATCAAATGCACGAGCAGCCGCGTCCGTTCGACGTGGCGCAGAAAGCGAATCCCCAGGCCCGCCCCTTCGTGCGCGCCTTCGATCAGCCCGGGCAAATCGGCCACCACGAACGTCCGGCCCATCTCCTGGCCTTCGCCGCCATCCGCGTTAACCACGCCAAGATTCGGCTCCAGGGTTGTGAAGGGGTAGTTCGCAATCTTTGGCCGCGCCGCCGAAATCACCGAAATCAAGGTGGACTTGCCCGCGTTCGGGAATCCCACCAGTCCCACGTCGGCCAGCAATTTCAGCTCCAGCCGCAATCGCCGCTGCTCGCCCGGACGGCCCTCTTCATGTTCCCGCGGCGCTTGGTGCCATGGCTTGGCGAAGTGTTGATTGCCGCGCCCGCCCCGGCCGCCCGGCGCCACGAGCACGCGCTGCCCCGGCGTCGCCAAGTCGGCGAGCGTTTCTCCCGTTTCTTCGTCCATGACCAGCGTTCCGACCGGCACTTGCAAAACCATGTCGCCGCCCGAATGGCCGGAGCAATTCGAGCCCTCGCCGTGGCGGCCGCGTTCGGCGCGAAACTCGCGGTTGTAGCGGTAGCGCAGCAGCGTGTTGTCATTCGGATTGGCCTCCAGGTAGATGCTGCCGCCGTGGCCGCCATCGCCTCCAGCGGGGCCGCCGCGCGGCACAAATTTCTCGCGCCGGAAGGCCACGCAGCCGTCTCCGCCATCACCAGCCTTCACCAGGATTTTCGCTTCGTCAGCAAACACGTGTGCTCTTTCTGCAAAAGTTCAGGAATGAAAAGGATACGACACCGCCCGCGACAAAGCCAATCCGGACGCGGCTGGAGAGCGTGGGTACTTCGCTCCCGGGCGCTCAGGCGGTCTCCGGTTCCTCGATGAGCGACTCCTGCCGCACCACGACCACGATGCCCGACTCCGTGACGTGGAAGCGCCGGCGGTCCGCTTCCAGGTCGTAGCCGATTTCCGTGTGCTCGGGCAGGCTCACGTGACGGTCAATAATCGCGTTGCGTACCTTCGAGTGCCGCCCGATGTTCACGTGGTTGTATAAAATCGAGTGGGAAACGTCGCAGTAGCTGTTCACCCGCACGTCGTACCCGATCACGGAGTGCACCACGCGTCCGCCCGATATGATCGAACCTCCGGCCACAATCGAGTCCACCGCCACGCCCATGCGGTCGGGATCGGCAAACACAAACTTGGCCGGCGGATACTGATGCACCCACGTGCGCAGCGGCCAGTCCTTGTCATACAGGTTGAAAACCGGCGAAACCGACACCAAGTCCATGTTCGCTTCGTAGTAGGCGTCGATCGTTCCCACGTCGCGCCAGTATTGTGTGCCGGGGTTGTCTCCGTCCTCCAGGTTGTAGGCAAAGACGCGGTGCTTATGAATGATGCGCGGCAGGATGTCCTTCCCGAAATCGTGGCTGGATTTCGGATCTTCGGCGTCGGCAATCAGAATCGGTATCAGCAGTTGCGTATTGAAGATGTACACGCCCATCGAGGCGTTCGCCTTCAGCGGGTTGTGCGCTGAGGTCTTGGGTTGCGCCGGTTTTTCCTCGAAGCCCAGAATCCGCCAGTTCTTGTCCGTCTCGATCACCCCGAATTGTCCGGCGGCTTGTTCCGGCGGCACCTCAAACGTTCCTACCGTCACTTCCGCGCCGGAATCCACGTGCTGCGCGAGCATCTTGCCGTAATTCATTTTGTAGATGTGGTCGCCGGAGAGAATGAAAGCGTACTTCGACCGCTCGCTGCCGATCGAGTAGATGTTTTGGTAGACGGCGTCGGCCGTGCCTTGGTACCACTGCTGCGACACGCGCATTTGCGGCGGCAGCACCTCAATGTAGTCACCCAGCCCGGCGATCGGCGACCACCCCCGCCGGATGTGCCGGTTGAGGCTGAGCGCTTTGTACTGCGTGAGAATGAACACGCGCCGCAGGTCGCTGTTCACGCAATTCGATAGCGTCACGTCAATGATGCGGTAGAGCCCCCCGAACGGCACCGCGGGCTTGGCGCGGTCGCGCGTCAGCGGCCACAGCCGCTCCCCCTGGCCCCCGGCCAGCAGAATCCCGATCGCCTCGCGCATATCGCCCATCGTGCGTCTTCCCGCTACCCAAGCCCCGAACGCGCCATTTTACAGCATCTTTCCGCCGCGCGCCGAGGGACATTACCGGCCAGCACCGCTTTTCCGCCCTCTGTCGCGCTATTACTGTTCCGCCAGCCCGGTACCAGAATGCAATGCCCCCGGAGGCGTTCACGATAAAGATTGCTTGACTTCACTGCCCTGCATTGATTAGAAGATGCCAGCTACCTCATGCCATACTATACAGGGACGGTGCTTGCATTCAGTTGGAGCATCGCTTAAACCAATCCACAGGTTGGATTGGGGGTGAAACTACGTGGCCGAAGTCATCATCCAGGACGGCGAGTCCCTGGAGAACGCCCTGCGCCGCTTCAAGCGCAAGGTGCAGCAGGAAGACATCATCAAGGAAATCAAGAAGCACAGTTTCTACATGAAGCCTGGCGAGAAGCGCCGGGCCAAAGAAGCGCTTTCGCGGAAGCGACTGCGCAAGAAGCAGCGTCGTGAAGTGGACTAGCAGGTTGTTGGATTCGCCGGTTGGTCCGTCATTCCGAGTCCCGGCAGGGACCGGGCTTACATCGCGAGGAACCCCTCCTCCTTGCAAGAACTTGCAAAGAGAAGCTCCTCCTCCGGGCCCCGGCGGGGCCGGAATGACGGACTCTCGGCTCTTTCAACGCTCCGCCGGTTTTGCCCTTCTCCCGCCGCCGCTCTCGCCCAGCGCCCCGTGATTTAGGCCCATATCAGGCTCGTAACAGGCCCGTATAGGACCCAGTCAGGAAACACGCATTGGGTTTCTGTCCTAGCTTCGCGCTTGCAAGCTCGTGGGATCCGCGCCCGGCACCCCCGGTCGCTCGGCTCTCTCCTCTCAGCTTGTCAGACGCGCGGAGTGTGCCTGTTCCGCGCCGGACCCGGGGCAAGGGGGCAACCTGATGGAATATCAAGATAAAGTCCTGAAATGCGCGGAATGCAGCGCCGAATTCGTCTTTACCGCCGGCGAACAGATGTTCTTCGCCGACAAAGGCTTCAAGAACGAACCCAAGCGCTGCAAGGACTGCAAAGCAAAGCGCGCGGATCACGCCGGCGGTGGCGCGCCCGCTCGCGCGGAAACCAAGACCAACTGCTCGCAGTGCGGCAAAGAAACCACCGTCCCCTTCCGTCCCACGCAAGGCCGACCTGTGTTCTGCCGCGAATGCTTCCAGCAGCGCCGCGCCATGGGCGCCCCGTCCGCCTAACGCCTGGAGCCTCACCACCTTCTCTCTTGCGTAGGGGGCACGGCACGCCCTGCCCCGGACCGCTCGGGGCCGTCCCCTTCTTTGCTCGCTTCACCCAATGCACTTGGCCTAATAAGCCCCGGTGGACAACCATTCTGAAGAAAAGCTGCGGCCAATACTCCGTAGCGGAAGAGAACCCGCTGGCGTTGAATACCCGCACGCTCGTATCGCGGGGAAGCCCCACCCGGCGGGTCGGCTGATTCGGCGGCGTCTCTGTCGTGCCGCTTGGTTAAGCCCCATCCGGCACAATGGTCCCTGGTCCGCTGGATGCTGCGGTGTCGTCCGGCTCGGGAGTGTTCAAGCCCTCCTCAGTATCCTGCGCGGACTTGAGGTGATAAGCACCGCGCAGGGCGATGGGAGTCATCAGTGTGGTCAGGAGCACCACCGCGACCATCACCGCCACTTCGGCTCGTCCGAATATGCCGGTGCTGGCGCCCATGGCGGTGACGATGAGGCCGACCTCACCGCGCGACATCATGCCGCAGCCGATGCGCAGACTGCGCACCCAGTCCATGCCGGAGGCCAGCGCCGCAAGTCCGCAGCCGATGAGCTTGCTGATAATCGCGACGAACAGCACGACAAGCATCATGGTCCAGTGGCCTCCCAGGGCGCGGTAATCGCTCGACAAGCCGATGGAGACGAAGAATAGGGGAATCAGCAGCGCGTGACCCAGGGCAAAGAAGCTGCGCTCGACATCCGCCTTGTATTTTGACCCCGCAAACACATACCCAAGCAAGTACGCGCCCGTGATGCCCGCCACGCTGCCCAGCCATTCGGCGGAGATCGCATAAACGAAAACGAGCGCTAGGACGCAGCTGGGAACCGCTTCGTTCGCGGAAAGCTTGCGGAACTGAACAATCAGGGGATCCAGCCATCGCCGCGCCGCGCCGTAGGCCACAACGAAGAACACAAGGACGCAAATACTGATGACGGACATCTGAACCACGAGCGGATGGGCGGCCGCAAACGCCGATTGCTGTTGTAACCAGTGGCTCGCCATCGGGGCGAGACCGAAGGACTCTCCTTTGGCCGACGTGCCGGAGGCCGCCAGAAGCGCGAGCACGAACAAGCCCATCACGTCGTCAATCACCGCCGCGCCGAGGATGATCGTAGCCTCTGGAGAGGCCATCTGCCCCGCGTCCATCAGAGTGCGGGCGGAGATCGAAACGCTCGTCGCGGTCAGCGCCCCGCCCAGGAAACAGGCCGTTTGCCAGGAAAGTCCGAAGAGATGACCGACGCCGGCTCCCAAGAGAAAGGGCCATACCACTCCGGAGAGGGCTACAACGAAGGCCGTGCCGCTGGCTTCGCGCATACGGTCAATGTCGGTTTCCACGCCGGCGATAAACATCAACACCATGCCGCCGACTTGGGAAAGCAACATGAGCGCCCCGGTCGCCAGCCCGCCGTCGAACAAGTGCATGTGCAGCAGGTTCACGGCGCCGGGGCCGAGCACCACGCCTACGAGCAACTCTCCCAGGATGGCGGGTATGCCGAAACGGCTGCAGAACGAGGCTGCGAACTTGCCAGCGGGAAGGAGAATGGCGACGAGCAAAGCGAGCTGAAGGGCCGGCTGCATGATCAGGTGTTGTCCAGCGCCACCTTGGACTCGCTGCGCTTCCGCTTCCAGCGCCGCCGCAGCCGGCTCACCCACCCCCAGGGACCTTGGTAGCCCCCGCGCTCGATTCCCCCCTGCTTCATGGCGCGGATGGTCGCGGCCTGGCGGCGCGCCAGCTCTGATTGCGGCAGGTTTTGCGCCAACGTGGCCGCCCGGTGCGTGTGGTTTTCGGCCTTGTTCATGACGCGAAGCCGCATCCACAACTCGCCCATCTTAAGGTGAGCAATGAAGCTATTCGGATCCAAAGCCACGGCTTCGCCGAGCTCTTCCATCGCTGGGTGTATTTCCAGGTTTACGCAGAGAGCCATCCCAAAGAGGACGCGCAGCTCCGAAACTTGCTGATGCTGCGCCACGCACTCCCGCAGTTGCGCGACAAGCTCGGCGCGTTCGTCCTTCTCCAGCAGGTACGGGTTGGCAAACATCCGCAGCAGCAGCCCTTGCGCCTTCGCCGGGATGGCAGCGAGAGCAGAGGCGGACACCGGCACGCTTAAAGCGCCGGTGGATGGTTCGTTGCTGAATACGATTTCGGTGTCAGGCGTGTTGTTCATGTTCATGGTGCGCAAGAGAGGAAGCGCATTGGAGATCATACGAAAAAATCTGGCAAGGCGCGACCGGCATTTTTACGGCCGCGCCTTGCCATCGCTTGGCACTACTGACTCCAAATGGGAAGTCGGCTCTATGCCGCGGCTGCCTCCCTGTTGGCCCTTAGAAGTACGTCAGGTTCCGGCTTGAGGACAAATTCGGGATACCCGAGTTGACCCATTTCCGGAAGGTCCAGCCCCGCGACTTCTGTTTCCACGGAAACTCGCTGCCCCACGAAGAAATCAACCACGAGGTTCACGAGGAAACTAAACGTGAAGACGAAGCCGAGCAGCGTGGAGATGCCTACGAGTTGCGCCACAAGCTGTTCGTAGCCTCCCCCAAAGAACAGTCCGGTAACTGAGTGCGAGACGCCATTCCAGCTCCCTCCGTAGTTGCTCGTGCCGTCGGCGAACAATCCAATGGACAACACGCCCCACAGTCCGTTGGCCCCATGAACAGAAATGGCGCCGACGGGATCGTCCACCTTCATGCAGTTTTCCACGAACGCGCA
Organism: Terriglobia bacterium; assembly: GCA_041483755.1. Lineage (GTDB taxonomy): Bacteria > Acidobacteriota > Terriglobia > Acidiferrales > UBA7541 > Acidiferrum. Next base: position 161 of record JBGPGF010000113.1, on the reverse strand, counting down.
GCTCAGACAGACTAGCACCCCGGCGATGAGGCCGATGATGCACGAACTGGTCGCGCTGACGAAGCCGCTGGGCGCGGTAATCGCGACAAGGCCCGCCAACAGTCCGTTGCCGCTCATGGACGCATCCACCTTGCCGTTCTTCATCCACATGTAGAGCATGG
>JBGPGF010000112.1:0-10458 GCA_041483755.1 Terriglobia bacterium | reverse complement strand
CTACGGCCTGGCCATCGCCCGCGCCGTTGTTTTCCACCGGCCCGCATTCCGCCGCACCATCGAGCTGCTCAACATCATCACGCAACTCTTCCTCTTCGATTTCCGATTCTTCAGGATCCTCACTTCCCGGTGCTTCGGACTCGCCGACTTGCTCCGGCTCCGGCCCGTCGCCCCGCAGCCTGGCCAATTCTTCCGCCTGCCGCGCCGCCAGCAGCCGGCGCGCGACTTCCTCCGTATTCACGCCGAGACCGTCGAGCTCCGGTCCCTCGCGTAGGTCAGACGGCGCACAATCGCGCACGGACGTCGTGCTCATTCGTCCGCCTCCTCAGGCAGCTTTCTTCACAACCCAGGAACACGTCACGATGTGACTTTGCGTCGGCTTCTCGCCCCCGGCACCACTTCTACGCAGCGCCGAGCCACTTTACCGGCAATTGCTCGACTCTTGAGCTGCCTCTCCTTTCCAATCTGGCAAGCCCCTTCGCCTTTCTGTATGCTTCTATCCCGTGAATATCATCCTGAATGGCGTGGAAGCCAGGGTACTGGGCGCACTGGTCGAGAAAGAGATCACCACGCCTGAATACTACCCGCTCTCGCTCAACGCGCTCCTCAACGCATGCAACCAGAAATCCAATCGCGATCCGGTGATGACTCTGGACGAGCCGGCCGTTCAGCAAGCGCTGCGCACACTGAACGATAAAGACCTGGCGCGTTCCGCCGCCGCCGGCAGCCGAGCAACGAAGTACGAGCACCGCCTTCAGGAAGTTTTCAACTTCACCCGCCTGGAGGCCGCTGTCCTGTGCGAATTGCTGTTGCGAGGCCCCCAGACGCCGGGCGAACTGCGCAGCCGCGCGGGCCGCATGCATCCCTTCGGCGACCTCAGCGAAGTGCAGAATACGTTGCAGCGATTGATCCAGCGCGAGCCGCCTCTCGTCAAACTGCTCTTGAGGCAGCCAGGCACCAAGGAGGCGCGCTACGCGCACTTGCTGTCGGGAGACGCCGAAAAGCCGGAGCCGAAACGAGCGGCCGAGGCAACGATGGCGGGAACCTACACGGATGGAGAGCGGATCGTGAAGCTCGAGGAGGAAATCGCGGGTCTTCACGGAGAAATCACGGACCTAAAACAGCAGTTCGCCGCTTTCCGAAAACAGTTCGAGTAGGAATCCGCTGCGCGCGAAGAAACCGAAATCGTCAGCTATCGCCTGTCGCCGATCCTGCCCACCGTGGATGGCTGCGTGACCGAATCCTCCGCCGCCAGGCCCGTGATCAATCGCGCGCCCCGGTTAAACGTCAGGTATTCAAATCCCCACTGCACGAAGACCAGCACGCGGCTCTGAAATTCCACGATGTACATCAGATGGATGAAGAGCCAGATGAGCCAGGCCAGCAAGCCTGCTACGCGAAAGCCGAAAATATTCGCCACCGCGGCGGCGCGCCCGATCACGGCCATATCGCCTTTGTCGAAATAGCGAAACGGTTTTGTTTCCCTCGCGCCTTTCAGTCGCCGCCGGATGCTTTTCCCCGCGAACCTTCCGCCCTGAATCGCCACCTGCGCGACGCCGGGCAGAGGGCGGCCGTCTTCGCGATAGGCCAGCGCCAAATCTCCCACGATGTAGATGTCCGGATACTTAGGCGACGATAGGTCGGGGTTCACTTTCATTCGTCCGCTGCGGTCGGTTTCCGCGCCGGTACGCTTGGCAAGTCTTCTGCCGAATTCCGTGGCCGTGACGCCGCCCGCCCACAGGGCCGTCTTTGCCGCCAGCCTCTCTCCTTCCTTTTCGGTATCGTTTCCGTGGTGATACGTCACGCCATCACGATCAATGCTCGTTACCATCACGCCCTTCAAAACTTCGACGCCCAGTTTCGTGACCAGTTTCTCTCCCTTCGCAGACAAGTCTTCGGGGAAAGCTGCCAGGACGCGCGGCCCGCCTTCCAGCAGGACGATGCGCGCCTCCTGCGGCCGAATATGGCGAAAATCGTGCCGCAGAGTTTCGCGCGCGATTTCCGCCAGCGCGCCGGCCAGTTCCATTCCGGTCGCTCCTGCGCCGACAATTACAAACGTGAGCCAGGCGCGCACTTCCGTATCATCCAATGCGCGTTCGGCGTGTTCGAAGGCATACAGAATCTTGTGGCGTATGGCCGTCGCGTCTTCGACGCTCTTCAAGCTCGGCGCCCACTCGCGCCACTCGTCTTTTCCGTAGTAGGAGCTCTGCGATCCGGTGGCGACGATCAGCGAATCGTATGCAAAGGACGCGCCGTCGCGCAGCACGACGCGCTTCGCCTGGGGGTCTACATCCACTGCTTCGCCCAGCAAAACCCGCGCATTCTCCTGGCGGCTAAGCACTGCGCGCAAAGGCGCCGCGATCTCTCCTGGAGAGAGCGAGCCGGTCGCCACTTGGTAGAGCAGCGGCTGAAAAAGATGAAAATTCCGCCGGTCAATCAGCGTGACTTCCACTGGGGCGTGCTTAAGCGCTTGCGCGGCGCATAGCCCGCCAAATCCGCCGCCGAGAATCACCACCCGGTGCCGCTGGGCCATCCGCAACCTCAGAAAAGCCTTCCGTTGCTGATGACCAGTTTACAGTTGACAGTGAAAAGTCGAAAGCAAACACTACGCCGGATGGCGTGGATTCCGCGCCTTGTCTTTGGGAGTAGAACAACGAGCGCCTGACCCTCAGAGATTCAAATGGAGGTACTTCTGATCTCTGGCTTCACTCTGTGCCTCGGAACCTCTGTAGCCAGCCTTCTCCGCGGGTTTCTCCCACACGCCGGCAATGACATGGCCGCACTTCGGGCACGCGCCGTTCTTCAGGCGCATTTCCAGGACGTCGTGCCACGAGCGGCGAATGAGAATCGTGTCGCACTTCGGGCAGCTAGTGTGCGCGCCGTCGCCATGGATGTTTCCTTCGTAAACGTAGTGGAGGCCCGCTTCGCGCGCGATTTTGCGGGCGCGGTGCAATGTTTCCGGCGGCGTGCGCGGCTTGTCCTGCAGCTTGAAGTCGGGATGAAACGCCGTGAAGTGCAGCGGCACGTCCGGCCCCAGGTGCTCCAGAATCCATTCGGCGAGTTTGCGCGTCTCCGCCGGATCGTCATTGAGCGTGGGAATCATGAGATTGGTGATTTCAAACCACACCGGCGTCTCTTTCTTCAGCCAGTCCAGCATCTCGAGCACCGGCTGAAGATGCGTTAGCGTAATCTTGCCGTAGAAATTCTCCGTGAACGCTTTCAGGTCCACGTTGGCGGCGTCAATGTGGTCGTAAATATCGTGAAACGCTTCGTAGGTGATATAGCCGTTCGTCACCATCACGGTTTTCAGACCGTGCTCCTTCGCCGCGTGGCAGATGTCAATCACGTACTCGCCCCAAATGGTCGGCTCGTTGTAAGTGAAGGCAATCGAATCGCAGCCGTACTTCATCGCCAGCAACGGCACGTCTTCAGGCGGCATCTGCTGCGAATGCACCTGGTCGTGATGAGATTTCGAGATGTCCCAGTTCTGACAGAAGAAACAGCCCATGTTGCACCCGGCCGTGCCCATGGAAAAGACTCGCGTGCCGGGAAGGAAATGATTCAGCGGTTTTTTCTCGATGGGGTCCACCTGAAGCGCCGCGGGCGAGCCGTAGCCCAGGCTATAGAGCTTGCCGCCTTCGTTCACACGGATGAAGCAGAACCCGGCTTGGCCGGGGCCGATGTGGCAATGGCGCGGGCAGAGGAAGCAGTGGGCGCGCTCGTTCGGCTCGGGCTCCCACCAGCGCGCTTCGTGCAGGGTTTCGGTCTTCTGGAGGATCTTCAGCTCGGTCATTGATCCCCCTTTCTGCCACGGGCCCCGATTATACCTCCGTTAGCGCATCTTCTTTTGCATGCTGCGGCGCTCCGCGGCCCAATCCACAAAGCTTCCCATTTGGCGGCGGTACCTCCAGGTGAGGCGGAAGAATTTCCAGGCGTCCATTTCGGCGGCGTTCTGGCCCAAGAACGTCTCGAAGCGCCAACGCAGGTAGGGGCTCTTCCATGGGCGCAGGCGGTAGCCGCGGGCGGCGATCCAGTAGTAGCGGAAGGTGTTGAACATATTACGTCGAGTTATACCATGAGAAATCCTGCCGGCACTCGACGTTGAGATCCTGTGGGGAGCTTCGTGGCTTCACTTCAGGATAAAAAACAGCTCTGCGCGCTCTTGAACGGACTAGCTTCCGCCCAGCGGGACAGAGAGGTGCTCATGGACGATGATCCACTTCCCGGCACGATGTTCCCAGATTCCCGTGTACCGCGCATTCAAATCCGTCTTTTTTCCGTCCTTGCCATCCATGACGAGACGGAGGGATACGGTGGTCCAGGCAATATTCCCGCGCCGCGTGACCTTCAGGTCGTCGCCCGCGGTGAGCTTCCCGCTGACAATCGTGTCAAGGAACTCCTTCTGCGCACCCGCCTTGTATTCCTGCCATCCATGGTAGGAAAACGGCGCCAGGTCATAGAACACAAGCCCGGCATCCTGGGCATAGAACACCGCCACTTTGGACGTGTCCAGGGTGCTCCACGCCGCGCAGTAGGCATCGGTGAGTTTGCGGAATGTGGCCGCGTCGCTGGCCTTCTGCTGTGCCTGAGCGATTACCACCGTCAAAGACCCGCCCAGTAGCGCGGCCATAACGAATAGCAGCCAGTAATGCTTCCCCTGCGTCCCTCGCGTCTTGGCGATTCGCAGACTCATCCCGCACTCTCCTCTACTGTGAATCCGGAAGGCTGTATCAACAATGTGCCCTTGTCCGTGAGGCTAACCCTAGTGTGATTCGCCCCCTTTTGCAAGCAATTGTGATGGAGTAAGGGAATTATTCCATCCGCCGCACCCAGATGCGCGACGTCGCGGGCTTGCCGAGGTAGATCGTCTTGCCGGAGGCCCTGAGAGACATGGTTTCGTCATATTCGCGCTTGCGCACCTCCACGCGCGTGGAGGGCCGCAGATTGAGGCCGTCGAGAAACTCGAGAAATCTTCCGTCCTTCTCGTACACGCACAATATCTGCGCCGTGTCGCCCTCGCGCAAATCGGCAAGCAACACAGCGCCTTGCTTCCGCAGCTTGGCGATCCCACCGCGCAACGGCACGCCATGCGGGCAGGTGCTTTTATCACCGAAGCGCTTCAGGAGCAGAGCTTCGACCTCGGGCGAGATGGCATGCTCCATGCGCTCGGCTTCGTCGTGCGCGCGCGCCCAAGGGAGGCCGATCACTTCGGTAAGAAGCATTTCCGCCAGTTGGTGACGCACAATCAGCCGTTCCGCCACCTGCTGGCCCTTGCGGGTAAGGTCAATCCGGCCGCTGCGCTCCACGCGCAGATACCCGTCGCGCGTCATGCGCTTCAGCGCCGCGGTCACCGCCGGCGGCGTCACGCCCAGCGATTCCGCCAGCCGCGCGCTGATCGGCGCCTGGTCTTCCTCGAGCATCTCGCGGATGGCCTTCAGGTAATCTTCCTGCGAGACCGTGGTCTTTACGCGTTGCAATCGCCCTCCGCTAACTCTTCGCCCTGCTCGTATCTCTAACCCATGTCCAATTTCTTTTCTTCACGCCGCTGTGCCTCTGTCTGTCCTGAGCGCCGCGAAGGGCGTCCTGTCTTCTTTCTGAGTCTCTCCGCTAACTCCCCGACCCGCCGCTCGATGTCTTCGCAGATTCTCTGATAAAGCGCCGCATCCGCGCCATAGGGATCTTCCACGTCCCAGTCTTCGACCTTTTCCCACGATCGAAACGCCCGTTCACGTGGGTGCCCGCTCATATTGATCACAACTTCGGCCGCGTCCCACAGTTCCGGCGAAATCGCTTTGGACGCCAGGCCCTCCACCTCGTAGCCATTGTTCAAGAGCGTCCTCTTCGACATGTCCATGACGTGCCCCAGCGGCGCCAAGCCCGCGCTGGACGCTTCGATGAGGTCGCCCGCGGTCGCGCGCGCAATGGCTTCCGCCATCGGGCTTCGGCAGGAGTTTCCCAAGCATATAAACAAGACCCTCACCTTGGTCGTTCTGTCTTCGCGCATTCCAGTCCCTGGTGGAGCAGATGGAACGCCTCGACCGTTCATGCCGCCGGCGCCCCCCGGCCATTGCGCGCTCCGCAGAGTTGCAAGAACCGCTCGTGGACGGTTGCGTCGGCCGTAAGCTCCGGATGAAACGTGGCGGCCAGAACGCGGTCTTTCTCAACCAGCACCGGTTTTCCCGCACACTCCGCCAGCACGGCTACACCGGCTCCTACCCGCTCGATGACCGGGCCACGAATGAAAACCATTTCGAGCGGCCCGCTTTTCAGCGTCGTGGAGCCGCTCACCACGTGGCTGGCAATCTGCCGCCCGTAGGCGTTGCGGAGCACCGTCATGTCCAAGAGCGCGAGCGACGCTTGCGCGGGATTTCTCACTTCGGCGGCAAGGAGGATAGCGCCGGCGCAGGTCCCCAATATCGCTTTGCCCTGGGCAGCGAATTCGCGAATCGCCGCGTACAGTCCATGCTCCTGTAAGAATTGCAATTGCGTCGTGCTCTCCCCGCCCGGCAGGATCAGCCCGTCGCAGCCCGCAAGGTCCGCTGGCGTGCGCACTTGTCCCGACGCAACGCCGAGCCGTTCCAGCATTACCCCGTGTGCTTCAAAGTCACCTTGCACCGCCAGGATGCCGACCTTCACTGCTGCCTGCCTCGCGTTCCGTGAACAAAGAGGGCGCAGCAAGCTGCGCCCCTTCGCATGCAAAACGAATCGTTTACCAGCCGCGCGTCTGCAGCAAATCCTTTTCGTCAATCTGGCGGATGTCGAGGCCCTTCATGGCTTCGCCCAGCTCCTCGTGCGCTTCAAGGACCGCCTTCGGATCCTCAAAAAACGTTGTTGCCTTCACGATGGCCCTCGCACGTGTTTCCGGATCGCTCGACTTGAAAATCCCCGACCCCACGAACACCGCTTCCGCGCCAAGACGGCGAACAAGAGCCGCATCGGCCGGGGTCGCGATGCCGCCCGCGCAGAAATTCGGCACCGGGAGCTTGCCCGTCTGCGCCAACTGGCGGACGAGCTCGAGCGGCGCGCCCAATTCCTTGGCCTCGGACATCAATTCCCCTTCGCGCATCGTCGTGATCTTCTTCATCTGGCTGACGATGGCGCGCATATGCCGCACGGCTTCGACCACGTTGCCGGAGCCGGCTTCGCCTTTGGTACGAATCATCGCCGCCCCTTCGGCGATGCGCCGCAATGCCTCGCCCAAGTTGCGCGCGCCGCAGACAAACGGCACCTTAAAATCGTGCTTCCAGATATGATGCTCCTCGTCGGCGGGAGTAAGCACTTCGCTCTCATCAATGAAGTCCACTTCGAGCGCCTGCAGAACCTCCGCCTCCATGAAATGTCCAATGCGCACTTTAGCCATCACCGGGATGGTCACTGCGGCCATGATCTCGCGGATGATCTTCACCGACGCCATGCGTGCCACTCCGCCTTCCTTGCGGATATCCGCCGGAACACGTTCCAGGGCCATGACCGCGCACGCGCCGGCCTTTTCGGCGATCACGGCTTGCGCGGCGTTGGTCACGTCCATGATGCAGCCGCCCTTGAGCATTTCCGCCAAGCCCACCTTCACCCGCCATTCGTTTCCCTGCCCGTTCTTGCTTTCCATGTATTTTCTCCTCATCCCCAAATCTTGCGCAGGAACTCTTTGCCCCTTCGATTCTTTGACTCTCTTACTCTGAACGTCTTTCTCTCACACCAGCGCCACGCGGCTTCCCTCCGCCCGCCGGGCGCCCCTCTGCCGCTTTTTCATTTCGATGCGCAGTTGCTCCGCAAGCAAGGCCACGCCGCGCGCGATTCGTTTTTCATCCAGCCCCGCGAATCCCAGCCGCAGCGTGTTCGGCTGCGGCGCATGCACGTAAAAATACCGCCCCGGCGAAAAGACGACACCCCGCTCCTTCACATGAATGAGCAATTCACTGGCGTCGAAGCCCAGCGGCAGCTCCAGCCACAAACACATTCCGCCCCCGGGCTGCGTCCAGCGCACGCCCTCCGGCATGTGCTTCCGCAGCGCTTCTTCCAGCGCCGCAAGCCGCGAAGCATATATCTTACGCATGCGCGCGAGATGCCGCGCAAAAAAACCCCGGCGCAGAAATTCCGCCAGCGTCCCCTGCGATAGCTGGTCCGTGTGCAGGTCCGTGGTTTGCTTTACCACGCGCAGCCGCTCGATGACCACCGGCGGCGCGACCACCCAGCCGACCCGCAACCCTGGGAAGGCCACTTTCGCAAAACTGTCTATGTGGATCACCACGTTGGCGCGGTCCAGATGCTTCAGCGATGGCACGCGTTCCTCGCGCGCATGCAACCGCGCATAGATGTGATCCTCCACGATGGGCACCTGATGCCGCGCGGCCACCTCCAGCACCCGCCGCCGCGAAGCAAGGGGCATGGACGTCCCCGTGGGATTATGGAAGTCCGGCGTGAGCACGATCAGCTTCACGCGATTCGCCGCCAGCGTCGCCTCCAGCGCTTCCACGTCCACGCCCAGGGCGCTGCCCGGCTCCGCATGCGTGCGCACCGGTACCCCCAGACAACGCGCCCGGCCTCCGCTGAAAATCGCTACCGCGCCGGGATACGCAGGATTTTCCAGAATCACCGAGTCACCCGGCCGCAAAAACGCCTTTGCGAGCAAGTCCATGGATTGCTGGCAGCCGTCCGTGATGAGCAAATTCTCGTCCTTCGCCGCCAATCCTTCCTGATGAAGCAATTGGAGCAGAGCTTCTTTGAGCGGCGGATAACCATCCGACGGTCCCAATTTCAAAATATCCACGGCCTCGCGCCGCAGTACGGTATTGACGCAAGTCTGCAATTCTTCCACGGGGAAATACTCTTCCGCGGGCCGCGCCATCACGAACGAGATCGTGTTTTCCCCGGTATTGGCCGTGAGCCGGTCCAACATCTCTTCGCCGCGTTCGTCCGCGAACAGCAATTCCCAGCGCACGCCCTCCGCGCCATACAGCACTGGCGGCGCCGGTGGCGTGATTTTCAAGCCGTTGCCATTGGCGCGAATAAAAGTCCCGCGGCCAACATGCCCCTGGATCAATCCCTCGGATTCCAGTTCCGCGTAGGCGTTCGCGATGGTCGTCCGGTGAACGCCGAGCTGCGTGGCCAGCTCGCGGCTCGCCGGGATGCGGTCGCCCGGCCTCAAGTCGCCGGTATGGACCAGCGCGCGGAGCTGATCGCGCAACTGGATGTACAGGGGAATATGGCTTTCGGGCTGCAGTTGGAGCGGTAGCATATTGTCTCTTCCTTTCTGCCATATTCTCATGGAATTGGCCTGCGTAAAGAGCCATTTTGTCTCATGGCCGATTGGCGCGCGCCTGGCAGGGAACCGCTCCTCCATCGCCGCTTCGAGGTGAATCCTTAATGAATCGCGCGAATCGGAGATGGTAAATTGAACACCTCGATGGTCAGCTACAAGTTGACCGCCACTGATGCCTGCCTCACAGTAAAACACTAGATTGCTCGAGCCTTTGGGGGGGGGCATCGAGTGCGGGCCCGCGGCGATTCTCTTGTGTGCCCGAGCCCGCTGCACATGAGGGAGGGAAAAAGTGGCAAAACGCAGATTTTTCGGCGCAGCTTTGGCTGCCATGGCACTACTAACAGCGTCCTCGATCACGAGCCGGGGAGGGGACGAAAAGATATTCATGGGCGTAATTACGGACTCACAGTGCGCCTTCAACGTTCATTCCATGACCCATTCGCACAAGGAAATGACCGAAAACAAGACCACGGGAAGCAATGCCATCGAGTGCACGCAATTCTGCGTGAAGGAGATGGGTGGTCAGTACGTTCTCCAGACAAAAGACAAGATCTACAAGTTGAGCAAGCCGGAACTTGGAGAAAAGGGCGCGGGCCGAACGGTGAGGGTCAAGGGAACACTCGATGTGAAAACCAACACAATCCAGGTCCGGAGCATTGAGCTGGTTGCCGCGCCAGGGAACAAGTAGAAACTACGCAACCAAATGACAGCCTCAGGGGCTTTGGCCTTCCCGCTTCCTTCCTAGATCGGTCGTTCCGCCAGGTGCTCGATTACGGGAATGTAAATTCTTGTAAACAGGCACCCTTGTGCGCTTTATCGGGACATGGCCGTCTCGACACACATATGCCATCCCTTTCTTGCTCACATCGTTAATCCGTCTCAAAGTGAATATGTATTGTCGGGTCCCACCGCCGGGGCGAGAGTTGGCTCTCAACTGATGTATCCCGGCATGTGCAACGAAGCCCCGCCCGTACAGGGGCAGAAATGGAGCACACGCGCTCGCCAATGTCTTCGCAGCTCATACGTTCCGCCGGCGCTTTCTTGCTGGCCATTTTCTGTTGCCCTGTGCTCGGCGCTCAGGCACAGGCGCTCGATGACGTCAACCCCGTTCCGCTCTTGTCGGGCAGTGCAGGGTTTTTCACGTCTTTTGAAGGTGGTGAGCCCCACCTGGAGCCTGTCTTTTCACCGGTTTTGCTTGT
>JBGPGF010000111.1:0-10486 GCA_041483755.1 Terriglobia bacterium | reverse complement strand
TGGACACATGCGATGCGCAAGGGAGTGTATGCGTCCTGCGGAAACAGGATGTGCTGGCCGAGGTGTTCCATTCGGCGGCGGAAGATTATTCCTCGTGGCTCCTTCCCGCGATTGAGGAGTGTTTGAAGAAGGCCGCCCTGAATTTTGCGCAAGTGGAACTGTATGCTGTGGCGACGGGGCCGGGTTCATTTACTGGAGTAAGAATGGGATTGACGACGGTGAAAGCCCTGGCGGAAGTATTCGGGCGAGGGATTGCAGCCGTCTCGCGATTGGAAGCAGTCGCGCACCTGGCACAGGGTTCCGCGGAGTGGATTGCGGCGGTGATTGACGCGCAGAGGGGACAGGTATTTGGCGGCTTATTCCACCGGGAAGCTGCTGGCGCGCTTGTGGCGGCAGGCGCTGAACGGATCTGTGCTCCGACGGAGTTTGTGGCTGAGGTGGCGTCCCTGGCGCCGCTGGGGGGAGTGACCTGGGTTTCGCCCGATGCGGGGATGCTGCGCGGAGAACTCTCGTGGGTCGCGCGCGAAAGCGCCGGAGAAACCTTGCAAGAAACCACGGGCGGGCTTGCCGCCGTTGTAGGCCGGATCGGCCACGAGAAGGCTTTGGAGGGGAAGTTGACGGATGCCTACGCTCTGGAAGCCCAGTACGTCCGGCGGTCGGGTGCGGAGCTTTTCTGGAAGAGCGGACCGCGGTCGGCCAGTCATGGACGCTGAGGAGAGCGAAAAGCTAGCACATGCTGCGGGGCCCGCGGCGCATGTCCGCCCCATGACGCCTGCGGACGCCACAGCGGTGGCGCGAATTGCCGAAGCATCGCCGGAAGCCGCCACTTGGGCGGCGCACAGTTACGCGAAGCTGGAAGAAAAGGGATGCGCCGGTTGGGTGATCGGGGCGGCCGGTGAACTTGCTGGGTTTTTAGTCGGCCGCCGCGTGGGAGACGAGGCTGAAATTCTGAACCTGGCCGTGGCTCCCGAGGCGCGTAGGCGCGGGCATGCAACAGTCCTTCTGCAAGAGGCACTCAGGCAGTTCGCCGGGCAGGGAGTGCGCAAGGTATTCCTCGAAGTGCGCGAATCAAATCAGGCGGCAATTGGGTTTTATTCCAAGCGCGGATTTCGGGTTGCTGGGCGGCGGGAAGCCTACTATCAAACGCCTCCCGAATCGGCTCTGTGCATGGAACTCAGAATCGGGCCGTAGATCAGTTTTTGGTGAAGGGGATATGCGGCCATGCGGATTGTTTCCGAGAACGCCGTGCTCCAGTTACAATCGCCAAGAGTCGAGCACGAGCAGATCCCCGGTTTGCAGGCTACCTTGCAGCTGGTCTGGTCAGCGGAGGAACGTATGAATGCAGCTTCCGTCACACTGTCCGTTCAGAGGGCACGGGCTCTGCCGGCTATTCTTGCGGGCGGCTTAATCGCCGGGGCTCTGGACCTAACCTCCGCATTCATCACCTATGGGTGGGGCGTCCCCCGCGGAATCGCCGGTGGTCTTCTTGGAAGGCAGGCTTTCCAGGGAGGCCTGGCCACGTGGGTACTCGGTGTTGCCCTGCACTTCTTCATCGCGTTCTCCGCAGCCGCCGTTTATTACGCGGCAAGCCGGAAGCTCGCATTCCTAAAGGATCATCCGCTTGTGTGCGGTTTATTTTACGGCATCGCGGTTTTTCTCGTCATGAATCTAATCGTCCTGCCGCTCTCCGCAATTCATAGCCGGGGTCCGTTTCCACTCACGGGACTCATTCAGGGTTTGCTGGTCCACATGTTCTGCGTTGGGCTGCCCATTTCTTTCAGCGTTCGCCGATATACAAAATAGTGCCGGTTTGCCAAGCAACACAGCCACTGTTGCTTAGAAGAGCTCAGCTCTTGGCGTTCGCTCGCGGTGAGCCGCCGGTCTTCAGCGGCTGCGTGCCGCTACTCCGGCAGTTGCACCTGTCCCGTGATGGTGAAGGCCGCTTCCGCAACCGGCGCGGCCGTGCCCGGCTGCCCGCCGCCGATGGAGAGAGTGTAGGAGCCAGGCGCGACGATGCGGTCGCCGGCCTCATTGACGTGGCTGAGGTCACGCGCCTTGAGAGTCAGGCGAACGTGCTCGGTTTGGCCCGCGCCGATGTGCACGCGCGTGAATCCGCGAAGCGCGCGGATGGGTGTGCCACCCAGCTTGGGGAAGTTCAGATAGACCTCGACGACCTCGTCGCCGTCGCGCTTACTGGTGTTCTGCACGTCGGCATCAACTGTCAGCGGCTCGCCGGCCGGTAGAGCCGTCGAGGAGAGCTTCACATTGCTGTACTTAAAGTTCGAGTAGCTGAGGCCGTAGCCGAACGGATAGAGCGGCTTGCCGCTGAAGTAGCGGTACGTCCGGTTGGACATCGAATAATCCTCAAACGGCGGAAGGTCGGCAACGCCCGCGTAAAAGGTGAGTGGGAGCCTCCCCGCGGGGTTGTTGACGCCGGCAAGAGTCTGCGCGATAGCCGTACCACCCTCTTCGCCCGAATACCAGGCTTCCAAAATCGCATTCGCGTTCTTGTTGGCCCAATTGACGGAGAGAGCGCTGCCGTTCATTAGGATCACGATGAGCGGTTTTCCGGTGGCATGCACGGCCTCCAGCAACTGTTCTTCTTCCTTGGGCAGGTCCAGACTGGTGCGATCGCCGCCTTTGAAGCCCTCGATCTGCACGTTCATCTCCTCGCCTTCCAGGTCAGCGGTAATTCCCACGACGGCCACCACCACATCCGCCTTTTTCGCTGCAGCTACGGCATCCTCGATTGGAGTCATGGTGATGTCCGTCGTCCAGACGAACTCCGCCTTCGCGTCGCCAGTGGTCTGGAAGTATTCCAGTTTGATGGCATACCGGCGGCCCTTTTCCACGTGGAAATCAACCAGTTTGGTGGAGACGCCGTGCGTCGACCAGTCCTCGGCGACGAGCTTGCCATCGATCCACAAACGAAAGCCGTCATCAGCCTTCACGCCGATGCGATAGTCGCCGGATTCAGCAGGGGTCATGAAGCCGGTCCAGCGAGCGGAGAAATTGTCGGCAGCGAAAGAGCCGGTTGAGAAGCCAGGAACAGGCCGGAAGATGAAATTGAAGTTGATGTTCCTATCGATGCGAGTGACAGCCGGTGCGCCCGCCAGCTCGGCGCCCTTGAAGTACTCGCCCTGGAGGCCGGGTTTGCCATCCGGAGTTGTAAACAAGTCCGCGGGTATCGGCTTGGGCTCGCGAAGGAAGTGCGTCCCTGGAACAAATATGACTTTGGAGGCGGCAAATTGCTTGCGAATGCCGTCGAGCGCGGTGGTGGCTCGCGATGGCGTGCCGTTGTAGTTTCCTTCGAGAACTCTGCTGTTGTCGGCCAGCGGGCCCACGACGGCAATGGTCTTGGGCGCGGAAGTCAGCGGCAGGATACCATCATTCTTGAGCAGCACCATGGTTTCGCGGGAAGTCGTGAGCGAGAGCTGCCGGTGCGCCTCCGAATCGTTTTCCGAATACGGGATCTGCGCATAGGGCACCATCTCCGGCGGATCGAACATGCCGAGCTGGAAGCGCGCGTGGAAAAGGCGGCGCAGGGATACGTCTATTTCCTTTTCGGAGAGCAGACCCTGCTTGACGGCGTCAATGTACTTCACGTAGTCCGAGTTGTCGGTGATCTTGCGGGTGAAGTCAACGCATTCGTTGTCCATGCCCATCTTAAGAGAAACGGCGGCAGCTTCTTCCTTGGTCTTTGAAAAATGGTGGCCGGACCAGATGTCCAGCACTGCGCCGCAATCCGACACGACGAAGCCGTTGAACCGCCATGCGCCGCGGAGCTGGTCCCGCAACAGAAAAGCGTTCGCGCAGGCGGGTTCGCCGTTGATGCTGTTGTAGGCGCACATGGTGGAGGCGGCATGGCCTTCCACGAGGGTGGCGCGGAAGGCCGGCAAGTATGTGTCTTGCTCATCGTGTTTCGAGATGGGCACGTCGACCTTGTGGCGCGAGGGCTCGGGTCCGCTGTGCACGGCAAAGTGTTTGGGCGTCGAGACGACGCGGAGGTACTTCGGGTTATCTCCCTGGAGCCCGGTGACAAAGGCAATTCCCATCCGGGCGGTGAGAAACGGGTCTTCGCCGTAAGTTTCCTGGCCACGTCCCCAGCGCGGGTCGCGGAAGATGTTGATGTTGGGCGACCAAAAGGTGAGGCCCTCGAAGATATTGTGGCGCCCTTGGTGAACGGCTTCGTGGTGCTTGGCGCGCGCTTCCGTGCCGATGACGGTCGCTACTCGATGAAGCAGCGGGGCATCCCAGGTTGAGCCGAGTGCGATGGCCTGCGGGAAGACCGTGGCGACGCCCGCCGCGGCGACGCCGTGAAGGGCTTCGCTCCAATAGTCATACGCCGCAACCTGCAGGCGCGGAATGGCGCGAGCCTGATTCACCAGTTGCGAGGCTTTTTCTTCCAGCGTCATGCGAGAGACAAGATCGTCCACGCGCTGATCGATGGGCAGCGAAGGATTGAGATACGGTGCGTTGGCCGGAGGCGCGGCATCCTGAGCCGGCAGACGCGAAGGACAAGTGGCAGATACTGTCAGCACAAAAGCCACAATGGCGACTCGCTTTGTGAATTGCTTCAAATGCATGGGTCTCTCCTCTGGTGCAAGAAACTACTGGAAGGCGAACAAATGGTTCAGTTGCTTTGCCGGCTGAGTGCCCGCATAACGTTTGTTTTGCAGTGATAAGCAACCGGCATCCAATAACATAGGACCAATGGCTCACGC
This sequence comes from Terriglobia bacterium, assembly GCA_041483755.1. Taxonomy (GTDB): domain Bacteria; phylum Acidobacteriota; class Terriglobia; order Acidiferrales; family UBA7541; genus Acidiferrum. The sequence continues at coordinate 5,762 of JBGPGF010000111.1, read as the reverse complement.
CTGCTGGGCGTCGTCAGCGCGGACCGCACAGCCGGGTATTCTGTTCCAAACCACGGCAGAACGCAATTGGCAATCGGGAGGAAATCAGCGCACCCCGATGCTTGAGCCCGAGAACCCCGCCGCCCGGGATGGGCGGTTCCACCCGGAGGTAACAGGACCAATTTCCTATTGGAAGCGCCGGGCGTGTTGTGCTATGGTGCGCCCATGTAGTGGCCCCCAAACATCATGGAGGAGGTACGCATGGCCCTTGCACAGCGCAGTCCGCGCGATTTCTTGATGGATGCGGAGTATCAAAAGCTGGCCGAGCAGCACGATCAGTACGAAGCAGAGCTGCAAAGAATAGCGAAAAGCCCCTACCTCAGTGCCGAAGACCTCCTCGAAGAAGTGAGACTCAAAAAGAAAAAACTCCAGGTGAAAGATCAGATGGCCGGGGTGCTGGCGCGCATCCAGCAAGCCTACCCAAGCCACTAAGCGCGACAGGCGTACGCGTTTCTGTCGTAGAATGGCGTTGCCCGGCGCGGCGTGGAGTTCGGCGGCGCGAACGCGGCACGTCTATGGTCCGCGAAGGATATTTTTTCGGTTTGCCGCCGCTCCTCGCCGGAGCCGCCGCTCTGCTGGCGCACTGGACCGTGGCCGGCCTACTTCTGCTTGCGCTTGCCGCGTTCGTCTTCTACTTCTTTCGCGATCCTGAGCGCGTGATTCCCGGCGGGCCGGGGGACGTAGTCTCTCCTGCCGATGGCCGCGTTGTGGTTGTGACGGACGAAGAGAATGGCGGGCGGCCCGGGCGGCGCATCAGTATCTTCCTGGCGATCTGGAATGTGCACGTGAACCGCGCTCCTGCGGCGGGCACGATCACACGGCTGGATTATCGCCCCGGACGCTTCTATGCGGCCATGCGCGAGCGCGCTTCGCTGGAAAACGAGCAGAACATCCTCGCACTCTCGACAGAGGCCGGCGAGATGGTCTTCAAGCAGATCGCCGGGTGGATTGCGCGGCGCGTGGTGTGTTGGAAAAAGGCGGGTGACCGCGTGGCGCGCGGCGAACGCATCGGACTGGTGCGCTTCGGCTCGCGCGTGGACGTGTGGCTGCCGCGCGAAGCGGAAATCTTGGTGCGTGTGGGAGAAACGGTGCGGGGCGGAGCGAGCGTTCTGGCGCAATGGCCTGCAAGAAAGCCGGCGGCAATCCCGGCGCACGGCGCTGCCCGGGAGGCCGCGGGGTCGCTGGCTGCGGCCGGGAAGCGGGATTAATCATGGGCGGCTTCGAACAACACGAAATCCCCTTCGAGGGAAAACGGAAGAGTCTCCGTCTGCGACGCGGAATCTACCTGTTACCCAGCATGTTTACCGTGGCGAACCTGCTGTGTGGCTACTACGCCGTGGTGGCCACTTTGCTGGCGAGCGCCGAGCATATGGACAATTTCGATCACGCGGCCAAGGCGATTGGCTACGCGATCCTCTTTGATTCGCTGGATGGACGCGTGGCGCGCATGACCGGAACGAACACGGAGTTTGGCAAACAGTTCGATTCGCTGGCCGACGTGGTGAGCTTTGGAATCGCGCCGGGTGTGCTGGCCTATGCGTGGGGTGTGCGCTATCTGAGCGGTTCAGGCATCATTCCGCAACAGCAGCTTGGGCAAGCGGGATGGCTGTTGTGCCTGATGTTCGTCATTTGCTGCGCGTGGCGGCTGGCGCGGTTCAATGTGCATGGAATGGCTCCGGGGAGCTCGAGGTATTTTGTGGGATTGCCGACCCCTGCGGCGGCGGGCGTGCTTGCGGCGGCCGTGCACGCCTTTCGGTATCCTATTCAGGACTGGCGATGGGCGGTGGCCTGGGTGGTTCTGGCCGGCTGCCTCGCGGCGCTGATGACCAGCACGATTCGCTTCTCCAGCTTCAAAGACGTGGCTTGGACGCGGCGGCATTCTTCGCTGGCGATTGTTTTGCTCGGACTGCTGGTGGGCGGAATCGTGATGTATTCGCGGGTCGTTTTGCTGCTGGTGTCGGGTTCGTACGTGGCCATTGGTGTTGCGCTGCACTTGGTGCGATTCGTGCGCTACCGGTTTGTGTCGCGGGCTGCCTGAGTTCATGCCTGCAAAGCCAGATTCCCTGCGCATTGTGATTGCCGATGGCGAACGCGGTGGCGCTTGCGGAGAGACTCGTTTGAGGCGGGCAAATGCTCTCTGCGGAGTTCTGGCGGCGGTTGCGATGTTCGCGTCCGCGGGCTGCGGGTACCGCGTGGCGGGGAAAACAAGCGTGCTGCCGAAGAGCATCCATACCATTGCTGTGCCTGCCCTTGAGAATAAGACGACGGTTTACCGCATCGAGCAGCGCCTGACCGAAGCGACGGTGCACGAATTCCTGGCCAAGACTTCTTATCGTATCGTTTCCGACCCGGCGAACGCGGATGCGGTGGTGCGCGGGAAGGTCGTCAGCGTTGAAGTGACGCCGCTGTTGTTCGACACCACAACGAACCGGGCGACAACGATGCTCGTAGCAGTGAAGTGCGAAGTGACGCTGGAAGAGACGAGCACAAAAAAGGTGCTCTATCACAACGACAACTTCTTGTTTCGAAACAAGTACGAGATTTCGACCGACGTGAAAAGTTTTTTCGAAGAGCAGGACCCCGCCCTGGACCGCATGACGCGGGAATTTGCGTCGCGGCTGGTGGCCGCGGTGACGGAGAATTTCTGATGGCGCGCATCGCCGCGGGAGAGCTGTTCGACCGTTTGGCAAAAGGCAAGCCGGTGGGCGCGGTGCTCCTGCTGGGCGACGAAGCTTATCTGCGCGATACCTGCCGCGCGCAACTCATCGAAAAAATGGTGCCGGAGGCGGCGCGCGCGTGGGCCGTTTCGCGCTACTCGGCCGATCGCGGGGAAACGCACGCGGCCCTCGCCCAGGCGCAGACGCTTCCCATGCTCTCTCCGCGGCAGGTTGTCTTTCTCGAAAACGTGGAAGCCATCGAGAACCTCGGCGATAAGCCGCGCGAGAATGTGGTGAAAGCGATGGAGGCGTACCTGGACAATCCCGCTCCCTTCACAACGCTGGTGTTCGAAGCGGCAGGACTCGACCAGCGCATGAAATTGGGGAAGCTGCTGGCGGAAAAGACGCTCGTCGTGGAGACCGGGTTTGGAGAAAACGACGAGGCGAAACGTGCGTCCGCGGTGGCGCTGGCGCTCAAAATGGCGAACGAAGAAGGTGTCTCGTTCGAACCGGGAGTCGCCGAGGAGTTGTCGGAGTTGGTGGCGGACGATTTGATGCAACTGAAGACGGAGTTGCAGAAACTGGCGACGTTCACCGGGGAACGCCGGCGCGTGCGGCGCGAAGACGTGGCCGCGCTGGTGGTTTCGAATAGAAAAAACACGGTCTGGGAAATGGGCGACATGATTGCCGCGCGAGAAGGGAAGGCCGCCCTGGAGTTTCTGGACCAACTATTGCGCGATGGCGAGGAGCCGGTCCGTCTGGTGGGCGCCATGGCTTGGATGTATCGCAAGCTGATTGAGGCGAGCGAATTGAAGGGTCCGCTGAACGGCTGGCAAGCGGCGCAGCAGCTCCATATGAATGCGAAAGCGGCGGAGCAGGCGATTCAGAGCGCGCGGAAAATTCCGAAAGAGCGGTTGCTCGATGGCTTGCGCGCGCTGCAGGAATGCGACAACCGGCTGAAGGGCGGCAGCGGCCAGACGCGGGCGGCCATGGAATTTTTGATTGCGCGCCTGACGGGACAAAACAAAAGCGCCGAAGTTATTTAGCCGCGCTACTTAGCCGCGCGCAGGCCGTTGAGCGCGAGGGTGAGGCGCGACTTGTAGCGATTGGCCGTGTTCTCGTGCAGGACGCCCTTGGTGATGGCCTGATCGATCGCCGACATGGTCGGCTGCAACAGATTTCCGGCGGCGGCGGCGTCCTTGGCGTCCAGGGCGGTGCGCAGGCGCTTCATCATGGTGCGAACGCGCGTACGGTTGGCGCGGTTCACTTCCGCCCGTTGGCGAGATTGCGCCGCGCGCTTTAAGACTGATTTCTTGCGCTTCTTTACTTTGGTAGCCTGTCCCTGAGCCATGCAGTGCTCCTTTTAGCGTTCACTCAAATTTCTAACACTAGCGGAGGCTCCGAGCTTTGTCAAACCAGCCACTTGCCGGACCTGGGGCCGCATCTTCGCTGACGCAGCAGCAGAGGGGCGCCGCGTCCGCGCCATTCTGCGGGACAAAAGCGCCGCGGGACAAGAAGGACGAGCTGCGTCTGCTGGTTAATTCGCACCATCCGTTGATTACGATTGAAACCTCGGAAGAGGGGCGCGTTGAAGAATTGCTGAGCGAAGTTGCCTGCGAGCTGGGCGTAACGTTTTACGTGTGGAGCGTGACGACGGGGCTGACGCGGGCGGGCGGCGCGCCGATCTATCACAGCGATGATCCCGAACAAGCGCTGGCGAATCTCGCGCTGATCAAGGGCGATGGGCTCTTTTTGCTGAAGGATTTTGCGCGCTATTGCGAGCAAGACAAGATCTGCCGGCGGCTGCGCGAACTGGCGGAGGGATTCCGCGCGGCGCGACGCTCGATAGTTTTGTCCGGCGCGTCGCTGAATTTGCCCGCGGAACTCAGCAGTGATGCGGTGCCTTATCATTTTGCGCTGCCCGATGCGGACGAACTGCTTCCCGCCGTGAAGGACACGCTGGCGCAGGCGTCGCGCGAGAATCGCATGCCACTGACGCTGGACGCCGCGGCGATGATGCAGCTTGCGCAGAATCTTGTGGGGTTGCCGCGCGACGAGGCTGCGCGAACGCTGCAACTGTGCTTGCTGACGCGCGGACGCGGCGACGCCGGGCTGCTGGCCGACGTGGTGGAAGCGAAGCGCAAGGCGCTGCGGCAGGACGGCTTGCTGGAAACGGTGCGGCGCGACGGTTCCTTCTCCGATGTGGCGGGAATGGCGCGGCTGCGCGAATGGGTGCGCAAGCGGAAGAGTGCGCTGACGCCGGAAGGCCGGCAATTCGGCCTCGAGCCGCCCAAGGGCGTGCTGCTCACGGGCGTGCAGGGCTGCGGGAAGAGCCTGGCGGCGCGCGCGATTGCGGCCGACTGGGAGTACGAGCTGGCGCGGCTGGACGCAGGATCGCTGTACGACAAGTTCATCGGCGAATCGGAGCGGCGCTTGCGCTAAGCGTTGGAACTGGCGCAGAAGCTTTCGCCCGTGGTGCTGTGGATTGATGAAATCGAGAAGGGGTTTGCTTCGGCGGGCGCGGGGTCGGAGGCGGACGCGGGGCTTTCGCAGCGGCTGCTGGCGACGCTGCTCACGTGGATGCAAGACCGCGAGAGCGGAGTCTTTCTCGCGGCCACGTCGAACAATATTTCCTCGCTTCCGCCGGAAATGCTGCGCAAGGGCCGCTTCGACGAGATCTTCTTTGTGGATTTGCCGAGCGAGCCGGTGCGCGAATGGCTTTTCACGCTGCATCTGAAAAAGCGCGGGCGCAACGAAACGTTGTTCGACCTGGCAGCGCTCGGCAAGGCCAGCGAAGGGTTCAGCGGCGCGGAGATCGAACAGGCCATCGTTTCCGGGCTGTACACCGCGTTTTCGCGGAAGCAGCAGCTCTCGACGGAGATTCTGCTGGCCGAGATTCGCGGCACGCAGCCGCTGAGCGTGACGCGCGCGGAAGAGGTGCAGGCGCTGCGCGATTGGGCCAAGTCGCGGGCGGTGCCGGCGGATTGAAAGTGGCAGTGGCCCTCCTGCCCGCACCGCGCTACGGCGGCCAAGCGGCTACCCCCACTCCTACCCCCCATAGTTTTG
>JBGPGF010000110.1:0-10541 GCA_041483755.1 Terriglobia bacterium | reverse complement strand
TTTTCGGGGCGTAATAGCCTTTGCGGGCCAGAACTTTGTAGTCCTTGTTGGACATCTCCACCTTGATCTTGCGGAATTTTCCGTCGCGCGTGTTGTTGCTGGGATAGTAGCCCAGCGTGTACTGGCTGCGCAGTTCCTCGGAGATTTGATCGAACGCCTCTTCCAATCGCTTCTCGGATGTGACCGGAATCATCCGCCCGCCGGTTTCATCGGCGATCTTCTTGGCGATGTCGCCCCGGTTGCCGTAGCGCGGGTCATAGACGAGCAGGACGTGCACGACGGTGTCGGTGCGCTGCGCTGCTTCAATCGCTTCTTCCACCCGGACTTTGCTCCCGTTATCCTCGGCGTCAGTTAGAACGACGACGGCTTTGCGGCCGGATTCCGGACCGAGCTTTTCCACACAAGCCAGATAGAGCGCGTCGTAAAAATTCGTTCCCTTTGGGCCGGTCGGAAGGGTGCTGGGGGTGATGACCCCGCCTGCGGCATTGATCTTGGCGCGATGAATGGCCCGGTCGAGCATCCCGTGGTCCTGGGTGAAGTCGGAGAGTAAATCCACATCCACATCGAAGGACATGACCAGGGCTTCATCCTTTGGGCGCATCACCCGGCGGAGAAATCGCGAGGCGCCATCCTGAACGGCAGGCAGCATGTCCGATTCGCTGCCACTGGTGTCAAGAAGCACCGCGAGCGTGACCGGCAAGGACGTCTCTGCCGCAAAGAAAGCGATCTTCTCTTCTTTGCCCTCCTCGGAGACGCGAAAGTCCTCCTGTTTGAGGCCGGGGAGAATCCGTTTGTTTTTATCGCGCACCGTGGCGTAGATGCTGACCAGGTTCACCTCTGTGCGGATCGCCGGCCCTTGCGTCCGATCTTGCGCGGTGGGCTCCTGCGGCATTGCCGCGGCAAGACCCCGCCTCGGATTCCCCGCCTCCGCCAGCGCCATCACGCCAGCAGCCGCGATCAAGAGAGACAACCCCAACAGCACTTTCATGCGTCGCATTGTATAATCGCCTCGAAAAGGAAGGTGCCTTCGGAGACTCTCCTGGGGATTGTCTCCGCTCGTTCAGATGCGGCAGCGTTCGCAGCGGATGTATTCGCTGCGCAGGCCGGACCGCATTCGATACTGGCCCGGTGACTATGAAAAGTCCACGCAAAACTCTCCTGGCACTTTGCGCGCTCGCACTGGCGGCACAGGCCGGTGTGTCATTTGGCGCCGGTCGAGATGCCGCGCGACCCGCGCAGAATTCACCTGCCGAAGCCCCCGCAGCACCGCAGGAAGGTAGCCAAGGGCCGGCCATCATCAAAGTAGTGAACGTGGTCTTTGTGCCCGTGACGGTGAAGGACTCCGCGGGACATCCCGTGCCGGGATTGCGAAAGGAAGATTTCCGGATTCTTGAGGATGACGTCGAGCAGAAGATTGACGGGTTCAAAGATGAGCCCTATCCGCTCTCGCTCGTCATCCTGATTGATAACGACCTGCCCCAGGGCACGGCGAGGGAGATCGAGACCAGCCTGCCCGCCATCGTGAACGGCATCAGCGTCAAGGACGAGGTATTTGTGTGCCGGTTCGATCTCAATTTCCATCCCGGAAAAGGGTTTACCGCTGACTCCGACAAGTTGATCACCGAGCTGAAGCGCACGACCCTCGACAGCGAGCCGGACGTCGTCGCATCGGACGGCCCCTTGGGCAGCGGGCCGTCCATCAACGGGCAACCTACGCCGGGCTCGCCACAGGCCACCGGCTCGGCGAACATTTTCAAGCAGCGGCGGATTAAGGCCTTGGACGACGCTATGTATGAAGCAGCCGAGTTGCTGCGCGATCGCGGACAAGGCCACGATCGGCGCAGGATGGTCCTGCTCATTTCCAACGGCGCAGGCTCGAAGCATTACAAATACTCTTTTGACGATGCCGTAAGGGCGCTCATGCTGGGTGACATCTCGGTCTACAGCGTGGGCGTGGGCGACGCTTATTTTAACCGCTTGCGAAACCCCATCGCGCGTTACGCGCACGCCACCGGCGGCGACGTCTACTATGCATCGAAGCGTGAGGCCATCGAAGAGCTGTACGCCCGCGTGACCGAGCAGGCGCGCACGCAGTACACCCTGACCTACACGCCACGGGGAACCGACCCTTCCCTGGATTATCACTCGATTGAAGTGAAGGTCGAGCGCCCCCATCTGACCGTTGTCGCCCGCGACGGCTATTACGCCGCCGGAGTCGTTCCGAAATAGGCGCGCGCGCGCGGCGGCTCCGAGCACGCGACAATTTCCCTCCAACACATACAATTCCTCTTGACTTCACTCCGCGTGGACCGTATAGAACGTGACAGCGGACGCGTCACGCGTCCCTTCGAATCTGAGAGGGTGAGAGGAGATTCCGGATGAAGAAAAAGGCCAAGAAAGACGACAAGAAAGGCCCGAAGAAGGGCAAGTAACGCAGAACCTGGTACCGGATTCAAGGGCGCTGCCGGCTCACGCCGGCGGCGCCCGTTTGTTTCTATAGCGCCGCCTCATACGCCGGACAGATAGGTTTGTAGGCGCAGCCGCGGCAGAAGAAGCCGGGTTTTGCCAAGAAGGCCCCGGCGCGGATGCCCGCCGCCACTTCCTGCACGATTTTCACCGCATCGTCGAGCTGCTTCGCGTCGCGCGTCGTCACTTGCCGCTCGTTTGTGAGCAAATAGTGAAAGACCAGGCGGACCGGGTTGCGGTCCAGGATATCGCGCGCCGCCAGCGCGTACAGGCTGAGTTGCAGGTCCTTCCGCGCGTCAGCGTCCTTTTTCGGCCGCCCCGTCTTGTAGTCCACGATTTCCACGTCGCGGTTCCCCAGCGAGTTCAACTGATCCATCCGCCCGGTGACAATCACGTCGTTTTCCAGCGGCAGCTCGAACGACTTTTCCTGCTCGATCACGTTCGGCGGCTCGGCGACGACCGCTGCATGGAAGGCCCGCAACTGTTCGATGCCGTCTTTCTTGTATTCGCCTTCCTGGTAGTCGTCCTCAAAGCCCGCCGAGGTCCATTCCGCCTCGAAAATTCCCGCGACTTCTTCGAATGAAACGGGGCGCCCTTTGCGCAGCTCGCCCAGGAAGCGCTTGATCGTCGTATGAATCACGCTGCCGAAGCTCATGTTCGCCCGCGGCCCCTCGCGCAGCGACCACAGCCGCGAGAGCAGATATTGCTGCGGACATTTCCGATACGTCTCGACCGACGACGCGCTGACCTGCAACGGTTCCGGCACGGGCGGATAAAACGTCTCCGCCCAGGAGGCGATCCGGGAAAAAATCTTGGGAGGAGCGGACGAGGCGGAGAAAAGCGACGGTGCGGCGCACGGCGCCGCGGCTTCATCCTCCGGCGGCGGAACTTTCGGCGCGGTCTGGATGACGTCGCGCCGCTTCACCGCTGCATCCATCAGAATGTCTTCGAGAAACGGCGACACCTTTCCTTTCTTGTCGGCGACCGTGGTGATTGTCAGGCGGTCTTGCGCGCGCGTCAGCGCCACGTAAAAGAGCCGCCGTTCTTCCTGGATGTGAAAATCGCCGGTTGGCAGCTCTTCCTTCATAAGCGCCGCGGGAAATTCGAACGTGCGCGCGCGCGCGCCGGGCGGAAACGCGCGATGATTGACGCGCAGAATGAAAACGTGGGGAAACTCGAGGCCCTTTGCCGCGTGCACGGTCATCAGGCGCACCGCGTCGCCGGGCGCGTCGTCCTCCAGGCTGATTTTCCCTCCGGCCTGTTCGTAATAGTCGAGGTATTCGAGAAACTCCGCCAGCCCGCGCGTTTCGCTCTTCGGTTCCCACTCCTTCACGAATTGCGCCAGGCGTTCGGCGTAGCGGCGCGCTTCGGGGGCGGCGCGGTCGGCCAATTCCAGCCAGTCGAACAGCTCGCCCAAAATTTCGCGCGCCGTGCGCCGCTTGAGCATTTTGCGCTGCGCTCCAAGGAAGTCGAGCAGCTCGCGCGCCGCCGCGGACGCTCCCGAAAACGGCAGTTCGGACTGCGGCGTCTGAAGAACATCATAGATCGCCGTGCCGCGCTTCTTCGCCGCGCGCTCCGCCAACCGCACTAGGTCCGCTGCATCGAGATGCCACGCCGGTGCAGCCAGCACGCGCGTGCAGGCGATGTCGTCGAAGGGATGCGCGATCAATCGCAGATACGCGAGCACGTCGCGCACCAGCGGATGATCGAGGATGGAGAGTTTCATGATCACGAACGGAATGCGCCGCCGCGCCAGCTCCGGCACCAATTTGTCGCGGTGCGCGTGCTGCCGGTAAAGCACCGCGAAGTCGTGCCAGGGGCGGCCTGCCGCGTGCAGCCGTTCGAACTCCCCCGTCACCCAGCGCGCTTCGGCGTCGGGGTCCGGCAATTCCACGATGCGGATGCGCTGCCCTTCGATTCTTGACGGGGCCAGGATTTTCTTGGGGAAGTCCGCGCTCACCGTGTTTTGCCCGATCACCTGCGTGGCCACGCGCAGAATATTCGGCGTCGAGCGGTAATTTTCCGTGAGCGTCACCCGCCACGGCGCCGAATCATCGCCTTTGCGCCAGCAGGCAAAACGCTCCAGGAAAATCTGAAAGCTGCCGAAGGAAGCGCCGCGAAAACGGTAGATGGCCTGGTCGTTGTCGCCGACCACGAGAATATTGCGCGATTCTCCGGCGAGCAGATGCAGCAATTCGAGCTGCGCGATGTTGGTGTCCTGGAATTCGTCCACCAGGATGTGGCGGAAACGCTGCTGCAGCCGCTCGCGGAGCGCGGCGTCGCTTCGCAGCAAGGCCGCCGTTTCCGTGATCAGGCCGTTCAGTGCCACGGCGTCCTTCTCGCGCAGCAGTTCTTCGCTTCCGCGATAGGCCCGCGCGATCTCTTGTTGACGCGCGGCTTCTTCCGCCCGCTCGTTGTAAGTGTCCTTATCCAGGGTGCCGCGCTCCGCCTGGAGCGCCGCGGCCAGCCCGTCGGCGTAGCGCTGATAGTCGGCGCTGGAAACCAGCTCGTCCTGGCAGCGCGAGAAAAACTCGATGAAGTCGCCCAGAAACTGCCCCGGCTCGGCCAGTCGGCGGAATTTCTCCAGCCGCAGCCGCGCCAGATTCCGCCGCAGTACGATCCAATGGTCCACCTTGTCCAGCACACTGCGTCCCGGCGCAATCTCTGCCAGCAGGCCTTCGCAGAAGGAGTGAAACGTCGCCAGCGTCACGTCCTTGGCGCGCTCGCCGACGCTTTTCACCACGCGCGCCTTCATCTCCCCGGCGGCCTTCCTTGTAAAAGTCAGCCCAAGTATGCTTTCGCCCGGCAGTTCCGCGTTCGAAAGCAACAGGTGGCGAATGCGCTCCGTGATCACGCGCGTCTTGCCCGTGCCCGCCCCGGCAATCACCAGCAGCGGCCCTTCGCCGTGATGAATCGCGCGGCGCTGCGCCTCGTTCAGTTGTGGAGAAGAATCATCCCGCGGTTGCAGATCAAAGAGTGTAGCCACAGTCGTTGATGGTAACGGATTTTGAGATTGGGAAGTATGGTGAGCAAAGAATTAGCGTTGGGAAGTTCGCCCGGCCGCGACGTTGGCGTTGAAGTCGGCGGACTTTCTGCGCGGCACGCTTAGCGAAGTCCAGCGCGCGCCCGCGAAATGTTTGGCGAGATACACAATCTGGCCGACATGGTGCGCGTAGTGCGCCACCTGCCGGTTGATCGCCTGCATCACGGAATACTTTTCGCCGCGAATGGTCACCGCGCGGCCCAGGTCGGCGTCGGTCAGCCCCGCCAGCGCATCAAACACGCACTGCCAGCCCGCTTCCCACAGTCTCATCACTTCGGCGCGCGTCTGCGGCGGCGCCTCAAACTCCGTGTCGCGATGGCGATCGGGTTTCTCGCCGTCGGTGGTCAGGAAATCCGTCCACCGCGAGCGCATGTTGCCCGCCATATGCTTCACGATAATGGCGATGGAGTTCGATTCCGCGTCCAGCGTGACAAGGAGCGCTTCGTCGGGAATCTGCTCCATGGCGCGCTCCGCCAGCCGCTTGTAATTGCGCAAAACGTCCGCCGCATCTCTTACATACGATGTTGTAAATTCGTGCGCCATGATTTCATTTTCCGGCCATCGCCCCGCAAAGGCAAGGGCGCCCGCAAAGGAGTAGAATAGGCGCCCGAGGAGGCAGCCATGAGAATGAGTGAAGTGTTTCTAAGCGATTTCGATTCCGAATTGGCCAGTACACGGAAGACGCTGGAGCGCGTCCCGGAGGACAAGCTGGCGTGGAAACCGCACAGCAAATCCATGAGCATGGGCCGTCTGGCGGGACACGTGGCGGAGATTCCAAAGTGGGCATCGAATACGGTCGAGCTGGATTCGGTGGACATCGCTCCGGCGAACGGTCCGAAGATGGAAGGGCTCACCGCGAAGTCGCGGAAAGAGGTTCTGGATGCGTTCGATGCCAATGTAAAGGCCGCTCGAACGGCGATCGCCGGAGCCAGCGACGAGCTGCTGATGAAACCGTGGTCGCTGCTGGCCGGCGGCCACGCGATTTTCACCATGCCGCGCGCGGCCGTGCTGCGCAACCTGGTGATCAACCACCTGATCCATCACCGCGCGCAGCTCGGCGTGTATCTCCGGCTGAATGATGTGCCCGTGCCGGCCGTTTACGGACCGTCGGCGGATGAAGGCGGGATGATGGCCGAAGCCAAGGCGTAACGACGCGCTTCGCCACCGCTCTGCGCGTGTCATCCCGCGGAAGGAGGACCCCATGGAAACTCCCGTAATCCTCAGCGCCGTGCGCACGCCCATCGGAAAATTCCAGGGCGGCCTGGCCAGCTTTTCGGCGCCGGAACTCGGCGCCAAAGCCGTCGCCGAAGCCATCCGTCGCGCCGGCCTTGACGCAAGACAAATTGACGAAGTCATTCTCGGCAACGTCGTGCAGGCCGGGCTTGGTCAAAATCCAGCGCGGCAGGCGGCGCTCAAAGGCGGCTGCGATCCCCGCGTCGCTGCCATGACCATCAACAAAGTTTGCGGCTCGGGACTCAAAGCTGTGGCGCTGGCGGCGCAAGCCGTGCAGCTCGGCGAAAGTGAAATCGTCGTCGCCGGAGGCATGGAGTCCATGTCCAACTGCCCCTATCTGCTGCCGCAGGCGCGCACCGGCTACCGCCTCGGCGACGGCAAGGTGATTGACTCGATGATTGCCGACGGCCTGTGGGACGCCTACGAAGACTTCCACATGGGCATGACCGGCGAGCTGGTGGCCGAAAAATACGGCATCACGCGCGAGGAGCAGGACCGTTTCGCTGTCGCAAGCCACCAGAAAGCCGTGCGCGCGCGCAAGTCGTGCTTCTTCGAGTCGCAGATTCTGCCCATCGAGGTGGCGCAGAAAAAGGGCGAGCCGCTCGTCGTGAAGTACGACGAATCGCCGCGCGAGGACAGTTCGATGGAAGCTCTGGCGAAGCTCAAGCCCGCCTTCAAGAAAGACGGCACGGTCACCGCCGGGAATGCTCCCGGCACGAACGACGGCGCGGCTGCTCTGGTTGTCACCAGCGAACGCAATGCCGCGCGCCTCGGCAAGACGGCGCCCTTTCAACCAATGGCGAGAATCGTCGCGCAGGCCGTCAGCGGCGTCGAGCCGAAGTGGGTGATGATGGCCCCCGTGGATGCCGTGGAGAAATTGCTGGCGAAGACCGGCTGGGACCGCGATAAAGACGTGGACCTCGTGGAGCTGAACGAAGCCTTTGCCGTCGCCGCCATCGCCGTCACGCGCCAGCTCAAGCTCGATCCCGAAAAGGTAAACGTGAATGGCGGCGCCGTCGCCCTCGGCCATCCCATCGGCGCATCCGGCGCGCGCATCCTCGTCACGCTTCTCTATGAATTGCAGCGCCGCAACCTGAAGCGCGGCATCGCCGCCCTCTGCCTCGGCGGGGGGAATGCCATAGCCCTCGCCGTCGAGCGCTTCTGAAATCCACCCGCCGACGCCGCTGAATCGCGCGGGATAGCGCAATAGCCGCCGCGCAATCCCACTTTCCCGTAGTAGACTCCTCACACGTTATGTATTGCCCGCTCTGCAAATCGGAATACCGCGAGGGAGTGAGCAAGTGCGCCACCTGTGCGGCTGCGCTGGTGGCTTCGCTCGATGCGCCGGAGGTGCAAGCGAATCCCCCGCGACTGCTGTGGATCGGCAGAGATTCAGGGGAATTCGACCTCGTTGCTGGCGCTTTGCGCGAGGGGCAAGTCCCTGCCGATGCACAGGAACGCCTCGCGGGGCTCGTCGGCAGTATTCTAAGGACTCAATCGCGTATCCATGTCCTGCAGTCAGAATTGGACAGGGCGCTCGAGGTTGCGGACGCGGCGCTTGCCGGGAGGCCGAAGAATCCTGAGGCGCTACAGCACTGCTACAGCTGCGGCGCCGAATGCTGGGCTAGCCTGGCCGTCTGCCCACAATGCAAGGCGGTTTTACAGGTTGAACCGGCAAAGAAAGACGCCGCCGGCGCGGCAGCGAGCAAAGCTGTCGTCAGCGGAAGAAAGTATTGTCCCGTCTGTGATGCCCCCTACTTGGCGGCGCATGACCGCTGCTCACTCTGCGGCGTCGAACTCGTTCCCGAGGAGCTTCGCGGCCAGCCGCTCAACGAAAAGGAGCGCCGCGAGCACATCGAACGCGTCTGGCGCAGCAGCGATCCGGTCTCTGTGAGCCAGGCAATCGCCACTCTTCGCGGAGCAGGGATTAATTATGATCTTAAGGCGACGCATGATCATCTTGCCTATGGGATGGGGATTCCAAGGGCAGAGTACGAATTGCGAGTGTTTGCATCGGACGCCGAGGAAGCGCAGAAGCTGCTTGTCGGAATACGAGAGACCGCTCCGTTTGGAACGCAGGATCCTCCCCCAGTCGAGAGGATGGAACAAGTAACCGTGCCAGCCACCAAAAGGGCCGCAGCCAGCGAGTGGAATCCGGCACAAGCCACCGTCTCTACCTGGGAGGGCGAAGACGCCGCGCTCGCGCGAGTCCTTGAGGATTGCCTTCACGAAAACGGCATCGGCGTCCGGCGCGAAGGCCGCGAGCCGGGCACAGTCCGCCTCTTCGTCATGCCGCCCGACGCTGACTCCGCCCGGGAAATCATCCGCGAAGTTCGCGATGGCGTCCCACCAGCATGAGGCAATCATCACTACGCGGAGGTGAGCGCAATGACCATAAATGACATCAAAACCGTCGCTGTGCTGGGCGCAGGCACCATGGGCAACGGCATCGCGCACGTTTTTGCCAGGGCAGGCTTCACCGTGATTCTGCGCGACGTCGAGCCACGCTTCCTCGACCGCGCGATGGAAACCATCGGCAAGAACCTCGACCGCGAAATCAAGAAGGGCAAAATCGCCGAGTCTGAAAAGGGAGCCGTTCTTTCTCGCCTAAAGCCGGTGACCGACATGGCGGCCATCGCCGCCGCCGACTTTGTGGTCGAAGCGGTGCCGGAAAAGCTGGGAATCAAGCGCGCCGTTTTGCAGGAGGCTGACCGCATCCTCCGCCCCGAAGCGATCATCGCGAGCAATACGTCGTCCATCTCGATTACCGCGCTCGCCGCGCTGACGCAGCGGCCCGACCGCTTTGTGGGCATGCACTTCATGAATCCCGTGCCGGTGATGGTCCTCGTCGAAGTGATTCGCGCGCTGCAGACCAGCGACGCGACGTTTGACACCACCATGCGCCTCGCCGAGCGCCTCGACAAAAAGCCCGTGGCCGTCAACGACTCCCCCGGCTTCGTCTCCAACCGCGTCTTGATGCCGCTCATCAACGAAGCGGCCTACTGCGTAATGGAAGGCATCGCCACGCCCGAAGCCGTGGACGCGGTGATGAAGCTGGGCATGAACCATCCCATGGGCCCGCTGGAGCTCGCCGATTTCGTCGGCCTCGACGTTTGTTTGGACGTTCTTCACGTTCTCCACGAAGGCCTGGGCGACCCTAAGTACCGAGCCTGCCCGCTGCTCAAGAAATACGTCGCCGCGGGGTGGCTCGGCCGCAAGACAGGAAAGGGTTTCTACAGTTATAGTTAGGGGCGGCGGCGGGGCGAAAATATACTTTTGCTTTTTGTTCGCTCTTGTGCTACCGTGCCTTCCCGTTGGAGGCTGGCGATGGCCTGCGAAACCTGGTGCAGCGCAATGAACATAGTGGTAAGGTGCACCGGGCTGAACGTCCCCGCGCCGAAGGCCTCGAATCCCGAAATCCTCTCCGAGGTGTGACATGTCTGATGAAAAATCGAAATTGCTGGACGCGGCGATCGCGCAGATCGAAAAGTCTTACGGCAAAGGCTCGATCATGCGGCTGGGCAGCCGCGATGTGCTGGTGCCCGTCAGAGTAATCCCCACGGGCTGTCTCTCGCTCGATGCCGCGCTGGGCGTGGGCGGTTTCCCGCGCGGGCGCGTGATCGAAGTGTACGGCCCGGAATCGGGCGGCAAGACCACGATGGCGCTGCACGTCATCGCCGAAGCGCAGAAGCTCGGCGGGCAAGCGGCGTTCATTGACGCCGAGCACGCGCTGGACCCCAACTACGCGCGCAAGCTGGGCGTGGACGTGGACAACTTGCTCGTCTCGCAGCCGGATAAC
>JBGPGF010000109.1:0-10619 GCA_041483755.1 Terriglobia bacterium | reverse complement strand
GTTCGTGACTTGTGATTCTTGTCGGGAGTAAAGTGCGGTGAGCGACGAGGGCTGTGCCTGACGGACGGCTTCTTTGTCTCCTGCCCTTCGTTCCAGGGAGACACCTACGAAGAAGCGGTTGCAAACATAAAGGATGCTATCCGTTTGCATATCGAGGACCGCGTTGCGGACGGCGAGGAGATCTCGGAGCCCAAGTCTGTCAGCCTCTCTACCGTTGAAATTGCTGTCTGATGCCGAAACTTCCCCGCCTTACCGCTCGCGAGATCATCCGTGCTTTGGAAAAAGCAGGTTTCGTCCTCGCGCGCCAAAGCGGCAGCCACATGATTTACAAGAACGCAGCCGGTAAGCGTGTGACGGTTCCGTTTCACGCCGCCAAAATCCTTCACCCAAAACTCCTCAAGAGCATCCTCCGCGATGCGGACATCACTTCCGACGACTTAATGAAGTTGCTCTGAGCAGGAACCGCCGTACGCGCATGCTTCAGAATATACAGAGCGAAAAGTGCCCCCGACCCGGTCGGGGCCGCTACAAATGCAGAGAGATTAGGGAGTTTCGGTCCAGGGATTGAGGAGGGCGAGGCCGAGTCTCTCGAAATGCCTTGTGTTCCGGGTGACCAGGGTCAGGGCGTGAGTTTCGGCGGTGGCAGCGAAGAAACCGTCCATCACGCCGAGGGTGACTCCCGTTTTGCTGCCGCGCGCCATTATGCCGCCCCAGGCGCCGGCGACGGCAAGGTCAATACCAAGAATGCGGCCTTCAAATCGCAAGGGAAGCTCGTCCTGGAGCCACGCGTGGAGAGCTTCACGGCGGCGGCCCGCGGGCATTGCTTCCACACCCTGGCGAATCTCGGCAAAGGTGATGACGCTCAAGCAGATGCGGTCTTCGTCCGTGTCAGCGAGCCAGCGCACGACGTTGGGATCGGGGCGAGGCTTCACCCACTCGGAGACGACGTTGGTATCGAGCAGGTAGTTCAAAGCTCGATCTCGCGCGGCTTGGCGTTCGAGCGCTTGATGCGGACGCGCGAGCCGCGGAGCGGGGACCCGGCAAAGAACTCCGCGAGATTGCCTTTGCGCTTGGTCTTGCGTTCCCACTCTTCCGCCGAGACGACGACAACGGCCTTGCGGCCGCTCCGTGTGATGGTTTGCGGCCCGCCGGCAATGGCCTGATCAATCAGGGCGCTGAGGCGGGCTTTGGCCTTGGCGACGGCCCAGGTGCGGGTTGGTTTGGCCATGTTTCACCTCGAATAGTCATTATGACCATTATAGTCATTTCAAAAGGCTCCGGCAAGAAATTGGTTTGCCTTGAAGGAGAAGGCCACGCCTCACAACAGTTCAGTTCTGGCGCGTGGTAGAATTCGCGCCGGAGGCCACCATGAAAAAGAATCGTGCGGTGTTCGCGACGTTAATTCTTGGAGCTTCGCTCTTGGCTGCATTTCCCAAGCGACTCGGCGGACAAGCCGGGGCTTTGCCTTCGCACGATTTGAGTGCTTTGGAAGAGGCCTTTTCCAGCTATTCCAAAGATTTCCGCGCGCTCGAAGCCCCCCTGCACGGCGACGAGTTGCAAGAAGTGGAATTCTTGGATGAAGTAGCAACAACCGCAGAGGACCGACTCCACGCTGCGAACGCCATGCTTGAAATGTATAAGAACATTTCGTGCAAGCCGGACCGCGAGAAGGTGAAACCGATAGTGAAAGAGCAGTTCAACTATTATTCTTGGCAGATGGGAAACGAAGCTGATAGAAGTGCCGGGTCACTGCAATTTGCGAAACTGCCGGCGATCGCGCAGATGGGACTTAAAATGAAAGATGACCTACGGGCGGCAAAGAGTAAGCTAGATGAAATTGCGGCCTCGCTGAAATGAGACTTGAAAACAAAAATGCTTGAAGAAATCGATGTGAATAGCTGGGAAGAATTCGAAGATATGCTGGAAAAGCTGCGGCTTGAATCGAAAAGCGCCGATGGAGCCGAATCGGAACTGTGGTTCCGTGGACAGGAAAACTCGTGTTGGCCGCTGACTACGACGCTTGAACGAAACCCCCAAGGCGGGGTTCTGTTCAAAGTCTACTACCGCCTAATTCACCGAGTGAAACCGCAAATCGAAAGCTTCACGGGAAATGAGTGGCCGATACCGGAGTATCCAGAAGTGGCCCACGGAGTACAAGACTTCGACTATTTTGGACTGAATCTCGCCGGGTGGCCCGGATATGCTTATATGGCATATCTTCGCCATCATGGGTTCCCTTCGCCACTTCTAGACTAGACTCGTTCTCCACGTATCGCGGCGTATTTCGCGTTCAGCAAAGCAACGGACATTCATGTGAAGCAGGTATCAATATTCGCGCTCTCTGAGGAGAGATTCACATCGCGATCGAACGGAGTTCCACTTATCTTCCGCCTTGGGCCTTACGTGAGAACGCACCGCAGACACTTCCTTCAGCAAAGCGATTATACGATGTGCCTTTTATTTGAAAACGAGTGGCGATTCGGCGAGTACGAGAAGGTATTCACGCGCAGTAACCACCATCAGGGCGCTTTTCGGAAGTTCAACATACCCTCGTCAGAGCCGATGAAGGTTCTTCGGCTGCTTGATGAATACAATCTGAATGAGCTCTCACTATTTGAATCTGAGGAAGCTCTTATGATTACACTGGCGCTCAGGGAATTACATTTCCGCGCGTTTTCATAAGGTCTCTAGAAGCTGTTGCACAACCCAATTTGCCCCAATGGAATCAATAACTTAGCTAGGTTATGCAATACGCTCTAAGATGGTTGGCGTGGATCAGGCGGCGGTGACGAGGATGGTGGCGGCGCGGCCCTTCGAGGCTCAGGGCAGGCGGGAGCGGGGTTTGTGGCGGATGATGATTTCGACGCCGCGATCCAGGGCGTTGAGAAAATGCATGAGGCGGGCGACGGAAAAACCGTCGAGGCGGTAATTCACCAGCGCGGAAATCTTGGGCCGAATGACTCTGATGAATTGGGTTTGGTAGCACAGGCACTCCTGCCTGCGCTCGTGAGTCGTGCCGAATTGGTGGTGCACAACCAAGAGTGGCTGCGCTACAGAACATCTGCCGCGCCTACGGCGCTCGACGTTTTATGCTTCAAACTACCCAGCGCTTTCGCGCTGGGCTATCTCATGGCGCGCCTCCGGCGCTAACAGCTTGGAGGACGGCGGCGGAGAGGCCACAGAATGAATTCTGTGCTACTGGCGCGGCGCGCCTTGACCCGCCGGTGAGCCGCCGATAAGCTAGGTCTTCATCCTTACCGGAAAAGAGACCATGGAGCAGATACACATCACTTTGCCGGATGGAAAAGTGCAGGAGGTGCCCAAGGGCACGACTCCGGCGGAAATTGCGCGTGGCATTTCGCCGCGCCTGGCCGACGCCGCGCTCGTCGCGCGGGTGAAAGAATCAAATGATGGCGATGGAGAATTGATCGATCTCCGCCGCCCGCTCGACCACGACGTGAAGCTGCAAATCCTCACGGAGAAAGATCCCGACGCGCTCTTCGTCTTTCGCCATTCCGCCGCACACCTCCTCGCCGCGGCCGTGCTGGAACTTTTCCCCACTGTGAAGCTGGGCATCGGCCCGCCGATTGACACCGGCTTCTTCTACGAATTTTTGCGCGAGCAGCCGTTCACGCCGGAAGACCTCACCAAGATCGAAACCAAGATGCGCGAACTGGCCGCGCAGAACCTTCCAAACGAACGCAAGCTCATGCCCAAGCCCGAAGCCATCGAGCTGTACAAGAAGAGCGGCCAGACCTTCAAGTGCGAACTGGTGGAAGAAAAGGCCGTCGAGCCCATGGTTTCGTTTTACACCACTGGAAAATTCATTGATTTCTGCCGCGGCCCGCACATTCCCTCGACGAAGCGCATCACCGCCTTCAAATTGATGAGCGTCGCCGGCGCTTACTGGAAGGGCCAGGAAGGCAATCCGCAGCTTCAGCGCATTTACGGCGCATGTTTTTTCACGCAGAAGGAGCTGGACGAATATCTCCACCGCCTCGAAGAGGCCAAGCGTCGCGATCATCGCAAGCTCGGCACCGAGCTGGAGTTTTTCAGCATCCAAGAAGAAGCCGGACCTGGGCTCATCTTCTGGCATCCCAAGGGCGGCCTCGTTCGCAAGATCATCGAAGACTGGCTGCGCGAAGAACTGCTCAAGCGCGGCTACGATCTGGTCTTCACCCCGCACATCATGCGCCTGGAACTCTGGAAGACCAGCGGGCACACGAACTTTTACAAAGAAAATATGTTCGGCGCGGTGGAAGTCGAAAAGGCCGAATACCAACTCAAGCCCATGAATTGCCCGGGCCACATCCTCATCTATAAATCGAAGCTGCGCAGCTACCGCGATCTTCCCGTGCGCCTCGCCGAGTTGGGCACGGTCTATCGCTACGAACGCAGCGGCGTGCTCCACGGCTTGCTGCGCGTGCGCGGCTTTACCCAGGACGACGCGCACATTTTCTGCACACAGGCGCAAATCGAATCCGAAGTCGAGGCTTGCGTGGACTTCGCCTTCGCCGTGATGAGAACTTTCGGTTTCGAGAAATTCGAGGTCGAGCTGTCCGACTGGGACGCCGCGCATCCGGTGAATTACGCCGGCAAGCCCGAGGACTGGCAGCGCGCCACCGCCGCCCTTGCCGAGACGATGCAACGAATGAAAATCCCCTTCAAACGCATGGAGGGCGAAGCGGCCTTCTACGGCCCGAAAATCGACGTCAAGCTGATTGACGCCATCGGCCGCCCCTGGCAGCTCACCACCGTGCAGTTCGACTTCAATCTGCCTGCGCGCTTCGGCCTCGAATACGTCGGCGAAGACGGCGCGCGCCATCAGCCGCTGATGGTTCATCGCGCGCTGCTCGGCTCCGTCGAGCGCTTCTTCGGCATCCTGATCGAGCACTATGCCGGCGCGTTCCCCGTTTGGCTCTCACCCGTGCAGGTGGAAGTCTGCCCGGTGAGCGAGAAAATCGCCGATTACGCCAAGCACGTCACGGAAACGCTCAAGCGCCACGGCTTTCGCGTGCACCTCGACGATCGCAACGAAAAACTTCCCGCGAAAATCCGCGACGCGCAATTGCAGAAAATCCCCTACATGCTCGTCGTGGGCGGAAAAGAAGCCGAAGCGGGCACCGTCTCCGTTCGCCATCGCAGCAAAGGCGACCAAGGCCCCAAGCCCCTCGCCGATTTCGTCGCTGCCCTGCAAAGCGAAATCGAATCCCGCTCCGCCGTCTAGACTTTTTCCAGAAGACGAAACTTCATTCCGGAAACCAAAGGCAGGAGAGCTTCGGCCGGCCCCGCTGCCAAGCTGCCGCGCGCCGGGAAGCCTCGACGGAGTGAAGCAATTGACAGGTAAGCCACTGCGAAGGTAATGTCGCGCCATTAGATAGTCAGGCCGGTAACTCTGCGCATGCTCCGAGTCCCTTCCTCGAACCGTGATGCAGGCCCGCAACTGCGGGCCGAGCCGCAGAAGTTTGCCCTGTCCCCTGCCTCGCCGAAAAATCGGAGGTGGCCGTTGATTCTCTCAAATCGCATTTTGCGCGTTGTGTTCTTTCTTTTCTTTTCCGTTGCGGGGGGATTCCTCCCGGCGAGAGCCGGGGACGATTGGCAGCCTGTCTCGCCGGACGAGCTGAAGATGACCAGCGAACCCAAGGCGCCCGGCGCGCCCGCGATTTTTTTGTACCGCCAGGTGGACCGGGACGACATCCAGAATCGCGAAGTGATCTACGCGCGGATTAAGATTCTCACGGAAGAAGGGCGCAAGTATGGCGATGTGGAACTCCCGTTCATAAAGGGGCAGGAGAACATCCGGAACATCAAAGCGCGGACGATCCGGCCGGACGGAAGCATCGCCAATTTCGAAGGGAAACCGTACGAAAAGACGGTGGTCAAGGCTCGCGGCGTGAGCTTCCTGGCGAAGACGTTTACGCTGCCCGACGTGCAGGTGGGCAGCATCATCGAGTACCGCTATGCCAAAGATTGGGATCGGTATGCGCTCTATAATTCGCGCTGGATTTTAAGCGAAGAACTCTTCACCCGGGATGGGAAGTTTTCGCTGAAGCCATATGCCGAGCGCGCCCTGCATTGGATGTGGCCCGTGGGTCTGCCCGCGGGGTCGACGCAACCCAAGATGGAAGGCCAGCTGATTCGCATGGAGGCGCGGAACGTGCCCGCCTTCCTGGTGGAAGACTTCATGCCGCCGGAAAACACATTGAAGTTCCGCGTGGATTTCCTCTACACCGGAGAGCACAGCCCGGAGAAAGACCCGGAGAAGTTCTGGAAGCAATGGGGAAAGACGGAAAACGAGGATCTGGAGAGTTTTGTCGGCAAGCGGGGAGCGATTCGGGCGGCTGCGGCGCAAATGACCGCGCCGGACGACCCGCCGGAAGTAAAACTGCCGAAGATCTACGCGCGGGTGCAGCAAATCCGCAACCTCTCCTTCGAGAAGGAAAAATCGGAGCAAGAGGAAAGAAGGGAAAAGAGAAAAGACGTCTACACGATCGAAGATGTATGGAAGCACCAGTCCGGAGGGGGCCGGGAGATCACTTGGCTGTTTCTGGGACTCGCGCGCGCCGCGGGCTTCGATGCTTCGGGCGTGCTGGTTTCGCGCCGCAGCGAGTATTTCTTCAACAAGAGCCTGATGAACCCCAAAGAGCTGAACGACAACGTGGTCCTCGTCAAATTGAATGGCAAGGATTTGTATTTCGATCCTGGAACGGCGCTGGCTCCCTATGGCTACCTACCCTGGGGGGAAACATGGGTCCCGGGGCTGAAGTTGGACAAGACCGGAGGAACCTGGGTCGAAGTTCCCGCGCCCGCGAGCGCCGATTCGTTCATCGAGCGAAAGGCTCAGCTCAAGATGAGTGATGACGGGACGCTGGAGGGAAAACTGAGCATCACGTTCCAAGGACTGGAGGCCTTCGACCGCCGGATGGACATGCGCAACGAAGATGAGGCGGCGCGAAAGAAGTATCTGGAAGACCAGGTGCGCGAATACATTCCCGTTGGGATCGAGGTGGAGCTGACCAGCAAGCCGGAATGGGCCAGCTCGTCCCCCCAGCTACAAGCAGTCTTTGATTTGAAGGTGCCGGGATGGGTGAACAGCGCGGGACGCATGGCGCTCCTGCCGGTTGCGCTTTTTGGCGGCACAGAAAAGCACTTGTTCGAACATGCCAGCCGGACCTACCCCGTGTATTTCCCTTTCCCGTTCCAAAAGACGGACGACGTCTCCATCGAATTGCCGCTGGGGTGGAAAGTAAAAACTCTGCCGCCGGCGCAAAACATGGATGCGAAGGCGCTGGCCTATACGTTGAGCGCCGAAGACAAGGGCGGAACGCTCCACATCACGCGGTTTCTGAGGAACAGTGTGGTCATGGTGCAAAAGGAAGAATACGGTGCGCTGCGCGGCTTTTTTCAGATGGTGAGGACCGGAGATGAATTACAAGTCGTATTGCAGCCCGGCCGGTAGGCCGCCGCCAGCGCATCGCTCTTTGTTCACGCGCCTGGCAGCGATCTTTGTGCTGGCCGTGCTCGCCGGGCTGAGCCTTGCGCCGAGGGGTGCTGCGGGCGACGCTCCGGGGTGGATGCATGCCCTGACCTCGGCGCCATTGCCCGCCCACGACGAAAAAACGGACGCGGTCCTTCTTTATTCCGAGCACGTCGTCACGGTGCAGTCCGCCGACAAGATCAAATCGCTGACCCGCATCGCTTACAAGATTCTCCGCACGGACGGACGCCATCTGGGCACCGTGGCCGTCCCCTATAGTTCCGATACAAAGATTAACTACATCCATGCCTGGTGCATCCCCGCGCAGGGCAAGGACTACGAGATCAAGGACAAAGACGGTCTGGATATCGGCTTGCCCGGAGTCGCGGGCAGTGAACTGATCAGCGACGTCCGCGCAAAACTGCTGCGGATTCCCGCGCCCGACCCGGGAAACATTATTGGCTACGAATATGAGCAGGAAAGCCGTCCGTATATTCTGCAGGAGATCTGGGATTTTCAAGGGTCGCATCCCGTCGGACAGGCGCGCTTCACTTTGCAGATGCCCGCGGGGTGGGAATACAAAGCGGTGTGGCTCAATCATCCGGATGTCGCGCCCACGGGGGCAGCCTCGCAGTGGCAGTGGCAGGTGAATGACGTCCCGGCCATCAAGGAAGTAGATTCCATGCCGCCCATGCGTGGAATCGCCGGCCAGCTCATGGTGTTCTTCTTCCCGCCCGGCGGCGTGCAGAACAAAAGCTATTCCACTTGGCGCGATCTGGGCGGTTGGTATGCCGGGCTGACCCGCGGCCGCCGTGAGCCGACTCCGGACATCAAGAGCAAGGTGGCGGATCTGACGAAGTTGTCCACCTCGTCGCTCGAAAAGATGCGCGTGCTGGCGCGGTTTGCGCAGCGTGACATCCGTTATGTGGCCATCGAACTGGGGATTGGCGGTTACCAGCCCCATGCCGCCGCGGACGTCTTCACACATCACTATGGCGATTGCAAGGACAAGGCCACGCTGCTGAGCACGATGCTCCGCGAAATCGGCATTGATTCCTACTACGTGCTGATTAATACGCAGCGCGGCATCGTGGGCCCCGCGATTCCGCCGTCCATTGATTTCAACCACGCCATTCTTGGCATTCACCTGCCGGACGGCCTGGCGGATGATTCGCTGATCGCCTGGAGGCAGGTGGATAAGCTCGGGCGCATCCTGTTCTTCGATCCCACCGATGATTACACGCCTCTGGGACAGCTCTCCTCCTCGTTGCAATCCAATTACGGGCTGCTGCTCACCGAAGACGGAGGGCAGTTGATGGAATTGCCGCCGCAGCCGCCGGGGATGAATGGGATCGAGCGCACGGGGCGCTTCTCGCTCAGTTCCACGGGGACTCTGACCGGCGCGGTACGCGAGGTGCGGCTGGGAGACCGCGCGGCCTCCCAAAGGGCCGGCTTGCGCACCGCTGCCGCCGATGCCGACAAGGTCAAGCCGCTGGAGACGCTTCTGGCGCACTCTCTCGCGACCTTCCGCCTGACAAAAGCGTCGGTGCAAAACATTGATGCGATTGAGCAGCCATTCATCTTCAACTATGAGCTGGTTGCCGACAACTATGCCAAACCGGCCGGCAATCTCTTGCTCCTCCGGCCGCGCGTGCTCGGCCTAAAATCGAGCGATATCCTGGAAAGCAAGGAGCCGCGCAAGGTGCCTGTCGTGTTCGATGGTCCCTCGCGCGACACGGACGATTTTGAGATATCGCTCCCCGCGGGCTTCACCGTGGACGCGGAGGATCTGCCTCCACCGGTGAATGCGGAGTACGGCTTCGCGAGTTATCGGAGCAAGGCCGAAGTTCATGGCAACGTCTTGCGTTACACGCGCACGCTCGAGGTGAAGGAGCTTCTCGTTCCCGTAAACAAGCTGGATGAATTGAAGAAATTCTACCGCATCATCTCCGGGGACGAGCGCAACACCGCCGTGTTGAGTCGCGCGGGCGCGCCGTAACCCGCTTGCCGAATCCAGGCCGGCCCTCTATTATCCTATTGAAGAAGGAGATCTCTGATGCCTAAATTTCTCATCGAGCGGGAAATCCCCGGCGCGGGCAATCTCACGCCGCAGCAATTGCAGGCCATTTCGCAAAAATCCTGCAGCGTTCTGCGCAACATGGGCCCGCAGATTCAGTGGATCGAGAGCTACGTCACCGACGACAAGATCTACTGCGTGTACATCGCTCCGAACGAGCAAGCCGTCCGCGAACACGCCTCGCAAGGCGGCTTCCCGGCCAACCGCATCTCCGCCATCCGCCGCATGATTGATCCCACCACGGCGGACGCGTAGGGGCGCTGCTCGTTCACCCTGAGCTTCGAAGGGCTGCGCCCATTCTTCTTGCCCCGAGGCGCAGGCCGCGCCCCGCTTCCGTCTCAATCACTTCTTGAAGAGGGCGTCGAGCGCGGCTTGCACGATCGCTTCGTCGACCTCGGATTTGGCGCCGCTCGCGGCAATCCCGCCGAGGGTTTGACCATCCACCTTGATCGGCAGTCCGCCCTGGCCTGGGAAATAGTTTGGATAGGCGAGGGCCGCGGCATTGCCACTCTTCATGGCTTCGGCGGCTTCTCCCGAAGGGCTGCCGTAAAACGCGGCGTGCCGCGCCTTCTTCTCGGCCCAGTTGATGGTGTTGAGCGACGCGCCATCCGCCTTCTGCAGAAAAAGCAGATTCCCACTTTCGTCCACAATGCAGATGGTGACTTCCACATTTCGTTTCTTGGCTTCCGCTTCCGCGGCGGAGACCATGGTTTTGATGGCCGCCAGGTTCACATATTTCCTGGTGGGAAGATCCGTGGCGAATGCCACCGTAACAAAGCTGAGAAGGACAAAAAGTAGTTTGCGCATGGGCGGGATGCTACCAATTCCCTTTCCCGTTTTCCAATGAAATGTCATGAGGGATTCTCTTCGCTCTGTGCGACCGCAGAGCGGTCGACAGGATCGCGGTTTGGGCGGGGAAGATCCCAGACGATGGTGGGGCCAGTGTTTTCGTCGGATGCGGGGTTGTTTTCAATGTCGATAGCGCGAACGGAACGCAGTAACTGCGCGCAGATGTAGGTGAGGACGGCGGCGCGCTTGGTGGAGATGCGGTTGCGAACGAGGAGG
>JBGPGF010000108.1:0-10625 GCA_041483755.1 Terriglobia bacterium | reverse complement strand
TTGCTTTTCCGCGCCGGAGATTGTCAACATCGCGAAGGTCAGCGAGTTGAGCCTGCGAGACACGATCGCCCGGCTGCGTGACGCCGGACTCCAGTCGATTCCCGGTGGCGGCGCGGAGATTCTGGACGACGAGATTCGTGGGAAAATTGCGCGGCTGAAGTGCACCAGCGACGAATGGGAAAACATGCATCGCACAGCGCACGCGCTGGGCCTGCGCACCACGGCCACGATGATGTTCGGCTGCGGCGAAGAGTACCGCCACCGCGTCAACCATCTTGAGCGGCTGCGGCGGATTCAGGAAGATACCGGCGGGTTCACGGCGTTCATCCCATGGATGTTCGCGGCGGAAAACACGGCGCTGGGCAAGAAAGTGCAGGAAACAACGGCCGTGGATTACCTGAAAACGTTAGCCATCAGCCGCCTCTATCTCGACAATATTGATCACATTCAATCGAGCTGGCTCACGCCGGGGATCAAGGTCTGCCAGGTGGGGCTGCAATTCGGTGCGGACGACGTGGGCAGTATTTTGATCGAAGAAAACGTGGTCTTCGCCGCGGGCGTCAAGAACCGCACCAACGAATCCGAGCTGCGCCGCGTCATCTCCGACGCCGGCTTCATCCCCGCGCAGCGCGACACGCTCTACCGATCCTACTCGCTGAAGTAGCGAGAGGGTGGCCGCCCGACCCTGTCGGGATGAATTCCGGCCACCGCCACAATACACACGCCTAACGCGTGGGTATTTTCTGCTTTTTGCGCGATTTTCGGAAATCTGTGGCTCAGATGATCGCGGAGTGCTGCAAGTGTCAGTGCTTCGGGCGCAGGTGGATCGAAACATCGACGATTGTGCCGTCAGGTAACTCCATATCTTCAAGGAGATAGAGAACTCCACCGCGGAAACGCGCCTGGATCCGCCGAGGTTCGGGTTTGGAGCTGGGCGGTTCGAGTTTCTTTGCTGGGGGCGAGCCGGGCGCACGACCCTCCGTTTCATCCAATGCTTGATTGGCCAGGGCGTCGGCTTCGCGGTTTTGTTCGCGGAAGACGTGCTCGATGACGAAGCTTTCCAGAGCCTGCGTCATTTTCTTGGCGCGCTCGAAAAGCGGCCGCAGGTCCGCGCTCTTCACTTTGTATTGCCCGCGCATTTGCTTCACCAGCAGCTCGGAGTCGCTCTGTACGCGCAGCGCACGGATGTTGTGCGCCGTGGCGTAGTCGAGCGCCGCGATCAGCGCGTAATACTCCGCGACGTTGTTGGTGTTGTGCCCGATGTATTTCTTCAGCGAAGCGGCGACCGCGCCGGTGGCGTCGCGCAGAAGCACGCCGTAGGACGCAGGACCTGGGTTGCCGCGAGCCGCGCCGTCAATGTTTGCCGTATGGGAGCCGGTGCGCGGCGTGGCGGCCGGTGCAAGCTCTTCAAACAGGCGCCCGCCGCGCGGCGGAGTGGGGCGCTTCGTCATGCGGAAGAATCCGCGGCAGCAGAAGCGGCATCGGCATGCCCGGGACCTCCCGCCGCGGGTTTGGGCTCCACGACGTAGAAGATGCAGCCACAAGTCTCGCAGCGGATGATTTCTTCATTTCCGGCGGCGCGCAGCTCCTGGAACGTATGCGGCAGGACGCGCATGCCGCAGCGCTTGCACTGTTCATCGCGAGCTTCGGCCAGCGCCACGCCGTTGTGGCGTTTCGCGATGCGCGTGTACAGCTCGAGCAAATCCTCCGGCACGGGCGCGGCGGCAGCTTGGCGCTCGGCGAGCGCCGCGTCGAGTTCCATCTGCAATGCGCCCTGCTCGGAAGCGATTTCCTTGCGCTCGGCCTCGATTGTTTTTTCGGCCTCCTTCAGCGCGGCTTCCCCGGCCTTGATGCGGCGGTCAATCTCCTCGGCGGCCATCATGTGTTCGAGCACGCGGTCTTCGCCCTTGGCAACTTCCGCCTCGGCGTTGGAGATTTCATGCTGAAGCGCCTTGTAGGCCTCGTTGGTCTTTATCGCGGCGGTCTGATCGCGGTATTTCCTGGCGCGCTCTTTCCATTGCTCGGCGTCCAGCTCGAGCTTCTTGCGCTCTTTGAGGCTGTTCGTGTGCGCTTCCTTCGCGGCGGCGACTTCGTGACGCGCGCCCGAGAGCTTGGCATCGGCTTCCTTGATGCGTTTGGGGAACGCGTCGAGCCGGCTGCGCAGGACGGCGATGCGCTGGTCGGCGTGCTGCAGCACGAGCAGATGAGGTATGGCGGAATTCATGCCCGGCGATTCTAACATACGGCCTCACAAGACCCCTGCCTGGGCCAGAGGGGCAATCGCCGGCCTTGGGGGACCCCGGGGCGATGCGTCTTTTTCACACTTCAAACGTATACCTACTATGATGAGTCCCGCGCTGGCGGCTGTTTGGGGGGAAGGCGTGAGCCCGGAATCCGAACTTGTGCGCATGCGGCGGGGCAACCCTGAGGCGTTTGAGGAGCTGCTGAGCCGCTATCAGCACCGGCTGTACCGTTTTCTGGTGCGGATTGTGCGCGATCGCGCCATGGCGGAGGACTTATTCCAGCAGACGTGGGTGCGCGTGGTGGAGAAGTCCGCCCAGTTCGACGAACGGCGGAATTTCGAGGCCTGGCTCTTCACGATTGCCCGGAACCTCGCCGTGGACCATCTCCGCCGGCATCGGCCAGAGAGTCTCGATGAGCCGCCACCGGGCGATCCGGCCGGCGAACCGAGGAGCGCGCTGCTTGCCACGGGCGGGCCTTCTGCCCTGGACCGCGTTCTCCAACGCGAGCGGTCGGAGCAGATTGCCGAAGCGCTGGAACGCTTGCCGTTGATTTACCGGGAAACGCTGACGTTGCGGTTTGAGGAAGAGATGAAGCTGGAAGAGATTGCGAAGGTCGCGGACGTGCCGCTCTCGACGGCGAAGACCCGGCTGCGGCGCGGCCTTGTGTGGATGCGGCAAATCCTGGAGAAGAACTATGCGCGGGAGGCGCAGCCATGAACGAGCACGACGCCATCCGCGAGCTGCTGCCGCTGGCCGCGGCCGGTGCTTTGGACGAACGAGAGCAGCGGCGCGTGGATGAGCATCTGGCGGCCTGCACGGTCTGCGCCGGGGAGCTGGAGCGCTGGTGGGCGCTGGAGCAGAGCCTGCGGCGGCTGCCCACACCCCAGGCGCCGGCGCTGCTGGTCGAGCGCACGCGGATGAGGATACGCGCGGAACTGCTGGAGCGCGCCGAGCGCACTGTGAATCCCTGGCTGATGGGTTTCCTGGTGATGTTCAGTTGGACGCTGGCGCTGGCAACCTGGCCGGTGCTGCGGTGGCTCGGCGGTGGCTCGTCCAGCGGGCAGTTTCTGGGGACCGATTTTGGCCTGGATCGCAGCTGGCTGGCCTTTGCAGGGTACACGCTTGCGGGCTGGGTGGTTGGCGGCGTGGCCGCGCTGGCCATGGCAGTGCGGCACGTGGCCACGAGGAGGACGACATGATCGACAGGGACAGCTTCTGGAAGGTCATTCCCATCACCGCGAAGGCCATTGCACTGTTCGTGTATGCAGGTCTTGTCATCCTGTTCTACCTGATGTTAATGACTGACCATCAAATGCGGCAGTGGCACACTTGGCAGCAGGCGCTGTTCTCATTCTTGTTTCCCCTCGTCGTGCCGGTCTATATCCTGTTCGTTGGCTATGTAAATGGAGACTCCCGGCGCCGCGGAATGCGCCAAGCCCTTTGGACGATAATAGCAGCGCTGGTGCCATATGCTATCGGGATCATTGTGTACTTTGTGATGCGCGATCCGTTTCTCGCTACGTGTCGCAATTGCGGGACGCAAGGACGCAAGGGCTTCGCCTATTGCCCGCAGTGCGGCACGGCGCTGGCGCGCGCGTGCCCCGTGTGCCGCCGCGCCGCCGAAAACGGATGGACGCACTGCGCCTACTGCGGCTGCGATCTGAATGCGCCTGTGCCGCAGGATTCCGCTGCGATTGTTTCACCGCCAAAGCCGGATGCCCCCTCGTAGCGGTTTACTTGTTTGTTAAAGACATTTGCGATAGGCTGCGCCGCAAGAGGCTAGGTCTAGCGCATACATGGCTCTTTCCTGGGATAAGCTGGTGCAACGCTGGCAGGCCGCGGGCGTCCTCGACGCCGCAGCCGCCGAGCGCATCCGCGCGTTTGAATCCGGTCGCAAAGACAAATTAGGCCACGGCAGGCCCGTGGCGCTTGCCTTGGGTCTTGGCGGACTCATGATGGCCGCAGGTGTTTTGCTGTTTGTGGCCGCGCACTGGGATCGAATCTCGGCAGGGCAACGTTTTTCGATAGTCCTCACTTTTGTGGCGGCCTTCCACCTTCTGGCCTCACTGGTCTCGAAACACTTTCCGGTCTTGGCAACGGTTTTCCATGCCGTGGGCACCGCATGCCTCGGCGCGGGGATCTTTCTCGCGGCGCAGATCTTCAATCTCGAGGAGGACTGGGCAACAGGCATTCTGCTATGGGCGATTGGAGCAGCGATCGGATGGTGGCTTCGCAAGGACTGGATTCAGGCAGCTTTCATTGCGGTCTTAGTGCCCACATGGCTAGCCGGTGAATGGCGTCTGCAAACCTGGGGTTTTTCAGCGTCATGGCTGATCTCAGCGGAAGGTCTCTTTCTGCTGGCGCTGGCCTACCTCACCGCTGGAAGGAGTGATGAGGATTCGCCGATCCGCCGCGTCCTCACTTGGCTGGGCTGGCTCGCGCTTATCCCCTGTGCGGTGTTTGTTTTCGTAGGGGCCTGGGAATTCCTCCCAAAGATTCTCGAGATCCCGGCGCACCTACTGCTACTTGGCGGGACCGCTTTCCTGGCTGCTCCCCTGGTTCTTTCCGGTCTCCTGCGAGGATGGAGAATCCGCGCGATCTGGCTGAACCTGGCAGCGATCCCATGGGTTTTTCTGCTGGGCACGATGCGTTATGACTACGCGAACAGAAATGCGCCGTTTCTATCCTTCCTCTGGAACGAAATCGGCCCCTACGTCTGGTGTGCGCTGGCTGCCGTCGGCCTAATTTTTTCAGGAATTCAAGACAAGAGAAAAGAAAGAATCAATCTTGGTCTTCTGGCGTTTGGCATCACCGTCGTCGCCTTTTACTTTTCCACCGTCATGAGCAAGTTTGGCCGCTCCATCAGCCTGATTGGGTTGGGGCTTCTGTTCGTCCTTCTGGGAACCTTGCTGGAGGCAGCACGTCGGCGACTGGTGGGACACTTGAAGTGAGGAGCTCATGACAAATCTGAAAAAGGGTCTCATCCTTGGCGCTCTTCAAGTGCTGATCGTATTGAGCCTGGGAGCAAAGTTGCTCGTCGATCGCATGCGGCTGCCCCGTGTCTGGGTGCAGACCGCAGCGTATGACCCAGATCTTCCCATCCGAGGGCGCTACTTGAGTGTTCGCGTTCGCGTGCAAGCAGACCGGGTTTACGCTGGTACACCCTTCCCGTCAGGTGATCGAAGTGGACCCTGGTCCCAGATGCGGCCTGTCTCTCTGACAGCCGAGAATGGCCAGCTGGTCGCAAGCCCCTCAACTTACTGGGGCGGTTCCCACGTGACTCGCTGGAGGACGGTTCAAGGCGAGTTGACCGTATTGCAAGAGCCTGTCGCCTATTTCATTCCCGAAAACGCTGCGGACCCGTCCCGGCGACAACCCGGGGAAGAGCTCTGGATCGAAGTGACCGTGCCGAAGAAAGGCCCGCCGCGCCCGATCCGCCTGGCGATCAAGCGCGGCGATAGCTTCACCCCCCTCGACATCCGCTAACTGCGCCGTCGCTCAGGAATGCGCTTCGCGGCGGACCAGCGTGGCGTCTATGAAGAAACCGATGCCGATGGCCAGCGGGATGGCGCCAAATGACGCCGCCTGCCACGCCTGCGGTTCCACGCGGGCGATCAACAGAAACGTGGTGATGTAGCCCA
Source organism: Terriglobia bacterium (assembly GCA_041483755.1). Taxonomy (GTDB): domain Bacteria; phylum Acidobacteriota; class Terriglobia; order Acidiferrales; family UBA7541; genus Acidiferrum. The sequence continues at coordinate 4,741 of JBGPGF010000108.1, read as the reverse complement.
GCGCCCCGGTGAGCAGTAGCAAGCCGGCCCGGCGCGAGCGCGCTGCCTGTGAAATATCCGGCTCCATGGGCACGTCCACGCCCTTGGCGATGGCTGCCAGCCGTTCTTGGCTGCGCATCCTGCACACAAGGTAATAGGCAATCATCGCGGGGATAAAACCGAAAATCAGAGTGACCGCTGCCAGACCTGCCAGATCTCCACCCATGTTATCCATCCTCCTCCTGCCGCCGCTGCAAAAGCGCGCAGGCATGATCAGTGTGTTGCTACGGGAAGGTACGGAGGATGGGCTGGAAAAGTTCCGTGGATGAGAGCGTGAACGGCTCAGTCGGTGCGGACTTGCATAGTCTGGTCAATCACCATCGTGGGAAAGCGAATCGGGGAGTCCGCGGCGGCGGGGGCGTGGCGCGCGGTAGCTGTGAACTCCATCCCGGAACACTCAATCGAATACGTGTAGCCGTCGCGCTCGCTGCGCTTCATCAGGAGCGTCTGGGAGGAAACCAGCTCGTCGAGCGAAGTGCAGTGAGTGTTCTGCACGATGTAGCTGCGCTCGGCCTGCGCAATCTGCAGAAGATCGTTCTGCACGCCGGTGAGCGAGATGGCTTGCGTGGGCGCTGTTCCTTCCGCGACGGTGGGCATGCGCCGCATGTAGATGTAGTAGATGCCGCCGAAGAGCAAAGCCGCGATGAGCAGACTGGCGAATGCGCGCATCTTCTTATTTTGGCTTCCGCGGAAGGCGCCCGCAACCCCCGGTATCGCAAAAGCCACGGTCAGGGCGATGACCCGCAGGGCCTCCGGGTGCCTCCCAAAGAAACACCGCTGGGCTTCTTGATTGACACCTGGCGCGGCTTCCTTTAACAAGGGAAGGAGCTTCCCGGGAGTCGCATCTTGACAGGAGTGACTTTGATGAAGAGAGAATCTTCGCTTGTTCTGTTCCTTGCAGTATTTTTGACCATTGCGCTGGCGCTGCCGGCGGAATTGCTGGCCGCGCCGGATGCGCAGGGCCAGCGCGCCGGTCAGGTGGACCGCCTAATCCCGGCCGTGGGAATCGCGCGCGGCGCTCAGGCGATCAAGGCGGCGGCCAAGACTCCTGTTTTCTGGCAGGACGTGGTGAACACGCAAGCGGGTGCGCGGGTGCGCATCGCGCTCGATGACGGCTCGGTGCTCAACGTCGGGTCGGAATCGTCCCTGCACGTGGTGAAGCACGACGGCGGAGCACAGCAGACCGAGCTCGAGCTGACCTATGGAAAACTGCGCTCGCAAGCGGCCAAGATAGTGAAAGCCGACGGCAAGTTCGAGGTGCATACCGCCGCGGGAGTCGCCGGCGTGGTGGGAACGGACTTCTACACCGGGTTCGAGAACAACCTGATGACGGTGATCGTTTACGAAAACATCGTGCGCGTCTGCAACCTTGTCGGCGTCTGCGTGGACGTCCTGGCGGGACAATTTACGACCGTGCGCCAGGGCGACAATTCGCCGCCGCTGCCTCCCGCTCCGGCAACGCCCCAGATACTGCTCGACGCACGCAACAACACGAGCTTTCCGAATGGTCCGGCCCCAGGAGTCTTTCAAGGCGCCTCGCACTTCGGCAAGGGAGCAGGAATTGCGATCGGGATCCTGGCGATCATCCCGGCGGTTGTGATTCCCCTCGTCGTGAGAAGCGGAAACAACGCAGCGCCTCCCAAAGGCAACTGCCCGCCCGCCACGGGGCAGTGCCCATAAACCTTGCGGAACTGGCCGAACCCATGGCGAGCAACGCCGCGGGGCGGCATCCCATCGAAGAAAGAGCCCAGCGCGGGTGAGCCGTTTGTGCGGCGCACGGCCAGGGGCGTAAACTAAAGTTTTAGCGAATCGTTGAGATTCTTGCGAGGCTTCGACTTGAGCACACGAATTCGGAACGTTTTTGTCTCCCCACGAGCCGCCCTTGGTCTGTTGGCGATCGGGCTGGTCTTGCCGTTTTCAGGTGCGTACGCGGCGCCGCGCAATGGCGCGAGCAGCGCGGAGCCAAAGGCCGCCTCCCCTTCGCCTCTCCTTTCAGCCATGAAAGCGGAGCTCGATCGTTCCATCGAAGGCTTCGGCAAGCTGGACCCGCCGGCGTACTACATCAATTACACGATTACGGAGACACAGCGGGCCAATGTGATGGGTTCGAACGGCGCTCTGCTTTCGAGCGACGAATCGAAGAACCGCTGGCTGGAAGTCACCGTGCGCACCGGAGACTATACCAGCGACAACACGCACAAGGTGGGCGACCGCCGGCCGCCGGCGGATGGCGGCCCGGGCGCGCCGGTTCCCGTAGACGATGACGCGGAGGTATTGCGCCGGACCATCTGGCTCGAGGCGGACCGCGAGTATCGCGCTGCAGCTGAGGCCCTCATCAAGAGTAAAGCGGGCAAGGAAGTAAACGTTCAGACGGCGGAAGGCCAGGCACCGGACTTTTCCCGCGAGGAGCCGCACATCTCCATCGGCCCGCAGGTTTCCTTCACGCTGGACCGCAAGCCGTGGGAACAGAAGGTGCGGGCCTACACCCGCGTGTTTCGCGAGTCGGCGGCCATTCTCAATTCCATCGTGACCTTCACGGCGCAAGCGCAAAATGCATATCAGGTTTCCAGCGAAGGGACCGAATTGCAATTCGGCCAGATTCGTTATCGGCTCGAGCTGTTTATCCAGGGCAAAGCACCCGACGGGATGGACATCAACCGCTACTACAACTTCGACTGGGTGAATCCGGCGGATGCGCCGGACGACAAGGCTGTCTTCGCCGCGCAAGCCACGATGCGCAAGGAGATCGAAGGATTGGTCGCGGCGCCCATCAACGAGCCAACCGCCGGGCCTGCTCTGCTCACCGGCCGCGCCGCCGCTGTTTTCTTTCACGAAGTTTTTGGCCACCGCGCGGAAGGCCACCGCCAGAAGGACATCACCGAAGGCCAGACCTTCACGAACAAAGTGGGTCAGAAGATCTTACCCGACTTTCTCAGCATCACCGACGACCCAACCGTGAAACGCCTGGGCAAGGAGGAGCTGCTGGGTTACTACCAGTTCGATGACGAAGGCGTGCCGTCGCAGCGCGTGACCCTGGTGGATCACGGTGTGCTGCGCAATTTCGAGATGTCGCGCTCCCCGCTCCTGGGTTTTCCCCACTCCAACGGTCATGGACGCCGGCAGGTGGGCTACTCGACGGTGTCGCGGCAGGGCAACCTCATTGTCCAGAGCAGCAGAATGCTGACGAACGCGCAGCTCCGCGCGAAACTCATCGAACTGATCAAGGCACAGGGAAAGCCTTTCGGCTTGCTGATTGATGACATCGCGGGCGGGTTCACGTTTACCGGGCGCGGGCAGCCGCAGGCGTTTCAGGTGCTGCCGCTGGTTGTGTACAAGGTGTTTCCCGACGGGCGGGCGGACGAACTGGTGCGCGGGGTGGACATCGTCGGCACACCGCTCGTCTCGCTGACAAAGATCGTGGCGACGGGCGACACGCCGGAAGTTTTCAACGGCTACTGCGGAGCGGAATCGGGCTCGGTCCCGGTGTCTGCGGCGGCGCCGGAAATTCTGATTTCGGAGCTGGAAGTGCAAAAGAAGGAGACTTCGACGGACAAGCCACCCATCCTGCCGCCACCGGCCCACGACGTGGTGAAGTCCGGAGGTGCGCAGTGAATCCCGTGAGGCGTCTCGGGCTGCTGATTGTGCTTCTATCTTTCGGCGGCGCGCCGCTGCACGCGCAACGAGCGAATGTAAAGGACAACGACCAGACGCTGCGTGCGCTGCGCGACGAATTGGCGCGCGCGAAGACGCGGCTCGCGCTGAAACTTTCGGACGCGGCCGAGCCCGTGCGGCCCTATTACGTCGCCTACCGCCTTCTCGATCTCGATGTGCGCACGGTTTCCGCGGAGTTTGGCGCGCTGCTTTCCAGCAATACGGGACGCACGCGCTTCATGGCCGTGGAGGCCCGCGTCGGAGATTACAAGCTGGACAGTTCGAATTTCATCACCGATGAAGGCTTCCGCGGCTTCATCGGCTCAACCGGTGCCGTGGGGATTGATCGAGACTACGATTCGCTCCGGCAGGACCTCTGGATCGCCACCGACCAGGCGTTCAAGGAGGCCGTCGAAACCTATTCCCGCAAACGCGCTTACCTGAGCAGCCTGGCGCGTCAGCCTGACCAGGATGACTTATCGCGCGAGGACCCGGTGGTGTCCGTCGAGCCGCGGCTCGAGCCCGACTGGAGCACTCGCAATTGGGAACAAGAGGCGCGTGACGCTTCCGTTGCGCTGCGGGCCTATCCGGACCTCTACCATTCGCGCGTGACCTACTACCTCGTCTACGCCACGGAGTATCTGTTGACGAGCGAAGGCACGGAGATCCGCACCAGCCGGAGCATGGCGGCGATTGAAGCCGGTCTCGACACACTCGCCGGAGACGGCATGCCGCTCCATCACTACTACGCGACGTACGCTGTGCGCCCGGCGGAACTGCCCGCGGCAGCCGCCGTGAATAAGAACCTGAGCGTGACCGCGGCGGAGCTCATCGCGCTTCGTTCCGCGCCTCCGGCGCAGGACTATACCGGCCCGGTGTTGTTTGAGGCACGCGCGGCAGCTCCGCTCGTCGCACAGGTTCTGGGTCCTTCCCTGACCGGCGCTAGGCCGCCGCTGGCTTTTGCTCCGGCCATGGACCAGATCATGAACGCGCTGGGAGGGAAAAGCGATTGGGCCGGGCACATCGGCGCGCGCGTCCTGCCGGCCAGCGT
>JBGPGF010000107.1:0-10626 GCA_041483755.1 Terriglobia bacterium | reverse complement strand
TACTGGGCCAGGTGGGCAGAGAAGTACCCCATCGTGTCGCTGGAAGATGGAATGGGCGAAGAAGACTGGCCGGGATGGAAACAGCTCACCGGAAAGATCGGCAGCAAATCATCGGCGAAACGAATTCAACTCGTCGGCGACGATATCTTCGTCACCAATACCGAAATCTTCGCGCGCGGCATCAAGGAAGGCATCGCCAACGCCATTCTGATCAAGCTGAATCAGATCGGCACGGTAACCGAAACGATTGACGCCATCGAGATGGCGCGCAAGGCCGGCTACAACTCCATCATTTCGCACCGCTCCGGCGAAACCGAAGACACCTTCATCGCCGATCTCGCCGTCGCCACCGCCGCGGGCCAGATCAAGACGGGCTCGGCCTCACGCACCGACCGCATCGCCAAATACAACCAGCTCTTGCGCATCGAGGAAGAACTGGGCGCTGCCGCGCGCTTCCCGGGCAAGAACATCTTCGCCGCGTGATACATGAGCCGCCTTTAGACTGGCGCTTTGTGGGCTGTCCTACTTCGCCGCCTGCCACTCGACATAGTCGCGTCCCGAATACAACCGGTAGGCGCCCTTTTCACCCGCCACGACTTGCAGCGGCACGGGGCGTTTCATCTCTGTATCGCGCGCCGAAGCTGTCTGGAAGAGATCATGCGCTCCGATGTCCGTCAGGAGGAGCTGCCCGCCCTCGACAAACCCGAAACCGTAGGCGCCCGCCTTCAGCGATTGTCCGCCGATCACGAGCGGCACCTCGGTCAGCAAATATCCCTGAAACTTTTGCCGCACATCCGACGAATAGCCAGAGTTGTCGCACAACCCCGCGATCGTGTAGAAGCCGTCCGCAAAACGGACGCCGCCCGTGTTGCGCAATTGCGTGGGGGCCAACTGCCCCCGGTAAAACACCATTTCAGGGAAAAGCTTCTCTCCAATATCCTTCGCCCCCAGCACCGCGTCTTTCCCCGCGGCGTTGTCGGCGATCGCGATGCCCGTGGAAAGGGCGAATGCGGCAGCAACTACCAGTGTGAGCCCGAGAATGATTTTTCCATGTTTCACGGTGTTACCCTCCTCTTGGAATTGCACCCTACCAATACTATTCCATTTAGCTTATGGACGACATACACATTCCCTGTGATTTGGGCCTTCTCCTGGGGCTTGGTCCAAGAACCCGGTCCCGTGACTCACCGCCGGTAATTTGCAGCGTAAGCTGGAACAGGATTTGCTGGGTCGCAACGCGCATCACGCAGCGGTGGATCGGCCACGAGGCGCAACGGAATAACGCCCGCCCACACGGGCATGACGTAATCCGAGTCGTCGTCTTGAGGAGGGCCGGTGCGCGTTTTGGCGGAAACCTCCGTGAGCGGCAGCCGCAGGATCGAGGTGGCCTTCAACTCTTGCTCGTTCGGCTGGCGGACCTCGTTCCAGCGGCCGGGGAGAATTTTTTCCGTGAATCCGCGCAGCGCCGCCAGCTTCTCCCCTGGGTCTTCGACCAGCACCGCTTTGCCCAACGCGACGACCGAGCGGTAGTTCATCGAATGATTGAAGGCCGAGCGCGCCAGGACGAGCCCGTCCACCAGCGTCACGGTCACGCACACCGATACGCCTTCACCAAGATGCCGCAGCATCCGGCTCGCCGCCGAGCCGTGGAAATAAATTGCGTCGCCCACGCGCGCGTACATTGTGGGGATCACGTAAGGTTGCCCGTCCGCAGCAAAACCCACGTGGCAGACGAATCCTTCATCCAGAACGCGGCAGATGAATTCGCGGTCGTAAACGCCGCGATGCGGCTCGCGCACAAGGCGCGTACGGTCGGTCGGTTCAAATGTAGCTGCCAAGTTTCACCTCGCATCGGAGCACGACCCAGCCAGCGGACAAAGGGCAGGAACGATTGTGTCGCGAGACCGGCGAAACGCAAAGAGCCAATGCGGCAGGTCTCCGGTCCGTCATGCTCGCGCTACACGCGCTTCGGGAATTTAGGTATCCTGATTGGCCATGGCCAAACGACCGAAACCAATTGTATTGACCGTACTCGACGGCTGGGGCTTTCGCGCGGAAACGCAGGGGAACGCAGTGGCCCTCGCGCGGAAACCCAACTACGACCAACTGCTGAAGGATTTTCCGAACACGCTGATCCAGACTTCGGGGCCCTTCGTGGGGCTGCCGGAAGGGCAGATGGGAAACAGCGAAGTGGGCCACATGAATATGGGCGCGGGCCGCATCGTGCACATGGACATCACGCGGATTGACTTGCTGATAGCGAACAAGCAGATTTTTCAGGTTCCGCTGTTTTTGAAGGCGATGGAGCGCGGGCGCGCGCGGCAGTTGCACTTGATCGGCCTTCTGAGCGACGGCGGCGTCCATTCGCACATGCAGCACCTTTTCGCGCTGCTGGAAATGGCCAAGCAGCAGAAGGTCGAGCGCGTCTTCGTCCACTGCTTCATGGATGGGCGCGACACGCCGCCGAACAGCGGGCGGGACTTCGTGCGGCAGCTCCAGCAGAAGATGCGCCAGCTCGGTTGTGGGGAAATCGCCACGCTCACCGGGCGGTACTACGCGATGGACCGCGACAACCGCTGGGAGCGGGTCGAAATGGCCTACCGCGCGATGGTCCACGGTGAGGCGAAAACACGCACGGACGAGCCCGTAGTGGCGCTGGAGCGCAGCTACGAACAAGACGTCACCAACGAATTCGTCAAGCCGATTGTTGTCACGCGCGGCAGCGGCACTGCGGCGGCTCCGGTGGGTTTGATCCACGATGACGATGCCGTCATCTTCTTTAATTTTCGCGCGGACCGCGCCCGGCGGATGACGAACGCGCTGGCGGCGCCTGGCTTCGACAAGATTGCGGATCCACAGCGTCCCAAGAATCTTTTCTTCGTGGGGATGACGCAGTACGACAAGTCCTGGCCGTGGCTACAATACGTGATCGGACCGGAAAAGCTGGAGCACATCCTGGCGCATGTGTTCGCGGAGCTGCAGTACAAGAATCTGCGCACGGCGGAGACGGAAAAATATGCGCACGTAACCTATTTTTTTAACGGCGGGTTCGAGAAGCCGTTTGAGGGCGAAGAGCGCATCCTGGTGCCCTCACCGAAGGTGGCCACGTACGACTTGATGCCGGAGATGTCCGCGGCGGGAATCACAGACACAGTGGTGAAGGCCATCGAGAAAGGTGAATTTGACGCCGTCATCATGAATTACGCGAACGCGGACATGGTGGGGCATTCGGGAAAGCTCGAAGCAGCGATTAAGGCTGTCGAGGCCGTGGACGTGGGGCTGGGACGGATTTATCAGTCTCTAAAACCGCGCGGCGGGGCGTGGATCATCACCGCCGACCATGGCAATGCAGAAACGATGATCGATCCAAAGACTGGCGGGCCACACACTTATCACACGACGAACCCGGTGCCGTTTATCCTGGTCAGTGACGATGACCGCACGCAGTTGCAGCCCGGCGGCTCATTGCGCGACATCGCGCCGACAATGCTGGGCGTTCTCGGGCAGAAGCAGCCCGGCGATATGACGGGGAGGGACTTGCGCGTGAAGAGGTCCTGACGGTTCCAGTATGTGCGAAGGATCGGTCGAGATCCTTTCCGGCAAGGCCTGAATCCCTGATCGCTTCACTCCGGATGACAATTCCGGGGATGCAGCGGGGAAGATGCCGGCCCTATACCAAGAGAGGTGACGATCAGTCGCCCACGGAGCCCGTGGGGGCGACATAGCCCTGGCGCGCGAAAACGACGTACTTCTGCTTCTTGCCTTTCTGATCCTGGACGATGAGGGGCGAGCCGTCCGGCGCGACCAGCTCGACCTTGATTTTGCGGAACTTGCCATCGCGTGCGCGGTTGGCGGGAGAATACGCGATGCTGTATTGATTGCGCAGGAACGCAGCGACATCGCGAAAGATGCCCGGTATTTCGCCGTCGAATTGCGGAAACCAGGCGTTACCGCCAGTCATCTGCGCGAAGGTACGGAGCTGGTTCTCGGCCTGATAAAAATTCAACCCCCCCGAACCTCCCCGAGCTTCTAGGCGATTCATGAGCGGCTTCGCCACGCCGACGCAGAAGATGGTCACATCGGTTTGGCGCAACTGTTTAAGGGTTTGATCGAGCGTGTGTTTGGAGAACGTGTCGATTCCCGAAGCTACGACGAGAATCGATTTCTTGCCCTTGACATCCTTGAGCTTGTTCAAGGTGTCGAGAACTGCATCGAAAACGTTGGACTCGCTGAATCCAGGAAAATAGAGGCGCATAAGCGTTTGCTCGACTTCTTCTTTATTTTGTGTGAAGTCCGCTTCCAGGCGAGGATTCATGTCGAACGTGACGAGTGCCACCCAGTCGTCTTTCTTAAGGTTACGGAAAAAATCGGAGGTCCAGTATTTCGCGTAGGCGCTGAAATAACCATAGCCAACCCTGCTGAACTCCATCACGATGACGATCGTAATCGGAGCGTCGGTTGGAGCGAAACTGCCGATGGTTTGGGGCACACCGTCTTCGAGGATGCGGAAGTTTTCCTTTTTCAAGCCGGTAAGAAGGTCGCCGCGCTCGGTCGTGGCCACCACGTCCACCGACACGATGGGGACTTCCACGCTGATGGATACGCCGCCCTGATCGGGCTGCGGCGGGGCGGGCTGTTGCGGCGCGCTATTCTGTTTGGCTTCGGCTGCGGCGCGCATCTCGCTCAGCGGCAGAACCAAAGCGGTGGTCAGCAGTCCCAGCAAAATACCCCAAGCCAAAGGTTTCATTGTCGTTTCCTCACCCTAGCGATGCTGCCACGAAAGGCGCGTCACCCGCAATCACGACCGGCGGTTGCCGTGGAGCTTACGCAACTCGCTCAGTTTACGCGAGGATGGGTCCCCGCATCCGCATGGTAGTATGAAGCGATTTCGCGGAGAAACGTTTTCCGAACGGTTCATAAAAATACCGGATGGGAGTCCCCTCCATGTTCCAATGCAAGCACTCCTGCGTGCTGATTTTATGCGCAGCCCTCGCCGCCACGGCGGCCGTGCCGCTCGCGGCGCAGCAAAAGCCAAATCCTCCGGCTGCGATAACGCCGCTCGGGCCTCCGAAACCTTCCGGGCCGGATACTTCCGCCCTCGCGAAGGAAGCCGCGGGCTGGCTGGCGGAGCTGCTTCGCATCAATACGACAAACCCTCCTGGAAATGAGCTGGCGGCCGCGAAATACGTCGCCGGCGTTCTTGAAAAAGAGGGCATCTCGCCCGAATTGCTGGAAGTTGCGCCGGGGCGCGCCGCGGTCGTGGCGCGGCTGAAGAGCGGCGCAATGCAGGAACCCTCGCGGGCGCTGTTGCTTCTGGCTCACCTGGACGTTGTGGGCGTGGACCGCGCGAAGTGGTCGGTGGACCCCTTTGGTGGAGTGGAAAAGGACGGCTACCTCTACGGCCGCGGCGCGATTGACGACAAGGGCATGCTCGCGGCAAATCTGGCGGCATTTATCGCGCTGAAGCGCGCAGGCGCGCGGCTGAATCGTGATGTTATTTTTCTGGCCACCACCGACGAGGAACAGAGTGGCGAAGCCAGCATCAAGTTTCTGATTGCCAAGGACTGGGACAAATTCGCCGCCGGCTACGCGCTGAACGAAGGCGGCGAAGTGTTCATGAAGGACGGCAAGGTGCAGTACGTCGCCGTGCAGGCGAGCGAGAAGGTTGCCGTCAATGTCGCGGTGGTTGCGCTGGGCACCTCCGGGCACGCCTCGAAGCCGCTGAAAGATAATGCCGTGGTTCACCTGGCCGCGGCGGTCGCAAAGATTGGAACGTATTCGGCACCGGCGCGGCCGACCGCCATCGTCCGTCGTTATTTTGAGGGACTCGCAAAAATCGAGGAGCCCGAGACGGCCAAATGGATGCGCGCGCTGGAAACCGGGGACCGCGCCGATCACGCCGAGCGTGTGCTCTCGGACGCCAATCCGCTCTGGAATTCGATGCTCCGCGATTCCATTTCGCCGACGATGCTCTCCGCCGGAGTGCGCGTGAACGTCATCCCCTCCGAGGCGCGGGCGGTTTTGAACATTCGGCTGCTTCCCGGCGACATGGTCGACGCTCTGCTGGGGGAACTGGCGAAACTTGTTAACGACCCGCAGATCAAGTTTGAGGTGATGCCCGATGCCGGTTTTCCTGCGCCGCCGTCTTCGCTGGACACCGAGCTTTACAAGACGATCGAAAAGGCCAGCGGCGAGCAGTTCCCGGGAGTCCCGGTGCTGCCGTTCTTGTCCACGTGGGCCACGGATGTGTCGCAATTGCGGCTGCACAACGTGCAGGCGTACGGCCTTGTACCTTTCCCCCTGACCGACGAGGACATAAATCGCATGCACGGAAACGACGAGCGAATACCACTCGCGTCATTTGCGGAGGGAGTGCAGTATCTATATCGTGTCGTATCGGAGTTCGCCGTCGCCAAATAGTCCACGGGGCCCCAGAAAATCATGAATTTCCGACATACCAAGATTGTCGCCACCATCGGGCCGGCGAGTTGCTCGCCGCGCATCATCGAGTCTCTGCTTCGCGCCGGGATGGACGTCGCGCGGCTGAATTTTTCGCACGGCTCCCACGCCGACCATGCACGAAGCATCGCCCTGCTACGAGAGATTTCCATCCGGCTGGAGAAGCCGATCGCCATCCTCGGCGATTTGCAGGGACCCAAGATCCGCACCGGACGCATGGCGGGCGGCAAGTCCGTGACGCTGAAAGCGGGGCAACGCTTCATCCTGACGACCAAGCGGGTGCTCGGCGATTCGACGCGGGTGAGCACTGTTTTCCGGCCCCTCCCCCGCGAAGTCCGAAGAGGGGATCGCATCCTGCTCGCGGACGGGTTGATCGAGCTGCGTGTGCAATCGGTGCGGGGAACGGACATATTCACGGAAGTGGTCAACGGCGGTGAACTCGGCGAAAACAAGGGCATCAATCTGCCCGGCGTGAAGCTGCACGTCCCGGCCATGACGGGCAAGGACCGCACGGACCTGATGTTCGCATTGAAGCATGGCGTGAACTACGTGGCGGTGAGCTTCGTGCGCCGGCCGGAGGACGTTCTCCTGGCCAAGGGGGCGATCCGGAGAGCGGGAAAGGAAACGCCGGTGATCGCCAAGCTGGAAAAGCCTGAAGCGATCGACAATTTGGATGCGATTCTCCGGGTGGCCGATGGCGTGATGGTGGCTCGCGGCGACTTGGGTGTGGAGATGAACCTCGAGCGCGTGCCGGTGGTGCAGAAACAGATCATCGCGCGCGCACGCGAGTTCCGCCGGCCGGTGATTACCGCGACGCAGATGCTGGAATCCATGACCCTGAACCCGCGGCCCACGCGCGCGGAGGCCTCCGACGTGGCTAACGCGATTTTCGACGGCTCGGATGCCGTGATGCTCTCGGCGGAAACGGCTTCGGGAAAGTATCCCGTGGAAACCGTGGCGACGATGGCGCGCATCATCGAGGAGGCGGAAGCGGTGATTCACGAATTTCCGCGGACCATCCCGCAGGAAAAGCTGAAGGTGGCGGAGACCGTGGCGGAACTGGTGTGCCACGCCTCGCGCGAATTGCGCATGAAGGTGATCGCGGTGTTTACGCACAGCGGATTCACGGCGCGCCTGGTTTCGCGTTACCGGCCGCACACGCCCATCGTGGCGTTTACGCCGGTGCGGGAGACGAGACGCCAGATGGCGTTGCTTTGGGGAGTGCTGCCGAAAAGGATCAAAGAGGTGCGCAAGATTGACGGCCTCGCGGAAGTGGCGGAGAAGCGGCTGCTCGCGGAGCGGCTGGTGCGCAAGGGCGATATTATCGCCATCGTGGCAGGCACGCCGATGGGTGTGCGCGGGTCGACGAACTTCATGAAGTTTCACACCATCGGTGGCGAAGCCTGAGGAACATAGCGATGACGATTTCTTCCAACTTCTAGCTTTCAACTTCGAACTTCCAATTTTCAGCAACTAATTGAGCCAGTGATCGGGGCGCGACGGCGGCTCTTTCTTGTGATCGTGCATATAGACTTCAAATCTTTTGCGGTTGCGCCGGGATTTCCAGTCGGCCAAGCCGTTACGCATGCGATAGAGAAACGAGCCGCGGCGCAGGTAGATCCAGCCGACGAGCATCCCGCCGACGTGGCAGAGGTGGCTGACCCCGTCGCCGCCGGAACCCAATGTGCCGAAGAACTCGATGGCCGCCATTACCGCCACAACCGTGCGCATCCGTATGCTCACGGGGATGGGAAAGACCATGACCTGGCGATCGGGGAACAAAATCGCATTGGCGATCAGGATGCCAAAGATGGCCCCAGAAGCTCCGATTGTCGGGATGTCGTTGGGCTTGTGGCCCCAGAGAACTGGCACGGCCTTGACGAGCACCTCAATCAACCCCGCACCGACGCCCGTCAGGAAGTAATACCTCAAAAAGCGATTCCGGCCCCAGGCGAGTTCGAGATCGCGCCCGAACATCCACAGAAAGAGCATGTTGAAGACGATGTGCCATATGGTGTTGACATCATGGAAGAAGAGATAGGTGAAGGGCTGCCAAATCCGAAGTCCAGGTATCACCCCGGAGGGGACCAAGCCAAACCACATCAGCATCTGGTGATGAACCAAGGAGCCGGAAAAATGGTTCAGGAGAGCCTGAAAGATGAAGACCGCGCCATTGGCAATCAACAGCGCCTGAACACCGGGCGTAACAAAGAAATTGAAACTGACCCGGTAATTGCGGTAATTCGGCCGTGCCACCATTCGTTGCCAGTTTACGGCGCGGGCCGGAGAGAGTCAAAAGAGGGCCGTCCGTAATTCCTTGCGCGGCAGGGCTGGGGGCAGCTCTCAATCAGTTGAGCTTCTTACGGGCGAAATAGAACAGCGACGTCGCGAGAAGCGCGAACATGACAATGCCAAGGAGATTGCTTTGTGCGAGCGAGTCGTATCCCAGCCGGTGATAGAGCTTGGGGGCGAAGGCGAAAAGGTCTGGGCGCCAGGGCAAATGCAGGGCGCTGGAAAGCCAGTATGGGGTGTGATTCGGGATCTCCGGATCCTGGAAGAGATTGATGATGATTCCAAGCAAGCCGAAGACGCCACCGGCGGCGATCAAACCGCTGGAATAAAGCGCTCCCGGACTGGCTTCGCTATCGTCCTTTTTCTTTGTGGTTGCCTCGACGAGCATACGTACCAAGCCGCCCGCGAACATCGCGCCCGTTGTGGCGATGGAAAGATAGGAGCCGGTGGCAAAGGCGAGTGAGCGCACGCCGAGGATTTCCACGGCCACTACTAAGGCGACGCCCATCAACACAAGCCGCCAGGGCAAGCGCTGATTGAGAATGCCGTTGATGACCGTGGCCATGAGCCGCGCTTGCGGAGCAGGAGCTTTGTCGCTGCCAATGCCTTGCGCCCACTGGAACTCGATCTGCCTGGTGTCCCGATCGTAGAGATATTCGCCGTCGGGGACTTCGTGCGAGCCGATGGAATTGATCAGGACATAGTTTTTCCCCTGATGCGTAAAGGTATCTCTCTCAACTTTGACGCCGGAGGGCAAAGCCTGGAGGTTGACGGGAATCGGAGTGGGAATGTACTTCTCAAGTCCTTTGTTCATGAGATTCAAAGTGGCGCCGATGGCGACGGTGGAAACGGTAACGCCGATAAGCAGTCCCATCTGCTGCCAGAACGGCGTGGCGCCGACGAGATAGCCGGTCTTCAGGTCCTGCGAAGTGGCACCGGCGATGGCGGCGGCGGTGCAGACCACTCCGCCGATCATCAATGCCAGCACGGCATAATTGGGTGCGGTCCAGCCGGCCAGAAAAAAGATCGCGCAAGTGGCCATCAGCGTCGCGATGCTCATGCCGCTGACAGGATTCGACGAATTGCCGAGCAGGCCGCTGATGCGGCCCGCGACGGTGACAAACAGAAACCCGAAGACCACGACGAACACGCCGGCAAGAAGGTTCTGATACCAGCGAGTGGCCGCGCCCTCCATCGGATGGAACGTCAACAATACCCACATCATGGCAACGATGACGATGGAGCCAAGGATCACTGTGCGCATGGGCATGTCGCGGTCAATTCTGCTGGAAGCGCTCGATTGGCCCGCGCCCTCGGTGCGCACGTCTTTCAAACCGGCGCGCAGCGCAGAAATGATCGTTGGGAGTGTGCGCAGCAGGGTGATCAATCCCGCGGCGGCAACGGCGCCCGCGCCCATCGGCCGGATGTAGCTGCGCCAGAGGTCGTCCGGCGTCATCAGGGGAATGGGAATGGTGGAGGGATAGATCGGCGTGTTACCCGCGAGCTGGCCGTAAAACTTGATGGCCGGCATGATCACCAGCCAGGAAACAATGCCGCCGGCAAAGAGAATCCCGGAAACTCTGGCACCGATGATGTAGCCGACGCCGAGATATTCGGAAGTGATGGCCGCGCGGAAGGAGGCCCCCGGAAACCAACTGGGACGGCTTTCCGGCTGCCCAGTCCAGGCCTGCACAGTGTTCATGAGGAAGGTGTAAGCGCCACCGAGGCCCAGCCCCCAGAAAACGCGCCCGGCAAACGAACCGCCGCGTTCGCCCGCGACGAGTACATCGGCGCAGGCGGTGCCTTCCGGAAAAACGAGGTTGCCATGCTCCTTGACGATGAGCTGGCGCCGCAGCGGCACCATGAAAAGCACTC
>JBGPGF010000106.1:0-10685 GCA_041483755.1 Terriglobia bacterium | reverse complement strand
TGGTCGAGCAGGTCCTTCCGCACCGCCAGCCACCCCTCGTTCGGCTCATATAATTCGAGCAACCGTTCCCCGCAATTCAGCCGCAGGGTTCCCGGCGCGAGCGACGCCACCTGATCGTGCCGCGCCACAAGCGGCTGAAACCTTCCGCGCGACAGCAGGAAATGCGCGATCCGGTTGGGTTGCTCCGCGGGCTCGATAAAAAGTTCGCGCACGCGCCCGACAAAATTCCCTTGCGCGTCGTACGTCTCCGCTCCCATCAATTCTGTGGCGTGCAACATGGTTATTCTCGCTTCGTCGAGCCGGGCAACAAAAAACCCGCGCACCGAATCCACTCGGCCGCGGGTAAATGCCTGTAAAGAATAGGCTTACCTCTAACCGGAGGCAGACCCTCCACGGCCTTCGATCCCCCCAGGGCCCCTTTGCCTTCCTCTGGGTCTGGGCGATCTGGCCGTCTCGGACCTCATCCTGCGTTGCGCCCCGCTGCTACTTGGCTCGGGCTCGTTCTCGCTGGATGTGCTCATCGAGCAAGTTCCACCTCAGCGTCAGTGATAAGCCGCGTCCGCGGCATTGTCAAGAAAAGAGTGACTGAACTGCGTATTTTTTTCGAAATTTAATGCCGCGCAGGAAACAGCATATCGCCCGGCTCGATTCCCCGGCGGCGGCATTCCGCGATGTGCAGCATCAGATAGTTCGCCAGGATGTAGTCGCGGCGGGAGAACCCCAGCAACGCGGCCGCTCGGTCTATGGCCTCGGGCGGCCCCTCCAGCTCCACAAACGTGCCAATGGGCGTCTCGTCCAATTCGATGAGCAAGCCCTTGGCCCAGCGCGCCGAGGCCGGCAATAAGTGCGTCGTTCGGAATTTCTCGTAGCGAAACCAGCCCTTCAGCCCCAGCCCAAGAAAAATCTTCCCAAGCGTCGCCGCATCGGCGATCTCCATCTCGATTTCATCTCGCACCTTGTACTTCCCTGGCGTCACGGCCCCTGCCGCCGGGCTCTTAAATGTCAGGACAACGCGTTGCTTCGGCTTCTTGCCCTTATTTTGGCGGCCGGCCACGGGAGTTTCCGTGCGAATCCTCAGCAGTTGGCCATGCTTTGCCAATCCACCGTCCGGAGTATCGAAGATCGTATTGGCCTCGTGGACGCGTGCCGGCTGCCCCGCCCGGACTTTCGTGCCCATCTTTCGCAAAGCGCGAAGAAAGGCCTTCTTGTCCCTAATGCGCAGTTTGATCTCGGTTTCGTTCGGCATCGTTTTCCACCGCCAACAGCGCGTTTGGCGGGCGCGGCTGACTTCCGCTACTATAGCGCACGAGCCCATTGGAATTTCGCGCGGACGCTTGCTAAGGAAGAGGTCCCGCGCTTCACGGCAAAGGCTTCATGACCACGAAAGCCAATTCTCTCCCTGACGAAGTGGATGCAAGCGCGGGTGAGCGGCACCCGAAGCCGCCGGTGGCTCGCCGCAGGCCGCTCGAGCACGTCATTCACGGCGACCGCCGCGTGGACGATTACGCCTGGCTGCGCGAAAAGACCAACCCCGAAGTCATCGCCTACCTGGAAGCCGAAAACGCTTACACCGGCGCGGCCATGCGCTCGACGACGGCCTTCCAGGAAGATCTCTATCAGGAGATGCTCGGCCGCATCCTGCAGACCGATCTTTCGGTCCCCTACCGGCTCCGCGGGTATCTGTATTTCACGCGCACCGAGGAGGGCAAGCAGTATCCCATCCATTGCCGCCGCCGTGATGTTGCTGCCGGTGGTCAAGATGCACCCGAAGAGGTCCTGCTTGAGCTGAACGAATTGGCCAAGGGCTACTCCTTCCTCGGCCTCGGCGCCTTTGAAGTCAGCGAGGACAATCAATTCCTCGCCTATGCCACGGACACCACCGGCTTCCGCCAATTCACGCTTCACGTGAAGGATTTGCAGACGGGCAAATTATTATCGGAACGAATCGAACGCCTCACAACCGTTGCCTGGGCCGCCGATAACCGGACGCTCTTCTACACCGTCGAGGACGAAGCGACCAAGCGCTCCCACCGCCTCTACCGTCACACCCTCGGCGCCCTCGGCCCGGATACACTTCTCCACGAGGAGAAAGACGAGCGCTTCCGCCTGGGCGTCGAGCGCACACGCAGCAGCGCCTTTCTTCTCCTGACCGTCGAAAGTCACACCACGAATGAAGTTTGGTATCTGCGTACGGATGAGCTTTCCGGTTTTTTCCGCTGTATCGTCCCGCGCGAGGACGACCACGAATATTACGCCGACCATCACCCCGGTTCCCTTGCCGGGGAAAGTGGTATTTTCTATATCCGCACGAACTCCGGCGGCCGCAATTTTCGCCTCGTCACCGCCTCCGTTGCCGCTCCCCAACGCGACAATTGGCGCGAAATTGTTCCGCACCGCCCCGAGGTCATGCTCGCCGGCGCCGAGGCCTTCGCTGGACACCTCGTCCTTTTCGAGCGCGAAGCCGCCTTGCCACATCTCCGCGTCGTGGACCTGGACGCGGCAGCCGGCGCAGGTGACGCGCTCGCGGCATCTCATCGCATCGCTTTCGACCAGCCGGCCTACACCGCCGCCCTGGGCGCTAATCATGAGTTCGCCACGGCCACGGTTCGCTTCCAATACGAATCCTTCGTCACTCCCCGCTCCGTCTTCGATTACGACGTGAGCACGCGCGAGCGCATCTTGCGCAAGCAGCAGCCCGTCCTCGGCGTCTACAACGCCGTCCTCTACACCAGCGAGCGCATCCACGCCACGGCCACAGATGGAACTCGCGTTCCGCTTTCCATTGTCTATCGCCGGGATACGCCCCGCGACGCCTCGGCCCCGCTGCTCCTCTACGGCTACGGCTCCTACGGCATCTCCGTCCCCGTAGCGTTCAGCTCGAATCGCCTTTCGCTTCTCGACCGTGGCGTTATCTTCGCCGTCGCGCACATCCGCGGTGGCGCTGAGCTCGGAAAACCCTGGCACGACGCGGGCCGCATGAAGCACAAACGCAACACCTTCACCGACTTCATCGCCGCCGCCGAGCACCTGATCGCTCATCGCTACTCCGCGCGCGAAAAGCTCGTCATCGAGGGCGGCAGCGCCGGTGGCTTGCTGATGGGCGCGGTCACCAACCTGCGCCCGGACCTTTTCCGCCTGGTCATCTGCCACGTCCCTTTCGTGGACCTGCTCAACACCATGCTCGACGCTGGGCTGCCCCTCACCGTCGGCGAATACGAGGAATGGGGCAACCCGCATCTCCGCGAAGACTACGAGTACATGAAGACGTACTGCCCCTACACCAATCTCGAGCACAAATCCTATCCCACGATTCTCATAAAGACTTCGCTCAACGACAGCCAGGTGATGTATTGGGAGCCGGCGAAATATACCGCCAAACTCCGCACGCTGAAGACAGATACGAATCCGCTGCTCTTAAAGACGAACATGGGCGCCGGCCACGGCGGCGCTTCGGGCCGCTATGACTACTTGCGCGAGATCGCATTCGACTATGCGTTTCTGCTCTCGCAGCTGGGCATTCACAATTGAGGCCCAACGCGCATAGAATGCACCAGCGTCCCGCGCCGCTTCGCACACGATGACCGAGCCGACCACGCCTCTGATGCGGCAGTATCACGCCATTAAGGCGCGCTACCCGCACGCCCTGCTGCTCTACCGCCTCGGCGACTTCTACGAGCTTTTCTTCGAAGACGCGATCATCGCCTCGCGCGAATTGCAGATTACGCTCACCTCGCGCAATCGCGAGCGCGGCCAGCCCGTGCCCATGTGCGGCGTGCCCTATCACGCCGCGGAAAACTACATCGCGCGCCTCATCCGCGCGGGATTCAAGATCGCCATTTGCGAACAGATGGAGCAGCCCGGCCCGGGCAAAAAACTCGTCCGGCGCGAGGTGATCCGCGTCATCACGCCCGGCACCGCCACAGAATCCTCCGTCCTCGAAGCCAGGGAAAACAATTTTCTGGCCGCCGTCGCGCGGCACCCCTCCGGCTCGCCCGCTGGTGTCGCCTTCGTGGATGTCTCCACCGGCGAATTTCAAGCCACTGAGTTCTCGGGCCCGCTCGCCGAAGAAGCCGTCCGGGAGGAGTTGCAGCTCCTTCGCCCGCGCGAAACGCTCCTGGCGCGCCCCAATCACCTTTTCGATGCTTCGCGCACTTCGCTCCTCGAGGGCGCGGGCGGCGTGGAGACGCGTCTCGACGATTGGGTTTTTCAGCACGATTACGCCGAGCGCATGCTCCGCGAGCAGTTCGGCGTCGCGGAGCTGACGGGCTTCGGCCTCGACGACCATCCGCTGGCCGCGGCGGCGGCCGGCGCAATTGTTCACTACCTCCGCGAAAATTCCGCGCTGGGCGAAGGCGAAGCGAGCGCAGCGCGCAAGGCTCTCGGCCATCTCGACCGCGTGCGCTATTACGAGCAGCAGGACGCGCTCGTCCTCGATTCCGTCACCGTCCGCAACCTCGAGCTCCTCACGCCGATCTTTCCCGAGGAAGGCCCCCGCGGCGTTCCCACAACGTTTATCGCCACGCTCGATGAGACCGTCACCGGCATGGGCGCGCGCCTCTTGCGCTCCTGGATCCTTCGCCCCCGGCTCGCTCGCGATGAAATCGAATCCCGCCTCGACGCCGTAGCTCACATCAAGCAGCAGACCGTCCTTCGCGAAGAACTGCGCAAACTGCTTCAGGGCATTCTCGACCTGGAACGCCTCACCAGCCGTATCTCGCTGGGCCTGACCACTCCGCGCGAAATGGCCGCGTTGCGCAAATCGCTCACGCATCTTCCGACGCTGCGAAAATTCCTCGACCCGCACACTTCCAGCCGTAGCGAGCGCCTGCGCGAGCTCCACGCCAATCTCGACGAGCTGGCGGACGTTCGCGAGCGCTTGGAACGCGCCCTCGCCGACGACCCTCCCGCCCTGGCGAGCGATCCCGGCGTCATCCGCTCCGGTTTTCATGCCGAGCTCGACGAGTTCCGCAGCCTCAGCCAGCACAGCAAACAGATCATTGCCGCAATGGAGGAGCGCGAGCGCAAACGCACCGGCATCGCTTCGCTGAAAATTCGGTTCAACAGTATTTTTGGCTATTACATTGAAATCTCGAAACCCAACCTGCATCTCGCTCCCGCTGACTTCGAGCGCAAACAGACGCTGGTCAACGCCGAGCGTTTCACCTCAACTGAATTGAAAGAGTACGAGCGGAAAATCCTGGCCGCCGACGAACGCATCCTGGAATTCGAACGCCAGCTTTTCGCCGAGCTTCGCGCCGCTGTCGCCGCCGAAGCCCCGCGCCTGCGCCGCACCGCGGCCGCCATCGCCGAACTCGACGTCCTGGCCAATTTCGCCAAACTCGCCGCCGACCGCGGTTACGTCCGGCCTTCCTTCAATGACCATGGCGAACTGCTCATCGTCGGCGGGCGTCACCCCGTCATCGAAGAGTTGCTTCGCCAGCGCGGTGAGCGCTTCGTGCCCAACGATCTCTGCTTCGAGGCTGGGCGCCAGCAGATTCTTCTCATCACTGGACCAAACATGGGCGGCAAGTCCACCTATCTCCGCCAAGCCGCTTTGATTGTTCTTATGGCGCAGATGGGCTCGTTTGTTCCCGCGCGCGAGGCCAAGCTCCCGCTCACCGACCGCATCTTCACGCGCATCGGCGCGTCGGACAATCTCGCCCGCGGCCGCTCAACTTTTCTCGTCGAAATGAGCGAGGTCGCCGCCATCCTAAATCACGCCACGCCTTCGAGCCTCGTCCTTCTCGACGAAGTTGGTCGCGGCACGGCCACGTTCGACGGCCTATCCATCGCCTGGGCCGTCGTCGAACACCTCCAGAAAAACACGCGTGCGCGCACGCTCTTTGCCACGCACTACCACGAACTCACAGAGCTCGCCGAGCTTCTTCCCGGCGTCCAAAACATCCACGTTTCCGTCAAGGAGACGCCCAACGAAATTATCTTCCTCCGACGTGTCGAGCCCGGCAGCGCCGACAAGAGCTACGGCATCGAGGTCGCCCGCCTTGCCGGCCTTCCGCGCACGGTCATCGAGCGCGCCCGCGAAGTTCTCGCCCGGCACGAGCAGAGCGAGCACCAGCTCTCCGAAAAACTCACTCCCGGCGCCGTGGACGCCGCCTCCAACGGCCATCAGCAGCAGGTTCTGTTCACCGCGCTTGATCGCTCCGTCCTGGAGGCGCTGCGCACCGCCGACCTCGATCAGCTCAAGCCCATCCAAGCCCTCAATCTCCTCGCCGAGCTGAAGAAGCAGATCACATGAGCCAGGGCCCTCTTCTCGTCCTCGGCCTCATGTCCGGCACCGTGGCACAGCCAATCCTGGCTGTGCTCTTCCCCCCTCGGCCTGCCCTGCGTTCCTGCGCGAAGCCCTCTTCCCTGACTTCTCTGCGGTTCTCCGTGGACTCTGTGTTAAAACTCTCTCCTTCCGCCATAGAATGACGACGAAATCCATGCTCGTCCTCGGCCTCATGTCCGGCACCTCCGCCGACGGCATTGACGTCGC
Organism: Terriglobia bacterium; assembly: GCA_041483755.1. Classification (GTDB taxonomy): domain Bacteria; phylum Acidobacteriota; class Terriglobia; order Acidiferrales; family UBA7541; genus Acidiferrum. Next base: position 4,189 of record JBGPGF010000106.1, on the reverse strand, counting down.
GCTCGCGCGCATCTCCGGCGCTCCGCCGAATCTGCGTGCGCAGCTCCTTAAGCACACCTCACTTCCCCTCCCCGCCGCAGTCCGCGCGGAAATCTTGCGCGTCGCCGAAGGCGGGCCAATCACCGCGGGTCAGCTTAGCCAGTTAAACTTTCGCCTTGGAGAAGTATTCGCCGATGCCGCCCTCGCAGCTTGCCGACGTTTTCGCCTTGCACCTTCACGCGTCGCGCTCATCGGCAGCCACGGCCAAACGGTTTTTCATCAAGGCCGCGCCGTGTCGTACCTGGGCCGCGCCACCGCTTCCACGCTGCAAATCGGCGAGCCTGCCCTCATCGCCGCGCGCACGGGGATCACCACCGTCGGTGATTTCCGTCCCGCGGACATCGCTCTCGGCGGCCAGGGCGCGCCGCTCGTTCCCTACGTGGACTATCTCCTTTTCCGCCATGCGAAGCTCGGCCGCGTTGCGCTCAATCTCGGCGGCATCGGAAACGTCACCGTCATCCCCGCCGCAGCCAAGCCCACGCAAGTTTTCGCCTTCGACACCGGCCCCGGCAACATGCTCATTGACGCGTTTGTGCGCCACTTTTCGCGCGGACGCCGGCGTTACGACCAAGACGCACGCCTCGCACTGACCGGCCGCAGCATACCGGGTCTCCTCGATGAAATGATGCGTGATCCGTATCTTCGCCTCGCGCCGCCGAAATCCACCGGCCGCGAATACTATGGCAGGGCGTATATGCAAAAACTGCTTGCCGCCGCCCGCCGGCACCGCGCAAAGCCCGCCGACATCGTCCGCGCCGCGACCATCTTCACCGCCCTTTCCGTCGTCGACGCGCTCAACCGCTTCGTCCTGCCTAAATCAGAATTCCACCAGCTCATCGTCTCCGGCGGCGGCGCGCACAATCCGCTCCTCATGGCCCAGCTTTCTGCCGCCCTTCCCGGAATCGACGTCATTCCTTCGTCGCGCCTCGGCATCCCCGAAAGCGCCAAAGAAGCTTTCGCTTTCGCGCTGCTCGCCTACGAATCGTTCCACAGGCGCCCCACGAATCTCCCCTCGGCCACCGGCGCCCGCCGCCCCGCCATTCTCGGAAAGATCTCCTATGCCCCGCCCCGCTAACAGTCGGATAGGCACTCTTGCCCGCCCTGAGCTTCGAAGGGCCCGCCCTCTTCTCTCAATCCTTACCTCCTTACTTCCTTGCCTCTTTGCCTCCCTTTTCCTTTTCTCGTGCTCCCACACTGCTTCACGCGATCCTTCCTCCCTCACCTTCCTCATCGAATCCAATCCCGCCAATCTCGATCCGCGTTTCGCCAACGACGCGCAATCGCAATGGCTCGACAGCCTGATTTTCAGCAGCCTCGTCGAGCGCGACGAACGGATGATCCTCCATGGCGACCTCGCCGAGCGCTGGGAGACGCCCGATCCGCTCACCTACATCTTTCACCTTCGCAAAGGCGTCACGTTCCACGATGGCCGGCCCGTCACTTCCGCCGACGTTAAATTCACGTTCGACTCCATCCTCGATCCCGCGAAGCACTCTCCCAAGCGTGGTGCCTTCCGCATGGTCGCCTCGGTCGCAGACACCGATGACTCGACTGTCGTCTTCCGGCTCACGGAACCATACGCTTCCTTCCTCTGGGCACTTTCTCGGCCAACCGTCGGCATTATCCCGGCAGTTTCCGGCGCTGATTTGGCCCAGCACCCGGTTGGTTCCGGCCCGTTTCAGTTTGTCAGTCAAAAGCAGGATGACGCTGTGCTTCTGGAAAGGAATCCGCGCTACTTTCGTGGCGCGCCATCTCTCTCGCGCGTGAACTTTCGCGTCGTGCCGGATGCCGTCGTCCGCGCCCTTGAATTGCGCAAAGGTTCCGCGGACATCGAGATGAGTTCGCTCTCTCCCGATATCCGGCCGGTTCTCGCGCGCCAGCCCGCGCTCGAAGTCACCGCCCGTCCCGGCACCAACTTCGCCTACGTCGGCCTCAATCTCGACGACCCCATCCTTGCGCGTCGCGAAGTTCGCCAGGCGCTGGCCTTCGCCACCGACCGTGAAGCTCTGATTCGCTACTTGCTGCGCGGCCAGGCGCGCCTCGCCTCCGGCATCCTGCCGCCGAATCATTGGGCGTACGAGCCAAACGTTGCGCAATATCCCTGCAAACCCGCGTTTGCAGAGCAACTTCTCGACGCCGCCGGCTTTCCGCGCAAGGCCGGCGGCCTCCGCTTTCATCTCGCGCTCAAAATCTCCACCGAGGAACAGGCGCGGCTGATCGGCGCGGCTCTCCAGGAGCAGTGGCGCCGCGTCGGCATTGATTTGGAGTTGCGCCCGCTTGAATTTGGCACGCTTTTTTCCGATGTGACGCGCGGCAATTTCCAGCTCACCTATCTCCGCTGGGTCGGGGCCAACAACGATCCGGACATCTTCGAGTACGTTTTTTCCTCCAGGCGATTTCCGCCCGAAGGCGCCAACCGTGGGCACTACCGCAGTGCGCGCGTGGACGCGCTCACCGATCAGATTCGTATGGAAATGGACTCCGAAAAAAGAAAGGCGCTGTGCGCCGAAGTTCAGAAGATCATCGCCGACGACTTGCCGTACATCCCTCTCTGGTTCACCGACGTTGTTTCCGTCCACCGCCGCGCGCTTGGCCCCCTCGCGCTTTCACCCACCGGCGACTACGATTTCCTCGCCACGCTTCATCCACCTGGCATCGAGTAAAACCTGCGAAGAAATCGCCTACTGCAGTGCGCGCTCGATGTCCGCCGCGGGGATTGCGCCTTCGCGCGTCACTTTCCAATCCTCGCCATTCAATTCCACGATCGTGGACGGCAGCGTCACGCCCGTTTCCCCTGCATCCAGGATCAGCGGCAGATGCTTGCCCAATTGCTTCATCACGTGCTGGGCGCTGGCGCAGGTGGGAAAACCCGAAATGTTGGCGCTCGTTCCCGTCAACGGCCCATCGAACTCGTCAATCAGGCGCGACACGACCAGGTTTCGCGGCCAGCGCAGCGCCACCCGGCCCGTGTTCGCCGTCACTTTCAGCGGTAAACGGTTCGCTGCGTTCACCACCAAGGTCAGAGCGCCGGGCCAGAGCTTCTCCGCCAGCCGCAGAAAATTCCGCGGCGCGGAACGCACCAAGGTGATGGCCTGATCCAGCGAATTCACCAGGATCGGCAGCGCCCGCGTTTCGGGCCGGCCCTTCACTCGGTAGATTTCGCCAACGGCGGCAAGATTGAAGGGATCGGCGGCCAGAGCATACAGCGTATCCGTGGGAACACCCAGGACACACCCGCGCGCCAGGAATTGCGCCGCATAGCGCAGGAGTTCAGCTTCCGGAGTCTGCGCGTTCACGCGCAACAGTTCAGCCGGCAACGTTTTGGCCTTTGGGGCAGCCATAACCGCGTTTCAGAGTCCCTTGGTCCCTCTGTCTGACCCCGCCCGCGACGCTACCATACCGCCTTCCGCCCGCGCAATAACGACCTGTTGTGCTCCGCCAGAGCCCCTGCGCTAGCTACCCGGAATGGCCTCGATTGTAGTCGGATGTCTTGACCTGCAGGATTACGTCGCGCGGCAGTTGGGTTGCACAGTCTTGCCTCTTTAGTGGACTAAGCAAATGGTGTAATTGTGCATGCGCGGATGAGATGGGAAGATTGCCTCATGCTTCCGCGGCCAAAGATGACCTTACGGTTTCTATTCTGGTTAGGATTGCTTCTTCTTGAAGGGAGCTTAGTTTTAGCGTTCTATGTGCTTCCACTATTTCAATCTCATGAATTTAACCCACACCCAAACATCGGATTGGAAATGGACGCCGTGATGCAGAAATATCCAGGCATTAGAATCGCCCTCGTTGCCTATTTGACGCTCTTCTTGTTTGGCAATGTTGGACTGATCGTCATGGTATGGCGATCGTTCAAGAGTCTTCGGCTCGCGACTCGCAAACAGTGAATCCGTGATGAATGCACGCTGGGATTAACCTGAACAACTGGAAATTTGCTACCCTGCTCGGAGATGGCAACGCCTGGCAAATCCGCTCGTAATGCCCGTCCGGCAAATGATTCCGCCCTCCTTACCAGCCGTGACAATCGCTGGCTCAAAGACTTCCGCATGGCTCTGCGCGGCGGCCTGCCCACATCATCGGGCTGCGTTGGCGTCGAAGGCGTTCGCCTGGTGGAAGAGGCCCTACGCTCCGGCTGCCGCATCGAAGC
>JBGPGF010000105.1:0-10718 GCA_041483755.1 Terriglobia bacterium | reverse complement strand
TGAAGATCGCCATGGCCATGGGCGTGCACTCGACGGTCGGCGGAGACCTGGTCAATCATTGCGTCAACGATATTCTGGTGCAGGGCGCGGAGCCGCTTTTCTTCCTCGATTACCTCGCCATGGGCAGACTCGATCCGGATGTCGTCGAGCAGCTTGTGGACGGCATGAGCCGAGCGTGCCGCAAGGCGGGCTGCGCGCTTATCGGCGGCGAGACCGCCGAGATGCCGGGCTTTTATCCGCCCGGTGAATACGACCTCGCGGGTTTTATCGTCGGCGCGGTCGAGCGCAAGCGCCTGCTCACCGGAAAAAATGTCAAGCCCGGGGACACGCTCCTCGCGCTTCCTTCCGCCGGCCTGCACACCAACGGCTACTCGCTCGCGCGCAAACTCGTTTTCGAAGTGGCCGGGCTGAAGCCGGACACCTACGTCGCCGAAATCGGCAACAAGATCGGGGCCGAACTGCTCAAGCCACATCTCTGCTACGCGCCCGCGCTCCACAACGCCGTCGCTCGCGGATGGGTCTCTGCCCTCGCGCACATCACCGGCGGCGGCATTCCCGGTAATCTTCCCCGCGTGCTTCCTGCGGGCGTCCGCGCGCAGATTGACCTCTCTTCCTGGCCGGTGCCGCCGATCTTCAAGTTTTTCGCCAAAGTGGGAAAGATCGAGCGCGATGAGATGCTGCAATCCTTTAATCTGGGCGTGGGGATGATCGTCGTCGTTCCTGCCGCCCACGTGAAGCGCCTCGAAGCCGACCTCAAACGCCGCCGCCAGAAGTTTCTCCGCATTGGCCGCATCGAGCGCGCTGATGCCGGCAGGTCTCGCGTTGCTTACACAGGTTCACTCGACCTGTCTTAGCTGCCGCTCCAGCCCTCAAAAACCCATACTTTTCGGCCCCTTTTTGCTTCTCATTGAATCCGCGGCACTTAACGTTGAAGTACCAGGCCCCCTCTTGACTTCCGCTTTACGCCGGTGCAGCATCGCCACGACTACCAAGATGTAGCATCCCTCGACAAAGCAACACGAGGCATCTACGGCGGAAGCCGGGGAGGTGTGTGTGGCTGTGCTCGCATTCCTGTTCGAATATCCGTTCCAGACGCTTGCGGTTTTGATCGCGTGCGTCTACGTCTATCAGTCGCTCCACAAGATCGGCCCCACCGAAGTGGGCCTGGTCACCAAACGATTCGGCTGGAAGAACCTGACCAAGGACAGCCCGGTCGCGTTTGACTGCGAGGCCGGCTATCAAGCCGATCTGCTCATGCCCGGCATGCGCTGGAAAACGTGGCTCGTCTATTCCGTCGGAAAGTATCCGTGGGTGCAGGTGCCCGCGGGCGAAATCGGCGTGGTGATTGCCCAGGTCGGCGGCCCACTGCCGATCGGCGCGAAATCCGCGGTCTACCGCAAGGAGTACGGCAACTTTGCAAACCTGCGCGGATTCGTCGGCGCCGGAGGGCAGAAGGGCGTGCAGCGTCCCGTGCTCCCTCCCGGCTCGCTCGTCCCCATTCATCCTGTCGGCTTCCTGATCATCACCCGCAGCCAGGTCTATGGCGAGCCCATTTCTCCGGAGCTGCGCGCGAAGATGGGACGCGACGGTTCGCTCACCCCGATGACGGTTGGCCTCAAGCCCGATCAGCTCGATCTGGTGCGCATTGAGCCGCAACCCCGCGGCAAAGAGGGCGCCACGCCCGACATGGTCGGCATCGTTACCACCTACGAAGGTGATCCGCAACCCTCGGGCGCCATCGCCAGCCGCCTCGGCGGTTACGCAGACGTCGAGCAGATGGAAAAAAGCGACGCCGTGGACGCGCACATCATCGAGGCCCTGCTGGCCAGCAAGAACTATCTCCACAACAATTATCAGGACTTCCAAGCATTCCTCGAACAGGGCGGGCACATCGGTTTGCAGCACGACCCGCTGCTCTACGGCGCCTACGCGCTCAATCCGTTCCTCATCAGCGTCGAAATGGTGCCGATGATGATGGTGAAGCAGGGCCAGGTGGCGGTCATCAAGGCTTACGTCGGCCTCGCCACCCAGGACACTTCCGGCTCCGAATTCAAGTTCGGCTCGCTGGTGCGCCCCGGCCACCGCGGCGTGTGGCAGGAGCCGCTACGCACCGGAAAATATCCGCTTAACCCGCGCTGCTACGAGGCGGAGATCGTGCCCACATCCATCCTCAATCTGAACTGGGCCGACGCCGTTTCCGATGCGCACAACCTGGACGCTCAACTTCAGCAGATCGTCGCGAAGTCCAAGGAAGGCTTCGTCTTCAAGATTGATTTACAGGTGCAGATCCACGTGCCGGATACGAAAGCCCCGCGCGTGATTTCCATGGTTGGCACCATGCGCAATCTCGTCAACGAGGTGCTCCAGGCCGCCGTCGGCAATCACTTCCGCGACAGCCTGCAGGCCATGCCGGCAATCCGCTTCATCGAGACGCGCCGCCAGGTGCAGGAAGAAGCCTTCAAACACATCCGCGAACAGCTCGAGCAGTATCAGGTGGAAACCAAGGGCGTTTACATCCAGGACGTGATTTTGCCCGTGGACCTGGTCACCGTCCTCACGCACCGCGAAATCGCCAATCAGGAGATCGAAACGTTCAAGAAACAGAGGGCCGCGCAGGACCAGCGCATCGAGATGGAGCAAGCCAAAGGCACCGCGGACATGCAGGCCGATCTGGCCCGCTCGAAAGTCGGCGTGGACATCAAGAAGAACAACGCCGACGCCCGCATCGCCGAAGCTACCGGCGAATCGGAATACATTCGCCAGACCGGCACGGCCAAGGGCGCCGAAGTGGAAGCCGTCGGCTTGGCGCGCGCGCGCGGCTATCGCGCGCAGGTCGAAGCGCTCGGTTCCAACGCCACGGCCATCGTCAACGTCGTCTCTGCTCTCGCCGAAGGCAAAGCCAAGTTCATGCCCGATGTCCTCGTGACCGGCAGCGGCAACGGTGGTGGTGCTTTCGAAGGCCTTGCCGCCACGGCCATGCGCTTCTTCGGCAACGGCGGCGCCGCATCCATCATACCCAAGCCTCCGGCCATTCCCGCGCCAGAAACCGGCATGACCAAAGGCTCCGCCAAGGACAAAGACGCCCCGGCCAAACCGTAGCCGCGAGTAGCACAGACCGCCGCCCCATCGCGCTGTTTTTGCGCGATGAATTCATTCTGTGCTCTTCGGATTCTCCTGAGTGGCAGCGCTAGCTCGCGTCTGTGCTGCCACTCCTCGCTTCCCCACTCTCCGGCTTCCTCGCTTCCTCCTCCGGCTCCAATACCACCACTGGCACTCTTCCACCGGCAGCCGCGGATTGCGCGCCTGCGCCACCGCCGCGCTGAAGACGTCCAGCACGCACGGGTCCTGCCGCTTTCCGGTCGCACGGCACAGCTTGTCATAGAGCCGCTTTGGGTCTTGCTTCGCAAGCTGCTCCACACTCCGAACCCCAAGCTTCTCGAAATCGCGCAGCATCGCCGGTCCAATCGAGATCAAATCCCCGAGGCGTCTGCTCTCTTTCATCGCTGTCCTCCCGGTTTAAGTCAGATCCACCGCTGTCTTGTGCGTTGGCTGGTAAAGACCAATCTCGCCGCCGCTCGGCAGCCGTATCGTCGTCCTGATCCCCCACTGCTCTTCCCCAACCTCCGTGCAAGCCGCGTTCTTGGCCGCCAGCGTTTTGATGAAAGCGTGCAGGTCGTCGCACATCAGATAGAGCACAGCGCCCAGCATCTGGTGTCCGGCGTGAACTTGCTGCGGTTCTCCCCCAGTGGGATGCACTGCCAATTCCGCCGGCGGCGTCTTGAAGATCAGCCAACCGCCGCCATCATCCACGTAACGAAATCCAAGAACGTCGCGAAAGAACGCGCGGTCCGCCACGGGATCGCTGCTGTAGAGCAAGAAGTGAGCGCCGAAGATCATGGGTCTCCTTCCAATACGCGAATGCCGCCCAAGGGCCTCTGTCCGTAATTCGCTTTATGTTCGCCATCGCCCAATCTACCGCACAAGATGTGGGTCTGCAAGAGAATTTGGTGCCACCGCCATTGCTGAAAGTTTGCGCCCGCGCCGTTTGGCTCTCCATCCTGCAGTCCAGTGCGACCTCTCCGCTGATCTCCGGCTAAGCTCAAATTAACTTTTCCTAAGAAATACTCTATCCGAATGTCTGGAATATTCTTGCTATCTTCGAACCGCTAGTTTAGTGTTTATTCCCCTTCGTATTTTCTCCCAGTCAGCGCACGTCCCTCCCAAGCGTCAGGAGCACCACATGAAAGTAACCCCAGCAGACCGCCGTCTGACTGTCCGTCACAATTTCAAGACTCCCATTCGTATTCGGCTCTGGAAATCCGCGATCCCGGAGGAGCGAGGCGAATCAGAGAATTTGTCTGAGGAAGGGATCCTCTTTGCAACAGACTCAGCGATGCCAGTTGGCACGGTATTGGAAATCCTTCTGAAAATGCCGGAGATGATCACCCACAAGCCGACAACCGAATGGCTCTGCTCGGGCCACGTCGTACGTGTCGAGCTCATTGAATCCCGGAGGGGAAAGTTCGGCGTGGGCGTGCAGTTTGACTGCTACCACGCATCCCGCGGAATCGGAGCTTAGTCGATTTGCCGTTGCTCGCCGAGGCAGGCGAAGGGAAGACCTAACTCGCCGGCAGTGCTGGACTTCTGGCCGGATTGAGTCGCGGACTGTGCGATAGCGTAATCCACAGCTTCGCGGACCGCGCGGGCCGGCAATGGCCAGAATGCGGAGGTTGACATGCAAAGACGTGGTTTGATCGTGGATGATGAGACAGCGGTTTGTGAAATGGTCGGGAAGGCTCTGACTTCCGCCGGCATAGAGTCGCTGGCCGTGACAAAAAGTTCGGAAGCTTCCGGTCTTCTCAACGAAGGAAGATTCGATATGGTCTTCTTGGACTTTCACATGGCCGCTCCCGATGGCATCGACCTTGCGCGGCAGATGCGTCAATCGCGATGGAACCGGACAACACCCATCATCCTGATCAGCGATGACCAGCGCCCGAGCGCAATGTCCATAGGATTTGAAGCGGGCGCAAGTTTTTTCCTTTACAAGCCAATCGACAAAGATCGCTTGTTGAAGCTTATCCGGGCCACCCAGGGAGCTTTGGAATATGGGAGGCGCCGGACCCGGCGCGTTGCGCTTCAATCCAAGGTGAGACTCACGTGCGGAGCGGAAGAATTGGAAGGTGAAACAGTTGACGTAAGCCTGTGCGGCCTCCTGGTCAAGGCTGGGCGCGTGCTGGCAACGGGTTCGCCGGTGCACGTCAGCCTGGACCTGTCCCCGCGCTTGGAGCCGATTGTTGGTGCGGGATCGATCGTCCGCGTTCTGGGTGAAAATCAGATGGGGATTCAACTGGACCAGCTCACCGCGGCAGAGAGCCAGAGACTGCAGGAATTCCTCTTGCCCCTGATTCCCAACGAATAGTGTGCCGGAGAAGCGCGCCCAATGACGATATCCAGGAGCGTGAACAACCAACATATTCCCGAACGGGCGGGTGGAGAACCGAAGATTTACTCCGCTTTGCCAACTTGTCGGAATGTGCCGGGCTCACGGCCCACCCGGAAATAAATCACTTGGACGCGTTCCGCGCTTACCGGAAACTGACCCACTACCCTTTCGCGCTCCTTTGGCCCGCTTCGCTTCTTATGCTACCGTTCTCCGCTTATGACGAAGCGCATAGGCGTGCTCCTGAGCGGGCGCGGCTCGAACTTCGAGGCGCTGGCGGAAAGCGTCGCTGCGGGGCGCATCCCGAACGCGGAAATCGCCATCGTCATCAGCAATCGCGAGGGAGCGCCGGGGATCGAGAGAGCGCGCGCGCGCGGCATTCCAGCGCGCGTGATCCCCTCGAAGGGCCTGGAGCGCGAAGCCTACGACAAGCTGGTCGTCGCCGCGCTGCGCGAAAAGCACGTGGACCTGGTCTGCCTCGCCGGTTTCATGCGGCTGCTTTCGCCGCATTTCATCGCGTCGTTTCCACAACGCATCCTGAATATCCACCCGGCCCTGCTGCCCGCGTTTCCCGGCCTCGAAGCGCAGCGCCAGGCGCTCGAATACGGCGTGAAATTCACGGGCTGCACCGTCCATTTTGTGGACGAGAATCTCGATGCCGGACCGATTGTCTTGCAGGCCGTCGTCCCTGTTCTCGACGGCGACACCGAGGAAACGCTTTCCGCGCGCATCCTGAAGGAAGAACACCGGATATACTCCGAAGCAGTCCAAATTGTTCTGGAGGGGAATTACAAGATCATCGGCCGCCGCGTGATTCGCGGGGTTTAGTAGCACAGACTTCAGTCTGTGCCGCCCATAACGCTGCACAGGTTGAAACCTGTGCTACTCAACCGAACAGAAGCGATAAATAAAGATGGAACCCAACATCAGCATCCCATGACGCAAACGAACTTCAAACCCGTTGACGAACAGCTCGCCTACCTGACAAAAGGTGTCGCCGAAATCATTCCAGAGGCTGAACTCAGGGCCAAACTGGAAAGATCGCGGCAAACAGGGACGCCCCTGCGTGTCTACCTGGGCGTGGACCCCACCGCTCCTGATATCCATCTCGGTCACACTGTAGTCCTGCGGAAGCTGAGACATTTTCAGGAAATGGGCCACACAGCCATTTTTCTAATCGGGGACTTTTCCGCAATGATCGGCGATCCCACCGGCCAGTCCGAGACGCGCCCGCCGCTCAGCCGCGAGCAGGTACAGGCCAACGCGAAAACGTATCTGGAGCAGGTTTTCAAAATCCTGGATCGCGATAAGACCGAAGTCCGTTACAACAGTGAATGGCTGAGCAAGAAGTCCGCGGAAGACGTTGTCCGCCTCTGCTCAAACTATCGGCTCGCCCGCATGCTGGAGCGAGAAGATTTTCGTTCACGCCTGAAAAATAACCAGCCTATTTCCGTCCACGAACTTCTGTATCCCTTGTTGACGGCCCTTGACGCTGTCGAGCTCAAGTCCGATGTTGAGCTGGGAGCCACCGAGCAAAAATTCAACCTGCTCGTGCACCGCGACATCCAGATTGCGTTTGGCAGGCAAGACGCTGTTCTGCGTCAACTTGAGAGCCCACCCATTGACGCGAAATACGAGCGGGAAGGCCAGGTCTGCCTGACCATGCCCATCCTCGTCGGTCTCGATGGCCAGCGCAAAATGTCCAAGAGTCTCGGCAACTACGTCGGCATCACGGAATCGCCCTCCGAAATGTTCGGCAAGCTCATGTCCATTCCAGACAGCCTCATGCTTGCTTACGACGAACTCCTGACCAGCCGGCCGCCGGGAACTCTCAAGCCATCGGACCTTCAGAATCGCCCGATGGACGCGAAGATGGAGCTGGCCAGGGAAATCATCACGCCGTTTCACGGTGCGGAGGCCGCGCGCAAAGCCGCCGAGGAATTCCAGCGCGTCTTCCGCGATCGCCAAGCCCCCGATGAAGCACCCGTGTGCAAGCAACCCCGCGGCCCGCTGAAAAAGCTCACTACTTTGCTCGTGGAACTCGGCCTGACGACCTCAAAAGCTGAGGCCGAGCGCCTCATTAAGCAGGGCGGCGTGGAGATCGACGGCGCTCGCGTGGACGACGTCCGCAAACAGATCGATTTCGGCAAGTCCTGCGAATTTCTCCTTCGCGCCGGAAAGAAAAAGTTTCTTCGTGTGGTGGTGGAGTAATGGCACGATACATCGTGCCCGTTCTGCTCTCTGACAATCAGGCGAGCACTTCGGCCACAAGTCCCGCAACGTGCTCCGCGATGGACGGCGCGGCCGTCAGCCCCGGCGACTCGATCCCGACGAGGTGGATTGCGCGCGGCACTTTCTTGTCGCGCTCGATCACGAAATCGGCCGGCCCCTTTTCGCTGGGCGGCACAAGCTTTGGACGAATCCCCGAATAGCCGAGCTGCAGGTCGCTTTCTCTAATATCCGGCAGAAGCTTTTTTGCATTGTAGGCGAATTCGGCAGCCGTCATCCGCTCGCCCTCGTAATCGTTCTTGTCTTCGATGTAGCGCGCCGTCGGCCCCAGGAGCACCGTGCCCCAAAGGGTTTTCGTGAAGTGCACGCCGAGCCCCAGCGCATCGGAGTGCGGCAATGGGTAGACCAATCCGTTGATCAGCGCCGCGCGTGGCCCGCGTACTTCGCAGTATTCGCCGCGCACGGGATAGATTCGCCAAGAATGGTTACCGAGCATGGCCGCGACTTCGTCGGAATAAAGCCCCGCGGCATTCACGACGCACGCCGCTTCGATTTCTTCGAGCGTGGATGATTCCTCGTCACCGATGCGCAGCGTCACGCGAATCGCGTCGCGTTGCGGATCGAGCGCTTCGACGCGCGCGCGCGTCACGAGCTGCGCACCCTGCTCGGCGGCCACGCGCGCGTACGTTTTGACGAGGTCTTCACTCGACAGAATTCCCGTCGAAGGCACGTCCAGCGCGGCAACGCCCTTGACGTGCGGCTCGCGCGTTCGAATCGCCCCGCGATCAATCAACCGCACGCCCTCGACGCCGTTGGCAATTCCCCGCGCCAGCAAGTAGTGCAGCTCTTCCTCTTCCTGTCCATCGGAAGCAACGATGAGCTTGCCCGTTTTCCGGTGCGGCACGCCGTGCGCCGCGCAGAATCCATACGTCAGCCGGTTTCCCGCCAGGCAGTGGCGCGCCTTCAGCGAGTCTTTCGGATAGTAAAGGCCGGAATGAATCACGCCGCTATTGCGCGTGCTGGTGGCCATGCCCAGCTTCGGCAACTGTTCCACGAGAAACACATCCGCCCAGCGGCGCGACACGGCGTGCGCAATCGCGCACCCGACAACTCCACCTCCGATGATGAGAACGTTGGCTCGGTCCATGGAAATGGGGGCCCTGCTGGTTATTCCCCCGCGCCGAGGGGAAGAAAATACTGCGTGCCTTTTACGGGTTCCTGGAGGCGCCGCAAAAGCTGTTGAAGGTCTTCGTTGCGTTCGACAAAATCAATTTCAGACGTATCCACCACGAGCAGGTCCGACGCCGCGTAGCGGAAAAAGAAATGCTCGTAGGCACGCGCGACCTCTTCGATGTATTCACTGGCGATTTGCGTCTCTTCGCGAGCGCCTTTTTTCGCGATGCGCGCGCGGAGCACCTCCGGCTTGGCCTGGAGGTAAATGACCAGGTCGGGAGCGGGCAGGTCCACCGTTAGCGCTTCGTAGTAGCGTTCGTAGAGCTTGAGCTCTTCGTCGCCAAGATTGAGGTTGGCGAAAATGCGGTCCTTCTCCATCAGGAAATCGGAGAGCAGCGGCCCCGGCGCATCCACGGCCAGCGCCTCACGCACGCGCCGCTGGCGCTCCATGAGGAAATACATTTGCGCGCGAAACGGTGCGCCGGGCTCCTCCTTGTAAAAGCCGGCGAGAAAGGGATTGTCCTCGCAATCGTAGATGCGGCGGGCGTGGAGGCGCTCCGCGAGAATCCGCGCCAGGGTTGTCTTCCCCACGCGTAGCGGGCCTTCGACGGCGATGAACCGCGGCGGCTTTACCGCGCCAGTCTTGGCGGAATCAGGCTTTTCACGGGCCGGCATTGCGCGGGATTATAGCAGAGTCATTTCCGCGCATCATGATCAGCGTTCTGGGCCTGCATACTGGGCCAGCGTTCCGGCCCGCGTATTGGTACGGAGGTCCCGCCGGAGCCAAACCAAAGGGCCAGGGGTAAGTACCAGTAAAATGTGACCAAAGGGCCAGTGCCACCTGTCCAGAGGTACAGTATGATGTCCGACAGTTGCGGGCCGGGGGAACGGGGCGGATTGCTCGCAACCACTGAGGTGACACATGGTTTTGGCCGCGATCCTTCTCCTGGCTGCATTTCCGCAACCGAAAGACGCAGTTCGCACAGCTCCTGAAACGCCCGCTGCCGTTGAGGCCGCTTCCAGCGATAGCACCCTTGCTGATGCTCAGAAAAATGAAAAGGCGCCGGCCGTAGAGCTGACCGCCAAAGCAGAAACCGTCGCGCCGATGAACGTCTCCTACGCACCGGGACAGCCGGTCTTGACGCCCGTTGTTCGCGGAGCCGAATCGCCGGCCGCCGCCGCCGAACCGATTGCTCCGCCCAGCAAGCCGTTCGCAGCGATCCGTCCCGCGTCCGCTCTGCGGCGGCCAATGGAAACACCGCGGCAGCGCCACATTTGGTACGCGCTGATGGCCTCCGGGCATGGCGCCGCGACCTTTGACGCCTGGTCCACGCGCCGCGCGCTTTCGCACAATGTGGGGACAGAAGGCAATCCGCTTCTGCGCCCGTTCGCACACGGGAATGGTCTTTACCTGGCCACGCAGGCCAGCCCGGCCTTGATGGACTACCTGGGCCGGCGCATGATGACCAGCCGCCACCCGCTGATCCGCCGCCTTTGGTGGCTGCCGCAAACGGCTGGCGCGGGCTTTTCGTTCGCCGCGGGCATTCATAACGCGGGCTTGGTTCACTAATTCCAGTATTCCCTCTCAACGGCGCCTCGGCGGCGCCTCGGTTCCGCTCAGGGAGTGCCTTGGCACCCTCCCCTCCACCCCCCTGGTTTTCTTGTAAGTGCGGATTCCAAAGGGTTTAAAAACAGCGAATTTGGATGTGCGCATTCTAAAGGGGTTGCGGGCGTATTTTTCGTATGTGCGGATTGTAAAGGAGTTAGCGGCTCTCCTACGCCCTCCGCAGCGGGCTTCGGCGGGCATGCGAGTGACCAGTGTCCGGTGGGGAGGGGGTACACCCCCGGTGTTTTTAGAAAGAGTGCGCAGATG
>JBGPGF010000104.1:0-10786 GCA_041483755.1 Terriglobia bacterium | reverse complement strand
CTTCGCCGTTTTTCTGCTCACGGGTTTCTTGATTGTGGCGGGCGTCCTCGCCCTGTTCGCTCTTCCCAGCAATATCTACCCGGAACTGAATTTTCCCCGGGTTGTGATCCTCACCCATGCCGGCGACCTGGCCCCGGATTCCATGCTGCTCCAGGTCACCCGCCCGCTCGAAGAGTCGGTGAGCACCGTCCTCGGCGTGCACCGCGTCCGCTCGAAAACGATCCGCGGCTCGAGCGAAATCTCCGTGCTCTTCCAGCCGGACATGGACATGCAGTACGCACTGCAGCTCACGCAGACGCGTGCCGCCGAAGTGCGCAGCGCACTGCCCCCCGAAACGGAAGTTGTGGTCGAGCGCGTCACTCCGGCCGTCTTTCCCGTCATCAGTCTCATCCTCAACGGGGACGTCCCGGGCGCGGACCTGCGCGACCATGCTTTCTATGTTCTTCGCCCGCTCTTCAGCCGGGTTCCGGGCGCCGGGCAAGTGATGGTGCAGGGCACGGATACTCGCGAAGTATCCGTGATCATCGATCCCGAAAAGCTGATTGCCCATCACCTGTCAATCGTGGAAATTGCCGACCGTTTGCGTGCCACCAACGAGATCAGCTCGGTCGGACGCCTCCAGAAGGACTATCAGCAATACCTGATCCTGGCCGCCAGCCAGTTCAAGTCCCTGGAAGATGTGCGCAACGCCGTGATCGCCGTCGAGGGCCAAGCGCCGCTGCGTTTGCGCGATCTCGCCGAAGTGCGCGATGGCGCGGAAGACCGGCAAACACTCATCACCGGGAACGGCCGCCCCGCCGCCCTCATCAGTGTCTCGCGCCAGATCGGCGGCAACATCCTGAACATCACCGCGCAAATCAAGGACATCGCCGCGCATCTTGGCAACGCCATCCCGAAGACCCTGCGCCTCTCCATCGTTTACGACCTCGGTGAATTCGTCGGGTCGGCGATGGGCAGCGTGCGCGACGCCATCTTGATCGGTTCGGGCCTCGCCATCATCATCCTTTTCGTGTTTCTTCGGGAAGGCCGCACCACCGTCATTGCCGCCACCACCCTTCCGCTCTGCGTTGTCTCCACCTTTTTCTTTCTTCAATTCTTCGGCGGCACGCTCAATCTGATGTCCCTCGGCGGTCTGGCCATCGCCATCGGCCTGATCATTGACGACGCCGTCGTGATCATTGAAAACATCTACCGCCATCTGGGCCTGGGAGAATCACCGCAGATTGCCGCCGAGCGCGGCACGCGCGAACTGCTCGGCCCGGTGATTGGCTCAACGGCCACAACCCTCGTCGTCTTTCTGCCGCTTGGCCTGCTAAAGGGCGTTGTCGGTGAGTTCTTCCGTGCGCTCTGCCTGACCCTCGGCGTTTCGGTTCTGCTCTCTCTGATCTTTGCCCTGACGCTGATCCCGTTGCTCTGCCAGCGGTTTCTTCGTTCGGGTTTGCGTCACCCTTCGGCGGACCGTTTCATCGAGCCGGTGAACCGCCTCTACGAACGTTCCGTGCGCTGGGCCCTCCGGCGCAGGCGTCTGGTCGCCCTCATCACGCTGGCCACTCTGGGCGCGGCCGTCTTCCTCTACACGAAACTCGGTACGGACTTGCTGCCGGAGATGGACGAGGGCGGTTTTGTGCTGGACTACCGCACCCCGGCGGGCACTTCATTGGCTGAAACCGATCGCATCCTCCGCGGGATTGAAGCACGCATCGTGCAAATTCACGAGGTCGCATCCTTCTCGCGCCGCACCGGCGCCGAAATGGGCCTGTTCGCCACGGAACAGAATAGCGGCGACATCCTCGTCCGCATGATACCGCGCTCGGAGAGAAATCGCTCGACCGAGGAAGTCATCGAAGACCTGCGCTCCCAAATTGTTCAGAATGTTCCGGGCATCTCCGTTGAATTCATCCAGATTCTCCAGGACATGATTGACGATCTCGAAGGGACCCCGGAACCCGTGGAGGTGAAGCTTTTCGGAGACAACATGTCGGTGCTCGAACAAGCCGCCGAAGAAATCGGACCCAAAATCGAAAAAATCCCGGGAATCGTGGATTTCAAGAGCCTGCAAAAAGGCAACCCGGAAATTGTTTTTCACGTGGACTCCGCCGCTGCCGGACGCCTCGGCCTCACCGTGGAACAAGTGACGCAGCAAGTCAGCGCGGGCCTGCTTGGCGTGACGAGCACGCAATATCGCGTCGCCGACCATACCATCGGCATTCGCCTGCGCTTTCCCGACGCCTTCCGCTATAACCCGGCGAACGTCCGCCAGTTTCCCGTCCTCGCGGCCACGAAACAGACCGTGCCGCTCGAATCCATCGCGCGAATCGAAGAGTTGCGCGGCGCGAACCAACTTTCCCGCGAAAACCAGCGCCTCATGGTTTCTCTCACCGCCCGCCTGGAGAACCGCGACCTCGGCGGCGCCATCCGCGATGTGCAGCGAGTGATGCGCGAGACCCGCCTTCCAGTGGGTTGCACGTACGAAATTGGCGGCAAGTACGAGAGTCAGCAAAGCACGTTTCGCGACATGCTCTTCGTTCTCTGCCTCGCGCTCGCGGCCGTCTTCACCGTTGTTGTCGCGCAGTTCCGCGGGTTCGGAGCCGCTTTCGTCATTTTGTCCGCCGCGCCGCTATCCTTGCTCGGCGTATTCGCCATGCTCCTGATCACCCGCACGCCCCTGAACGTTTCCTCGTTCATGGGCATCATCCTGATGGTCGGCCTGGTGGTGAAAAATGGCATCATTCTTTTTGACTACGTCCACAAACTCCAGGAAGAAGATGGCATGCCAATCGGCGAAGCGCTTGTGCGTGCGGGCCGCATTCGCGTGCGTCCCATCCTGATGACCACGCTCGCCACGCTTTTCGGTTTGCTACCGTTGGCCCTTGGCCTCGGCGCGGGCGCGGAGTTGCAGAAGCCCCTCGCCCTCGCCGTCATCGGAGGTCTTACTCTCTCGACCTTGATCACGCTCATCGCCATGCCCGTCTTGTACTCGTTCCTCGCCAGGAGCCCGGCGCCCTCGTCAATTGCGTAAGTCCATTGAAGGTAGTGAGGAAGAATACGGCCACGATGGCTTGCCTAGCGGTCACCTGCCGCGCGCTTCTGCGCCTGCAATTCCTGGCCAAGAAAACTCACGAATTCATCGGCGTGCTTCTCCGCCTCTTCCTTTGCGACGCCATAGCGCTCTTGTAACTGCGCGACGAGCCTTTCGCGCGTGCGGGCAATCATCTCCAGATCGCCGGCCCCCTCAGGGCTCCATTTCTTCTTGAACTTTCCGCGCGCCTGATTCCACCTGCGCTCGAGTCCGTCCCAACTCATGTCCGATCTCCTCTTGCCGGAATTCACAATGGGCACACCATGCCCGCATGCACCCCATTGCGCACAATTCCACGAGGAGCGCCACATCAGTGTTTCTACTTTTGTTCCCGGACACTCCGGGTAGTGCAAGAATCAGTCCAATGTGCGAGGAGATTTCGAACCGGCGCGGAGTCAATCACTTACGGAGAATTCTGGCGGTTAGTGCGATGCCGCTTCAGGGTACTAGTCCTTGAAATTATTTCATCTGGAGGGTATTCACCATTCAAGGCGTGCGAAGAATGGCCGGCGCCTCACCCTTGCCTGTGCAAGCGTGAGGCGTTTGAGAGCACGGAGCAGAAACGATCAGCTCTGCCCGGCGGCTTTGGCCATTTTCGCCGTGAATTCGGCCGAGCGCCGCGCCATCTCGTCGGGCGCCACGTCTTCGACGTGCGTCGCCAGGCCCCACTGGTGGCCGAACGGATCCGTGAGCTTGCCGTAGCGATCGCCCCAGAACATATCTTGCACGGGCATCTCGACGCGGCCGCCCGCGGCGACCGCCCGGTTGAACATGGAATCCACATCTTCCGTGTACACGAACAGATACGCGGACGGGGGCGCGGACCCCGAAGGCGCCGCGGACATCCCCGGGAACTCATCGGAAACGAAAAGGACCGAGTCGCCGATCTTGAGCTCGGCATGCACGACCGCGCCATCGGGTCCCGGCATGCGCACCATTTCGGTGGCGCCGAAAGCGCTCTTGTAGAACTCGATGGCGCGGGCGGCATTCCGGCACGTGATCGCCGGCGTGATCGAATGATAGCCTTGCGGAATCGGACTGACGGAAGCAGACATAGAAACCTCCAGAAGGTTGAATGAAGCGCGCGGTCATGCGGCAGAGGCGGGGATAACGCGCGCTGAAATTGAATACTCCCCCGCCGCGCTCAAGTCAAGAGCCGGTTTTCACCTGTTCTTGCCGGGGCCGGGGCCGCACGGGTCGCTCCCTCAAAAAATGCGCTTGCCGGTTGCAACGGCAGCGCTCCTGCCGGAGAATCCCAACCGGGAAGACACATGCTCATCAACCGAAAGACCATTCACATTGAATGGGGAGATTGCGATCCGGCAGGCATCGTCTATTTCCCTCGCTACTTTGAATACTTCGACGCATGCACGAGTGCGTTGTTCGAGAAAGCCGGATTCTCCAAGCCGCAGTTTCTCAAAACCTACGGAATTGCCGGCATCCCGCTGGTGGAGGCGCGGGCGCAGTTTTTTGCGCCCTCGCGATTTGGGGATACCGTTGTCGTGGAGTCCTGCGTGACGGAGTGGGGCCGCAGCAGTTTCTCCGTCCATCACAAGCTGATGCGACGCGACGTCTTGGCGGTTGAGGTATTTGAGAAGCGTGTGTGGACCGTGCGCTCGGCCGGTGATCCAGCCCGATTGAAAAGTCAGACCATTCCTCAGGAAGTGAAGGAAAAGTTTTCCGGGCTTCCTCCGGCAGACTGATTGTCGAAGGGATGCACAATCCGGCTGGTGCTGTAGCACTGCCGGGAATGTTCTCTGCTCGTTGTTGCTGGGCGTTGCTTCTGCTGCTCACCACCACGCGAACTGAGGCGAAAATCTCCCCATTCGTTGCGGTACACTGGCACCCTCTTGGTCATCATCGGATAGTGCGCCAATAAGATGCGGATCCGGATCAAACACGCGGTCGAGAGTGTGCCCGGCGGCATGATGATCGTGCCGCTGCTTGGCGGAGCGCTCATCACTACGTTTCTTCCGCATGCAGGTGAGTTTTTCGGATCATTCACGGACGCTCTGTTCACCGGGGCTCTTCCCATTCTTGCGGTCTTTTACGTTTGTATGGGGGCGACGATCAAAGTGCGCGCCTTGCCTCAAGTCGCCCGGCGCGGCGGCTTGCTGATGGCCACGAAGATCGCACTGGGTATCGCCGCGGGATTCGTCCTGGGCCATTTCATCGGAGTGCAGCCTATCAGGGCAGGCTGGTTTGCCGGCATATCCACGCTAGCCGTGGTTGCCGCAATCAACGACACCAACGGCGGGCTCTATATGGCGCTCATGGGCCAGTATGGAACCACGGAGGAGGCCGCTTCCTACTCGGTGATGGCGCTCGAATCGGGGCCTTTTCTTACCATGGTGACGCTCGGAGTCACAGGGCTCTCGAGTTTCCCTTGGCAGACGTTGTTGGGCGCCATCCTGCCGCTTTGCGTGGGCATGGTGCTTGGCAATCTCGACTCCGAGATGCGCGATTTGCTTGGCGGGGCCGTGCCGGTTCTGATTCCGTTTTTCGCCTTCGCCCTGGGAGCAACCCTCGATCTGCATCGTGTGTGGGCAGCCGGCCTGGTTGGTTTCGCACTGGGGATCGCCATCGTTCTTGTCTCCTGCCCGGCCCTGATCCTGGTTGACCGGCTGATTGGCGGTAAAGGAACCGCGGGAATAGCCGCGGCCACCACGGCCGGGAACGCGGCCGCCGTACCGGCGCTGGTGGCTGCGGCAAACCACAAGTATGCCGAGGCTGCCGGCCCCGCAACTCTGCTTGTCGCTTCCAGTGTCATTGTCACCAGCTTGCTCGTGCCGCCGTTGATGGCCTGGTGGGCACGCCGGGCGGGTAGGAGTCAACCGCAATAGGACTTCGCTCCTTTTCACTGGCATCCATGCGCAAAATTCTCATCCTCGCTGACGATCTTTCAGGTGCTGCGGATTGCGGCATGGCGTCCGCCGGCTCCGGCTTGAGCGCCGCCGTCGTGCTGGGAGACAACGCAAGCGAACTCGACACAGACGTGCTATCCGTCGATGGTGACACGCGCTGCTTGAGCGCGGAGAGGGCGGCGGAAGAAACAGCAAGGCTGATGCAGCGATACAGAAAGAAAGAGCAACTCGTGTTCAAGAAGGTGGATTCAACGCTGCGCGGCAACGTCGGTTCGGAGCTGGCTGCGGTGCTGCGAGCCCAGCGTGGTTTCCATCGGCAGAGCGGACAGCTAGTGGCAGTACTTGCACCGGCATTTCCGGCGACCGGCCGCTCCACGTCACATGGCAGTCAACTGCTAGACGGAAGGCCTTTGGAGCAGACGGAGATCTGGCGGCGTGCGGGGAGGCCGGGTAGCTCGCACATCCCCGGAATACTTCTGGCTGCGGGAATGCGTTCCATTCTTCTCGAACTGGATGTGGTGCGGTCGAGCGATGGCGGATTACGCAAAGCATTGCTTGCGCTCGCCGAAGATACGGACGTATTGGTCTGTGACGCCGAAACCGATCAGGATCTGCGTGCGATTGCGGATGCCGCGGCCGCGCTGGGGCGCGGCACGGTGTGGGCGGGTTCCGCTGGACTTGCCTATCAGGTAGCCAGGGCTGCGGGCCTCGCGGGTACGACGCCCTCATTTCCTCAGCGGCCGTTCGCGTCAGGTCCGGCTCTCTTTGTCATGGGCAGTGCGTCCAGCGTGTCACGCGAGCAGGTAAAGGTCCTTACTTCCTCATGCGATGCGATTGCGATCAAGATTTTACCGAGCGATCTGCTTGCAGGAGCTCAGTCACGGAGGTGGCGCGAGCATGAGTCCGCGTTCCTGAAAGCACTCGAGACCGGCCGGGATGTCGTAGCTTGGCTCGGCACGGACGATGAAGGTAACCTCGAATTGACGAAGGGACGTCAGCTCTCGTCTGCTCTGGCGCAAATGGTTGCGCCATACGCCGGGGAATTCGGCGCTCTGGTCGCGACGGGTGGTGAAACCGCACGCTCCGTTTTGCAGGCTTGGGGTGTCACAGCGTTGCGGCTTATCAGGGAGCTCGAACCCGGTGTGCCTTTCGCCGTGACCGAAAATTGGAGCAGGCAGCTGCCGGTTTTGACCAAGGCGGGCGATTTTGGCACGCCTCAAACATTGCTGAATTGCTGGCAGTCTCTGCGCGGTCTTGACCGCGTTTCGGCAGCAACACTTCACCTGGGAAAAGAACTCTGACCATGGAACGACCTATCATCGCCATAACCATGGGAGACGCTGCGGGCGTTGGCCCTGAGATCATCATGAAAAGCCTGGCGCGCTCGGAGATTTATGAACAATGCCGCCCGCTCGTGATTGGCGATGCGCAACGTTTGAAGGAAGCAGCGCGCATCGTGGGAGGCCGGTTCGAAGTTCGCGGTCTTTCCCTTGATGAGTTGCAGAAAGCAGCCTACAAGCTGGGCACAGTCGACTGCGTGGATCTGAAGCTGATTCCGAAGGGCCTGCCTTGGGGCGAACTTTCACCCATCGCTGGAGATGCGGCGTTCCGGTACGTCGAGGTGGCAGCGAAACTTGCAATCAGTGGCAAGGTGGGGGCGATCTGTACCGCTCCATTGAACAAGAAGGCGTTGCACTCCGGCGGCCACAATTATCCCGGGCATACCGAGATGCTCGCCGCTCTTACCGGAACTCCGGAGGTCTCGATGATGTTGACGACTCCCCGAATGCGAGTGCTGCACGTCACAACGCACATCGGACTGCTCGACGCGATTGCCAAGATTGGACCGGGCCTCGTCGAGCGCACCATTGAGCGCGGGCATGAGGTCCTTAGGCTGGCCGGCATTGCCAATCCTTTAATCGGAGTGTGCGGCATCAATCCTCATGCCGGCGAAGACGGTCTATTCGGTTATGGCGAGGAGGAGCAAAAAATCAAGCCTGCCATTGAGGCGTGCCGCAGAAAGGGCTGGAGGGTTGAAGGCCCGCTGCCGGCCGATACCCTGTTCTTCCGCGCGCAACGCGGCGACTTTGATATGGTCGTCGCCATGTACCACGACCAGGGCCACGGACCGGTGAAGGTGCTCGGGTTGGACGCCGGCGTAAACGTCACCGTGGGCCTTCCTGTAATCCGGACCTCGGTTGATCATGGCACCGCGTTTGATATCGCGGGCACGGGAAAAGCCGACGAGCGCAGCATGCTCGAGGCAATCCGCCAGGCAGTGCAGCTCGCACGCCATAAGACAAGAGCATGAGGCTCAACAAGCGTGCGAATCCGCTCCCCTGGAGCTGCCGGTTCTATCGCGAGCGGCCGGATTGTGCCGCGAATCCCTGGAACTTGGGCGCCGCCAGGATCAATGCGCCGTTGACGCGCCGAGCACATGGATGGTGTGGAACCACGTCTCGGCAAGTGTTGGCCAGTGCGTCACCGGAAGGTCGGTAGGGCGCAGGCCATATCCGTGACCACCCTCTGCAAAGATGTGCAGCTCGGCTGGAACGTTGGCCTCCTTCAAGGCCTGGAAGTACAGGAGAGAGTTTTCCTCATGCACGGGATCGTCTTCCGTCTGCACCAAGAAAGTTGGCGGAGTATGGGAAGTTGGCCCTATCGCGGGCGATATTTTCGATAGGTTGGGCGCATCGGATAGATAACCGGGATAGATAATCACGACGAAGTTGGGACGCGCGTCCACCTTACTCTCGGGACTCTCGGGTGCTCCATCACGTTTGAAATCCGCATGATTGCCGAGGATCGCCGCAAGATGCCCGCCGGCGGAGAAACCAAGAGCACCGATGCGCTGTGGATCGATATGCCACTCCTCCGCATGAGCGCGCGTCAGGCGCATCGCCCGCTGCGCGTCCTCCAAATCCTCAACCTTCTCCGGGTAGTGAGCGTCAAATGGCACTCGATACTTGACCAGCACGCAAGTCATGCCGATCGAGTTCAGCCAACTGCAGACTTCGGTTCCTTCAAGGTCCCAAGCGAGTCTCTTGTAACCTCCGCCGGGAAAGACGAGAACCGCCGCCCCCATGTTCTTGGCGCTATCCGGCGCGTACACCGTCAGCGTTGGATTGGTTACGTCCGTGAGACGCAAGACGCGCCTTCCGGCCACGATTCGATCTGTCGGTGTCGTAGCGTCTCTTTCAGGTCCACTGACGGTCGAGGGTTCCGGAGTGCCGTTTGGCCAAAGGGGCAAGGTGATCTGCTGCGCGGGAGTAGCAGGCGCAACAAAAAGAAGAGCGATCGCGATCAAAAGGTGTGTGCGCACCGGAGGATTTTACTCGATTAGCAGTCCCGTGCAATAGGGAGGCACAGCCAATGCAGAGTCGCGGAGCTTAGGCTCGGTGCCCTCGACTGTTCTGAATCCCCATAGCAATTCGCCCAAATCCATCGAGAGACTCCACAGTCTCTACGACAAAGCCGGGGTGGTTTGGACCGGCAAGTTTGCTGCTTCCCAGCCGGCAATGCCGCCGGCAATTTCACTGACGTGGCGAAATCCCCGGCTTTGCAATAAGCTTGCGGCGATGGACGACCGGTAGCCGCCCGCGCAATACACCAGCAGCGGTCGGTCCTTCGGCAGCTTTTCCAGATTGTCCGCCAGATGATTGAGTGGAATGCCCAAACTTCCGGCGATGTACTTCTGATCGCGCTCGCGCGGCGCGCGAACGTCAATGGCCAGCGGCGGATGCGCCGATGACAAAAGCTCTGCGGCAAACGGCGCGCTGAGGCGATCTGTTGTGACCGTCAAATCCGGCCGAGATTCCAGGCTCTGCAATCCATCCTTCAAGTATCCGGCCACGTGATCGAACCCGATGCGCCCGAGTCGAATCGCGGATTCGTTCTCCCGGCCCGGGTCCGCGATGATCACCATCGGATGCTTCCGGTCGAGCACGGTTCCGGCCCACGTTGCGTACTGGCCGACGAGGCCGATGTTGAGGCTGCCCGCCAGATGCGCCGAAGCAAATTCGGCCGCATCACGCGTATCGAGGATCTGCGCGCCGGCCGCTTGCAATTCAAGCACAGCGCCCAGCGTCAGCGGATTCATCCCGCGCGCCAGCGCCTGGTCCAGTGTAGGCCGCTCTTCGCTGTTGAGCACGGCGTCATAGGTGAAGTAGGCGGGAGCTTCCGGTTGATCGGCCGTCACCACCTGTATGAATGCTTGCCTGCTCATGGGTTGCAGCGCGTAGTTCGTTCGTCGCTGTTCTCCCAGGGTTGATACGGTCTCCTTGCTAATCGCCTTCCCGCAGAGCGAGCCCGCGCCGTGCGCCGGATAGACCAGGCTTTCGTCCGGCAGCGCCAACAGCTTCGTGTGCAGCGAATCGAAGAGCATGCTGCCCAGTTCGGAGGCAGACCAGCCGAGCGCCGCGCGCAGATCGGGCCTGCCTACGTCGCCGATGAACAGAGTGTCTCCGGTCAGCACGGCGTAGGGTTGCGTATCGCTGGCGTTAAGGTCGTAAACAAGGATGGAGATGGACTCCGGAGTGTGGCCCGGCGTTTCCAGCACCTTCAGGCGTACGCGTCCGTATTCGAGGATGTCGCCATCGCGAAGAGGTATAAACGCGTACGCCGCCTTGGCCGCGGCGCCGAGATAGATCGTTGCGCCCGCACGATCGCGCAACTCCAAGTGTCCGGCGACAAAATCGGCGTGAAGATGCGTCAGGAAAACGTGCTTGATCTTGAGCGCGTGTTCGGCGGCAAACGCGATGTATTGGTCCGTGTCGCGTTGCGGGTCAACGACGGCTGCCGTGCCTGTCTCCTCGTCTCCAATCAGATAGGAAGCATGAGCCAG
>JBGPGF010000103.1:0-10844 GCA_041483755.1 Terriglobia bacterium | reverse complement strand
TGACGTCGCCCAGGAGCACCGCGAACGGTTCGTTGCCGACCAGGTCGCGCGCGACCAGAACGGCGTGGCCGAGCCCGAGCGGCTCCTTTTGCCGCGTGTAGCTCACGTTCACCATGTTGCTGATGCGGCGGACCATCTCCGCCTGTTCCTTCTTGCCCTTTTCTTCCAGGAAGCGCACCAGGGACGGCGCGGAATCGAAATGGTCTTCGATGGCGTTCTTGCCCCGCCCGGTGACGATGATGATGTGCTCGATGCCGGAGGCGACGCACTCTTCCGCGACGTATTGGATCAGCGGCTTATCCACCAAAGACAGCATTTCCTTGGGTTGCGCTTTTGTGGCCGGAAGAAAGCGCGTGCCCAGACCAGCGGCGGGAATAACCGCTTTGCGCACCCGCTGGCCGGGCGCAGGTGTCTTGGGAGAAGCGGATTTGTTAGTCGGCATGATGTGAATTCGGTCCATGTGCGTATCTCAAGAGCAAACTCCACGCACAGTAGCCGCCACACGCCCGCTTTGTCAATCGCGTGGAGGGCGGTCTGAGCCAGAAGGACAACCGTACACGGCGGACATTGCCACTGCGCGCCGGCTCCGCGAGAGGAGCGGCGGAAGGGCAGGGGAGGGCCTGTGGTAGCATAAACAAAGACGCGAAATCAGTTTGTTTGTGGAACCTTGCATGAGCGTGCGAATCCTAGGCATTGAGTCTTCCTGCGACGAGACGGCTGCCGCGGTAGTGGCGGACGGGCGCACGATTCTGTCGAACGTCGTGGCCTCGCAGGTGGATGTGCACCGCAAGTACGGCGGCGTTGTGCCGGAACTCGCGTCGCGCGAGCATGTGCGGCAGATCGTGCCGGTGGTGCGGGAGGCGATGGCGCAAGCTGGGATGCAGCTTGCGGACTTGGATGCGATCGCCGTCACGCAAGGCCCCGGCCTGGTGGGTGCGCTGCTCGTCGGTATCACCTACGGAAAGACGCTGGCGGTTGCGCTGGGCAAGCCGCTCGTGCCGGTGAATCATCTCGAAGGGCATGTGCACGCGGTGTTTCTTGAAGCGCATCGCGCGGGACGCACGCCCGCGTTGCCGTCCGTTTGCTTAATCGTCTCCGGCGGGCATACGGTTTTGTACGACGTGCAAGCGGGCGCCGCGAACGGAGCAGATGCGCCCACGTTTCAATATCGCAAGCTGGGACAGACGCGCGACGACGCAGCCGGCGAAGCTTACGACAAAGTGGCGAAACTGCTCGGGCTGGGCTATCCGGGCGGGCCAATTCTGGATCTGCTGGCGGCTGTGCTACACCCCGCCACAGGAGCGCCGCAAATCAGTGCGACCCTGGCTCCGGCGCGCTTCGGTCCCACGAAAATGAAGGGCAACGAGCTGGACTTCAGCTTTAGCGGACTGAAGACGGCCGTGCTGTACTATTTGCGCAAGAACCCGGAATTTGGGCCGGAAATTCGCGCGCGCGAAGAAGCGGTCGAGCGCGGCGAGCGAACATTCGAGCAATTATTGCCCTTGTGCAGTTCCGCAACGCTTGCGCTCGTAAAGGCGTTCCAGAATGCCGTTGTGCGCGAGCTGGTGGAACGAACGATTGCCGCAGCGGAAGAACGCAGCGCCGCAAGTATCCTGGTTTCCGGCGGCGTCGCGGCGAACAGCCAGTTGCGCTCGGAATTCGAGCGCCGCGCACAGGCCGCGGGGATAGAAGTGTTCTTCCCCAGCCGCGCGCTCTCCACGGACAACGCCGCGATGATCGCCGCCGCAGCCTACTCCCGTTTTCGCGCCGGCATGACCGCCGGCGTGCAACTCAATGCCGACCCCAGCCTCGCTCTTGCCTGAGAACTGGTCTGCGATTGGCACTCTTCGTCAGGTTATGGTGTCTAAGACTATATGAGAAAGAACGTAGCGGCTCTATTCCTTGCCTTTGGCCTAGGGACTTCGTGTCGCGGGCAGACCACCCAAGAGAACAAACTTCCGCCAGAGTGCACGAAATCGATTAAGGTGCACGGCAGTTTCCCCAAAGGGCCTTTCACGTTTCTGCGCGGGGAATCATTCAAGCGTTCGCCGCTCATTAAGTACCAAATCAATGAGGATGGGAGCGTCTCGAACACTAAGATAACCCGCAGTTCCGGCGTGAAGGATTTTGACAGGAAGCTGCTCGGTGCAGTTTCAAATTGGAAATACAAGTCGAGGCCAGCCGGATGTGGCGTCATAGAGACTGAGACTTCAGTGTTGATTCACTTTGATCGGTCGGACGACGGCGAGTAACCGCTTTCGACAACTATTTTTGAATCGCCTAACTCACTGATTTAAAACTGTGATATGGTCTGAACCGTTCCGTGATGTCCTTCCGCGCTCAGTCGCTCAATTGTTGGTGAAGTGGACCTTGGGACCGGGGCTTGTTCTGTTCGGCGCCAAAGCAGTGGCTTTTAGAATCGAGGCGAACGCATGAAAATCTTGCTTTACAACCCCGATAACGGAGTCACGCGCAATTTCATGCCGCATCTGTGGATGTTTCTTCTCCAGTCGCTCACTCCGGCTGGGCATGAAGTCGTGCTGATTGACGGCAACGCCCAGCCCATGGATGAAGAGGGCATCGCGCGTTTCGTTCGGGAACAGAACATCGGACTTGTCGGGATTGGCGCGATGACCCGGATGGTCGCCAAGGCATACCGCATGGCCGATGCCATCCGCGCCGTTGGTGTGCCGGTGGTGATGGGCGGACCTCACGTCACGGAAGAGTCTGACGAAGCCCTTGGTCGAAACGGCGGGCCGCGCCATGCCGATGCTGTGGCCCTCGGTGAGGCGGATGAAACCTGGCCGAAGATCGTCGAGGATGCCGCTCGTGGCCAGCTCAAGGATCTCTACAAGCCGGTGGATGATTTTGACCAGGAGCGCAAACCAACTCTCCAGCCTTATCCCGTGATCCCATGGGACAAGATAAATCTCGATCAGTTCAATCTCGTTCCAAAAATGGTGACGCCCATGCTCCGGAAACTCGGGGCGGGTTGGGGAACATTTCGCATTATTCCCATCGAGTCGGGGCGCGGGTGCCCTTATGGTTGCGAGTTCTGCACGGTAACCGGTTTTTTTGGCGACTCGATTCGATTTCGCACCAACGAAAGTGTGGTGAATGAGCTGCTGCTATTGAAAGCCCGGGCGAAAAGCGAGGGCGGTCAGATTGCTGTCTTCTTTATTGACGACAACTTTGCCATCAACATCAAACGTACGAAGTCGCTGCTGCGCGACATTATCGCCGCCGGGGCGCAGATGCACTGGGTTGCGCAAATTAGCGCCAATCTGTTGCGCGACGAGGAACTGGTTGACCTTATCGCGGCCTCGGGCGGCAAGTGGGTCTTTATCGGCATGGAGTCCATTGACCCCGCGAACCTCGCCGACATGAACAAGGGTTTCAACAAGCCGGGTGAATATGCAGCCGTGCTCGAAAGGCTTGCTCAGCGCAACGTTTACGCCATCACCTCTTTCATTTTCGGCATGGACAACGACACGACGGGGGTCGCGGAGCGAACGCTCAAGGAGATTCGCACCTGGCCCGCAGGGCTGCCCATTTTTGGGTTGCTCACGCCCTTGCCGGCCACGCCGTTGTACAAGAGGCTGGAGGCCGCCGGGCGGCTGACGCGGCCGAAGCACTGGCAGGAGTTCATTCCATTTGCGATGGCCCATACCCCGCTGAAAATGACGATCGAAGAGGCTCATGCCGAGGTAAGAATTGGGTGGGCCAGTATGTACAGTGCCAAGGCTATGGCACAGGCGGTCGCTTCGCTCCGTCATAAGCCACTGGGTTATCGGCTCAACATTTTCATCGCCCGAATGTGTTTTCGTGGAATCTATTTCCCCCAGATGGGCCCGTTGGCATGGTTGAAATTGATTTGGCAAAACCGGCGCACCATTTACAGCCTGGTCAGGGAAGCGTTCCAAACCTGGCGCGGGCGTTCGATCAGCACTCCGCCCACTCGGCCCTTGGAAGTGGAATCGGCTTGAAGCGGCGGCCTTGTGCCGCCGCGAAATTCTTGATTTTTGATGGCAACTCCTCAGCCCCGCCGCGATACGGTCACGGTGTGTAAAATCGCAGGGACACCCCAAAAAGAAAACCGGCGCATGACCGAAGAAGCCACGCGCCGGAAGGAAACCTGATTTCGGGTTGACCCTGCTACTCGAATTTCTCCTGCATCACAGGGAACTGCAGCTTTGCCTTCGCGAGTGATTTGACGACCAGAGTCTCGGCTGATTCCGAAGTTGTGTTCCGCGCCGTGGCCATTTCGCTGACGAGGAGATACTTGGCTCGTTCCAGCATTTTCTTTTCGCGGAAGGAAAGGGACTTGGTGCGGCTGAGGGAAACCAGACTCTTGAGGACTACGGCGACTTCGAGGAGGGCACCGGTTCGCATGCGCTCCGAGTTTTCTTTGAAGCGATGCTTCCAGTCCGGGTGCGAATTCAGCTTGCCTTTTTCGAGGAAGCCCAGCACCTGGCCCGCATCGTTGGAGCGAATCACCGGCCGAAGGCCGACGGCCTCGGCGTTCGATGACGGCACCATCACACGCAGGCCGCTCGAAACAATTCGAATCATGAAATATCGTTCGGTACGTCCGTTTAAAACTCCGTAACTTAGCTGTTCCACAATGCCAACGCCGTGGTTCGGGTATACGACCTTGTCGCCAATCCTGTAGTCCATGATATTTGGATGCCCCCTGACTCTGTTCCAGTTTAGGCAAGTGTGCTGGAAGAGTCAAGATATTCTGCGTGGAATCAGAGAGTTAGCCTGGTCGGATTCTAGCTTTGGAAGCGGAATTGCTCAGCGTTCGGCGCCCTCCCGAGGGGCTGTCGCGGCAGGAATCCGCCGAGTTGACCGTTGGGGGACCCGCACGGAGGGTTTTCCCAGACAAGTACCAAGCAACTACCGCGGTTTCATACGCCGAAAGTCGCCTCCGCCGCCTGAGGACCCTCAGTGCGGGTCATTCGGCACCCGGCCAGGGGGGCGGGTGCACCATCCGGGTGTAAGTGCGCTCGAGGCCATGGGCACGACCGCACCGCAGGAATACCGGGCAGGCAGCCATGTGACTGGTGGGCTTGCATGCAAGACAAAGATGAGGCAACCTCTCTGAGATTCGTTGAAGGCTGAATAGAGGAACGAGTTTGCAGGGCGATAAAACTGGAGATGAGAGAGTCATGAAGATGCGCAGGCTGAGAAGAGAGATGAGAATTGTGATGCTGATCGCGGGAGCGCTGGTGATGGCTGTGTCGCCCGCTTGGGGGCAGGCGAATGCCGCGAACTGGCCGTGGATGGACAAAAATCTTTCGCCGGATCAGCGGGCGGACATGGTGATCGGGCAGATGACGCTCGATGAGAAGATTCAGCTTGTTCACGGAACGGGATGGGGGGCGCTACGGCGTGGCGAGGGTATTCCCACCCGGTCGAACCTGGGCGCCGGCTACATTCTGGGGATCGACCGGCTGAGCATTCCGGACATTAACATGGCGGACTCGGCGGTCGGAATACGCATGGCGGCGCTGCAGAGCCGTTACGCGACGCTGCTGCCATCGGTTCTGGGCGCGGCGTCGAGCTGGAATCCCGAGGCCGCATTTTTGTTCGGCACGGTGATTGGGAGGGAATTGCGTGATCAGGGCTATAACATGTCCATCGGCGGCGGCGTGAACCTGGCGCGCGAGCCGCGCAACGGGCGCAACTTCGAATACGCGGGGGAAGACCCCATCCTGGCCGGAACGATGGTCGGACAATTGATGAAAGGCGTGCAGTCTCAGCAGGTGATGGGCGACATCAAACATTACGCGTTCAACGACCAGGAAATCGGCCGGAATGTTCTGAACGTGATTTTGGACAAGCGCGCCATGCGAGAGACCGACCTGCTGGCCTTCCAGATTGCCCTGGCGATTGCGCAGCCCGCCGGCGTGATGTGCGCGTACAACAAGGTGAACGGCGACTACGCCTGCGAGAACGACTACCTGCTGAATCAGGTGTTGAAGAAGGACTTCGGCTTCAAGGGCTGGGTCCTCTCGGACTGGGGCGGCACGCACAGTACGACCAAGGCAGCGCTGAATGGCATGGATCAGGAGATGCCCGGAGATACGTTCTTCGGCGCGCCGCTCAAGAAGGCCGTAGAGAGTGGCGAAGTGCCACTGGCGCGGCTGAACGACATGGTGCACCGGATTCTGCGCAGCATGTTTGCGTCCGGCGTGATTGACAATCCACCGGTGCGGCGCGTGGTGGACCCCTTCCGCGGGCTGGAAGATTCTCAGCACATCGCGGAGGAAAGCATCGTGCTGCTGAAGAACGCGGACAAGCAGTTGCCGCTGGCTGCAAGCATTCATTCGATTGCATTGATTGGATCGCACGCCGACGTCGGTGTTCTTTCCGGTGGAGGCTCGGCGCAAGTGGACGCGCCGGGAGGCAATGCCATCGCTCCCAAGCCCGGGGTCTCCGAGTGGGGCAAGCCCGTGTACTTTCCATCTTCGCCGCTGAAGTACATCCGCGCGAAGGCCCCGGGGGCGAAGGTGGAATACAACGATGGAAGCGACGTGGCGGCCGCGGCGAGCCTGGCGAGGGCTTCGCAAGTCGCGATTGTATTCGTCAATCAGCCGATGATCGAAGGGAAGGATTCGGCGACGCTTTCGCTGCCCGACAATCAGGATGCGCTGGTGAGCGCTGTCGCGGCGGCGAATCCGCACACCATCGTTGTCCTGGAAACGGGCGGGCCGGTTTCCATGCCGTGGGTGGATAGCGTGAAGGGTGTTCTGGCGGCTTGGTATCCGGGGATTGGCGGCGCACAAGCGATTGTGAGTATCTTGTTCGGGGACGTGAACCCGTCCGCCAAGCTCCCGATTTCTTTCGCCAAGAGCGATGCCGACCTGCCGCACCCGCGTGTGCCGGGCACCGAGCCACAGCCGGAGCAATCAGCCGCAGCGGCGGCGGCCGCTGCCGCCGGCGGGAGATTCCGGGAAAGACAAGTCCCGCCTTTCGATGTCAACTACACGGAGGGCCTGAAGGTCGGCTACAAGTGGTTCGACGCGGAGAACAAAGAGCCGCTGTTTCCCTTCGGGCATGGGTTGTCTTACACGACGTATGCGTACTCCGCGCTAAGAGCGGATGGAAAGCAGCGGCAGGTCAGCTTCAGCGTGAAAAATACTGGGCCGCGGGCGGGAGCCGAGGTGGCGCAAGTGTACGTCGTGCTCCCGAACAGCGCGGGCGAACCGTTCAAGCGTTTGGTGGCTTGGGAGAAGGTGCGGCTCGCACCGGGCGAATCGAAGACAGTCACTTTAACGCTGGACCCGCTCTATCTTTCGATTTTCAACGCGGGGAAGGACGCTTGGGAGCTTCTCCCCGGTGAGTACAAAGTCTTTGCCGGAGCATCGTCGAGGAACACGCCGCTGAGCGCGGCATTTCGGATCGCCGAGTAGGGAACTGCGCATCGCGGCTGCGGCTACGAGCGAATCATGGTGAGGAGCATCTTGAATTTTGTGATGGCCCTCAGAGCGTGAGGCTGTTGGGCAGGCATTAGAACGGCTTCGCCCGCGATCACATGCAACGGCTTGCCGGATATTGTAATTTCGGCCTCCCCATCGAGTACATGGGCCAGGGCGTCGAAGGGAGCTGTATGTTCGCTCAGGCCTTGCCCTTCATCGAAGGCGAACAGTGTGACCGTTGAGGCGGGGCGGTTGATGAGCGTGCGGCTCACCACGGAGCCTTTCTGGTAGGCAACGAAGTCCACCAAGCGGGCTTGTTCGGCGGGCGGAAGTTCGCGGGCGCCCTGTGGGGGTTGGGAACTCATGATTTGGCGTGTTCGCCGGCGCGCAACGCCGACACTCCGGCTTGACCCTGACGAAAACTGCAAATGCTAGAATACCACCGCAAACAACGCGTGACTTCCGCACTTGGAGCCCCGTTGGAATGGATTGCGTATGAGCCGGATCCGTCAGGGCCAGCGGGGAGTCAGAACGCGAGTTGTGGCCGCAGTGCTCCGCGACTAGCGCGAGGAAAAGTATCCGTCCTCGTAGCCCCTCCGGAAAAACGGCTCGGAACGGGAATCGAATCGGTCCGCGTAGCGCGTGTAATCGGGCCTCTTACCGTCGCGGTAGTCCTGCTGTCCCATCCGGGAACCGCTGTCGTAGATATCCTTCTCCGTCACGCGCATCCTGCCCGTATCCGCGCGACCCGTATCGTAGCCGTCGTAGTAGCCCTCAATGAAGGCCACCTCCCATTGCGGGTCGTACTCGCCTTTGTGGCGGGCATAGGTGCGGCGGAGCTGAGCCTTGAAATCCTCGACGCCGAGACGAAAGCCCAAATGATAGGAACTCTTCTCGTCTCGCGCCGTTCTTTCGTGTTCTGGTGTGCCTGGATTTGCGGCGACCGGTCCGCTGACGCGAATGAACCGGAACTTCTCGCTCGTATGGTTCCCAGGCGCTCGCAACTTGAACACGGCTCCATTGTCGTCTGAGCCGTTTGGCATGTCGATGGCCTTGCCGAGACGCGAGATTATATTCAAGCGTCCTTCGCCAGCGTCTTCAAATTTCCACAATTGGCTGTCGGAACGGCTGGGCCGGGAGAGGATTACGGCAGCACCGTCGCGCGCAGCCCCGCCCTCGATGTCCAACACCAGGCCCGTTTCCGCGGCCTTGATGCGCACATATCCGTTGCCAGCATCTTCCACGTCCCACTGTTGATTTGGGCCGTGGCTCGGCGCGGACTGCCGCACCGTGCGCCCGTCCTGCAGATTGGAATCGAGTGACTTGCCGCTGGAAACATTCAAGACCTCGTATCGTCCCGGGCCCGAATACACTCTTGCCGTGTCTGGCGGCCGCGCCGGGGCCGAGAGGGCGCTGAAGCCCAGGGCCGCGGCCAAAACCAACAAATTCCGGGTGGTTCTCGTGACTCCACCAAGTCCGTTCATGGTGAGCCCTCCTCAGTGAATTGGGTCAATTCAATAAGTTGATGGTACGCCCTGTGCGATCCGTGGCTTCTGGAAGGCTGCGGAGTATGTTGCGTTTCGTGCACCTATGGCGAGCACGGTGGGACTAGACTTCGAGAATCACCGGCAAAATTAGAGGGCGTTTGGAAGTCTGTTTGTTGATGTAGCGCTTGAGGTCCACGCGGATCTTTTCTTTCATCACGCTCCAATCCTTTTTTTCCTCGGGCTTGGAATCTTCGATCGTTTTCAAGACGACCAGGCGGGCGCCGGAAACGAGCTCGTGGCCATCGTCGCTGATAAAGCCGCGGGTCACGATTTCTGGCTGCGATTCGACGCGGCCGGTGTGTTTATCAATGGCGATGATGGGAACGACGACGCCGTCCTCGGAAAGATGCTGACGATCGCGGATGACGACCTCTCCGATTTCCTCCAGCGAGCCGGAATCCACGCAGACGCGGCCGGCGGTGACGGGTTCTTTGCGGCGGGCGGTTTCGGCCGTGAACTCGATGGGCTGGCCGTCTTCGATGAGGAGAACCTCCCCCGAGACGACTCCAAGTTGATGCGCCAGCGCGGCGTGGCGGGAGAGATGACGGTATTCGCCGTGAACGGGAATGAAATAGCGCGGCCGAACGAGCTGGAGGATGAGCTTCTGCTCTTCCTGGCTGCCGTGCCCGGAAACGTGAATGGTGCCGGCGGAATTGTCGTAATAAACGAGCGCGCGGCGGCGGAACATGTGGTCGAGCATGCGGAAAATGGCTTTTTCGTTGCCGGGAATGATGCGCGCGGAAAGGATGACGGTGTCGTTTTCGTCCACGGAGACGAAGCGGTGATTGTCCACGGCGATGCGCGAGAGCGAAGACATCGGCTCGGCCTGGCTGCCGCTGGCAAGAATGAGCAGGCGCTTCGGATCGAACGTCCGAATGTCCTGCGAGCGGACGATCATCCCGTCGGGGATGCGCAGGCGGTCCATGGCGTGCGCGATTTCAACGTTGTCCACCATGCTGCGGCCGACGAAGGCCACTTTGCGGCCCACGCGGTGGGCGATCTCAATCACCTGCTGGATGCGGTGAATCGAAGAGGCGAAGCAGGACAGGACGACGCGGCGCGGCGCGCTGCGGCAAATGTCTTCGATGCGGGGGACGACGGAGCGCTCCGACGGCGTGAAGCCGGTGCGCTCGACGTTGGTCGAGTCGCTGAATAGGGCGAGAACGCCCTCGTGGCCATAGCGCGCGAAGGCGTGAAGATCGAAGGGAGCGCCGTCCACGGGAGTCTGGTCAATCTTGAAGTCGCCGGTGTGGATGATGACGCCGGCGGGCGTGCGCACGGCCAGGGCGACGCAGTCGATCGTGCTGTGCGTGACGGCGATGAATTCGATTTCGTAGGGGCCGATCTCGACCTTGCGTCCGGGGATGACTTCGCGCAGTGTCGTCGAGTCCAGCAGCCCGGCCTCTTCCAGGCGCTTCTTGACCAGCGCGAGGGTGAAGCGCGTGCCGAATATGGGCACGTTGAGGTCGCGCAGGAAATACGGCAGCGCGCCGATGTGGTCTTCGTGGCCGTGGGTGAGGATGATGGCGCGAACGTGCGCGCGGTTCTGCTTCAGATAGGAAATGTCGGGAATGACGATGTCCACGCCGAGAAGCTCGGCCTCGGGGAACATCATGCCCGCGTCAATGACGATGATGTCGTCGCCGGTGCGCAAGGCCAGCATGTTCATGCCGAATTCGCCGAGGCCACCGAGGGGAATAACTGTCAGGGAAGGCTGAGTCAAAGAGAAGTCGTCTCCATTCAGGCGCGATGGAATCGTACCACAGAAGGAACGGGGAAAGTGGCGAGTGAGGAGTGTCGAGTGAAGGGCCCGGAAGAGCCGATGACCCCGGGAGTGTAGTGCAATGAGGGGGGGGGGAGAGCCGCGACGCCT
>JBGPGF010000102.1:0-10930 GCA_041483755.1 Terriglobia bacterium | reverse complement strand
TGGGATAGACGAACCCGGCCGTGGAAAGCCGCGTCTCGCGAACGAGGCCGCGGAGCGCTTCGGAACGTCGCAGACGGCGCGGGCGTTGTGTGGGGAAGCTCATCGTCTTATGGCGTGACCGCAAAGCGGTCAACGTCTCGCTCCGGGTTTCGCGCCGGCGTGGGCGGCTTCTGCCCAGTGCCCGGCGAGCGCTTCCAGAATAGCCGAAACCGTGGCCTCGGGTGCAATCACAAACTGTTCGATCGCCGCTTCGCGCAAAGCGGCGGCCGTCACCGGCCCAATGGCTGCGAATGCAACACTGGACTGCAAATTGCGCAAACAGTCCGCGCCGAGCAGTTCAGCGAAATGTTGTACGGCGGAGGGACTGAAGAACAGAACCGCGTCCACGCTGCCGCGCGCGACCTGCGCAAGCACGATGGCATCCGCGGCGGATGGACCGCTGTTTCGATACGCAACAACCTCGGTGACGCGGGCGCCAAGGCTGACAAGACGCTCCGGCAGATCCCGGCTCGCGCGTTCGCTGCGCGTGAGAAAGATATTTTGGCTGGCAAGTTGCGCGCCAAGTTCATCGGCCAGCGCCACACCCTGATGAATTCTCGCCATGTAGGTAACGCGCAAGCCCGCGTGTTTGGCGGCTTCCGCCGTGGAAGGGCCGACGGCAGCGACCCGCATGGAGCCAGCCGCCGCGGGCAAGGACGTGCCGAGCGCTTGGCAGCGATCCGCGAGCGCGCGAAGAACATTCTGGCTGGTGAGAAAAAGCCAGTCGAATTGCGAAAGGTTGCGAAGGGCCGCGTCGAGTGGCGCGAAGTCCTCGGGAGGAACGATCTGGATCAATGGCAGAAGGAGCGGAGCCGCGCCGTGAGCCGCGAGTTCGCGGCAGAGCTGGTCGCTCTGATCTGCGGCGCGGGTGATGACGATGCGCTTTCCTTTCAGCGGAGATGGCACCGCGCTATTCATGCGCGCGTCCCACCTGTTCCAGAATGCGTCCGGCGCCTGCTTCCAGAAGGCGCTGCGCGACATGTTTTCCCAGCGCGGCGGCCTGATCCGGCGAAGCGCTGGCGGACTCGCGCACGCAGTCCGTGCCGTCCAAAGACACAACGCACGCGCGAAGGATCAAATCCTGGCGCTCCATGCTGGCCCAAGCGCCCAAAGGCACCTGGCAGCCGCCGTGCAGCTCGCTGAGCAGCGCGCGTTCAGCGATGATGGCGTGGCGCGTCTCGGCGTTATCGAGCCTGCCCAGAATTTCGCTCAATTCGGATTCCGCGGTGCGTGTTTCGATGGCAATCGCGCCCTGGCCCACCGCAGGCATGCAGGTTTCCGGCGCGAGGATTTCACTGATGCGATTGCTCCAGCCGAGGCGGTCCAGCCCCGCTTTGGCGAGCACCACGGCGTCGTATTCGCCGCTCTCGACCTTGCGCAGACGCGTGTCCACATTGCCGCGCAGGTCACGGATGTCCAGATCGGGCCGCGCGTGCCGCAACTGCGCCTGGCGGCGAAGGCTGCCCGTGCCCACGCGCGCACCCTGCCGCAGCGTGGCCAGCGTCGCGCCACCCGCGGAGACCAGGCAATCGCGCGGGTCCTCGCGGCTGCAGACGGCCGGAAAGTGCAGCCGCGGAGGCGTGTCGGTGGGAATGTCTTTCACGCTGTGCACGGCAAGATCAATCGTCTCGTCGAGCAGCGCTTCCTCCAGTTCCTTGATGAAGATTCCCTTCCCGCCGATTTGGGTCAGCGGCGCGTGCGCCATCCGGTCGCCCGCGGTCTTGATGATGATGATTTCCGCGTCCACGCCGGCCGCCTGGAGAATCTGCTTGCGGATGAATTCCGCCTGCCATCTGGCCAGCATGCTGCCGCGCGTGCCAATGCGCAGCGGCTTCACGGCTTCTCCCGATGCGGGAGAAACAGATCGCGCAGGGCTTCGACGTTTTGGACTTTGCGCCGGAGTTGCCGCTCGCCGCGAAGGCGCTCGGCAGGCCCCAAAAGGAGTTTCTCGAGAAGCTCCTCCATGAGCCCTTCGATGCGCTGGCGGTCCGCGCCGCTCAGATGATGCAAGGAGGCCAGCCGAGCTTCGAGAAAAGCAGTGCGTTCTTCCTTTAGCCGCGAACGCAGCGCTTCCAGAAGCGAGCCGAGTTCGACGCTGGACTGCCAGGAAAGGAATTTTCCAACGTGCTCGTCCACAATCTCTTCGGCGTGGGGCACTTCACTTTCGCGTGACCTGCGATTCTGCTCGACGATGTCCGTCAAATCGTCCACGTTGTAGAGGTAGACGTTGTAGATGCTTGCGACAGCCGCCTCAATGTTGCGCGGCACGCCGAGGTCCATCAGGAGAAGCGCGCGATTGCCGCGCGTAGCCATGGCGCGTTCGATACCCTCGCGACGCAGTACGGCCTCTTCCGCCGAGACGGAAGTAACCACGATGTCCGGAATTTTCAGGGCCGAGGTCCATTCCGACCAAGGAACCACTTTGCCGCCAAAGCGCCGCGCCAAATCTTCGGCGCGCTCGGTGGAACGATTCGTGACGAAAAGCCGGCCGATGCCGCGGTCGCGCAACTGGCTGACTACCTGCTCGCTGATCGTTCCGGCGCCGAAGACAAGCGCCGTACGCTCGGTTAGCTTGCCGAAGATGCGCTCGGCGAGCTTGACGCCTGCGGAGGCCGCCGACATGGGCCGCGCGCCCAGTTCGGTCTCGGAGCGCACGCGTTTGCCGACTTCCAGCGCCCCCTGAAAGAGCCGGTTGAGGACAGGGCCGGTGGCCCGGAAATCGTGCGCGGCGCGATAGGCTTCGCGCACCTGGCCGAGAATTTCCGCTTCCCCGAGAAGCATGGAATCGAGCCCCGCCGAAACGCGGAAGAGGTGGCGCACGGCGTCGCGGTCGTAATGGTGATACAGCGAGCTGCGAAGTTCATCCGGACGGACGGCATGAAACGAGCTGAGAAACGCGGAAATTGCCGGGGCGCTTTGCTGGGCATTTTCTGGCGGAACGCCATACACTTCGCTGCGATTGCAGGTGGAAAGGACAAGCATCTCTTCGAGAATGCCCCGCGAACGCAGCTCTTCGGCGGCGCGCCGGGCCTGCTCGGCGGTAAACGACACCCGCTCGCGCACCTCGACGGGCGCCGTGCGGTGATTCAATCCGACGAGAACGATTTCCATGCGGTTCCCTGCGCCGCCCTAGAGAAAGCGGTGCCAGCGCGACAAGAACAGATTCACGACCGTCACGCTCAGGAGGACAATCGTGAAATTGAAGACGCACAACTTGGATGCGCGCGCGCCCCTCCACTTCGTTGTCCGCCCCAGGAGGAGATAGGCCGCGTACAGCAGGACCACGAGCAGCGTCACCAGGTATTTCGGGTCATAGCGCCACACCCGGCCGGTCAGACGATCCACGGAGACGAAGCCCAGTGACATCCCGACCAGGATCGCTACCAACCCCACCAGGACGCTGCTCCGGCTCATCCGTTCGAGCAATTCGAGCGCGGGAAATCGCCACACGATGGTCCCCATCTTATGGCTGCGCAGCAAGCGTTCTTCGGCGAGATACATGAGGCTCAGCACGAAGGACAGTGCGAATGCAGAGTAGGCAAGGATGCTGAGCGTCACGTGCAAGGCAAACACAGAGCCGCGCACGGGCGGCGGCACCGGCGGCACGGATGGATGCGCCAGCGTCGCCGCCAGGAGAAGCGCCAAAACGAATGGCAAAACGAATGCCCCGACCGAGCGCTGGCGGTGAAACACCTCCAGACCCAGATAAGTCAGTGCAAGAAGCCATCCGAAAAGTGATATCGCACCGTACAAGTCCTGATAGGGAACGGCATGGAGCGCGCGCGAGCGCTCGAGGAGCACGAAATAGTGCAAAACCAGACCCAGAGCGAGAAGGGCCGTCGCGGCGCGGCCCACGGCCGTCCGGCTGACGTAGAGGTACCGAATGTAGGCGGCGAGGCTCGCCGCGTAGGGGAGTGCCGTCAGGAGTGTGAGCGCCAATGTCATCGTCTGCGGCCGAGCCCGAGAATCCCTCACCGAGCGAGCAGACTCTCTTGCGAGCCGCTCCGCAAGCGATTATAGCCCACGGCTCCCCCGGAAGGCAGGGCAACGGCGGCACTCGGCAGAAGATTGTCCGATTTGCTATCCTCAAGGGGTAAACCTATATGTCTTCAGGTCTTGAACTTGCGGCACGGCCCGGCGGGGTGACCCGTAAGGATCTCTTTCTGCGGGCTTGCCGCGGCGAGGCGGTCGAGCGCGTCCCTGTGTGGATGATGCGCCAGGCAGGCCGCTACCTGCCCGAATACCGCGCCGTGCGCGCCGAGCACGGATTCCTGGAAGTCTGCAAGACGCCCGGCCTGGCCGTGGAGGTCTCCTTGCAGCCTTTCCGGCGCTTGGGCGTGGACGCCGTCATTGTTTTCTCCGATATTTTGATCCCGGCCGAAGCCATGGGCTTGCCACTGGAGCTGACCGACGCGGGTCCGAATCTGCCCGCTCCAGTGCGCACTGCGGCTCAAGTCGAGGCCTTGCGCATATTTGATCCCGAGGGGGAAACGGCCTTTCTGATGGAAGCCATCCGGCGGCTGTGCCGCGAGGTCGGGCCGGACGTGCCGGTCCTGGGATTTGCGGCAGCCCCCTGGACGCTGGCGTGTTACATGGTCGAAGGGAAAACGCGAGAAGGCTTCGCCACCGTAAAGAGTTTTCTCTATCACGAGCCGCGTGCGTTTCGCGCGCTGCTCGAGAAGATCGCTCAAGCAACGACGCTCTACCTGCGCGCGCAAATCGCCGCCGGCGCTTCCGCGGTGCAGCTCTTTGATACGTGGTGCGGCGAGTTGAGCCTGCGCGAATACGAAGAGTTTGCCCTTCCCGCAACGCAGCAAATCATTGCAGCGCTGCGGCCGCTGAACGTACCCATCATCCTTTACACCAAAGCCTCGCACCACTTGATGCCCGCGGTGGCCCGTGCGGGGGCCAGCGTGTTGAGCGTGGATTGGCGCGTGGGATTGCGCGAATTGCGGGAGAGAATAGGTCCGGGCATCGGGATACAGGGGAATGTGGATCCAGCAGTATTGCTTGGCCCGGAGGACGCAATCCGCGGCGCCGTCAAAGCGACGATCGAGGAGCTCCACTGCGTGGGACACATTCTGAATCTCGGCCACGGGATTTTGCCCGGAACATCTGTCGAGAACGCCCAAGCGTTTATCAGCGCCGGCCAGGCCGCTCATCTGCAACATGGCTTGCCGGCAGTTCCGGCACGGTAGGGAGTGCGCACCATGGGTAACGCCAAACCATCGCTCCAGCAGATGCGCGAAGAATTGCACGTCAGCGATGAGTTTCTGGCGCGCTACGACCGGCCGGGCCCGCGGTACACCAGCTACCCCACGGCGCCGGTCTGGAACGATTCCTATGGCCCCGCGGACCTCGAGGCCGCGCACGCCAAAGCGGAGTCCGCGGCCTCTCCCGTCTCGCTCTACATGCACATCCCGTTCTGCGAGAGCCTGTGTCTGTTTTGCGCCTGCACCGTGGTGATCCAGAAAGACAAAAGCGTCGCGCCTCCTTATCTGGACGTCTTGAAGCACGAGATGGATCGCGTGGCTCGCAACGTCTCGCGCTTGCGCCCCGTGGTGCAATTTCACTGGGGCGGAGGAACGCCAACCTATCTGACGCCGGAGCAGATTGAAGATTTGTTCGAATACACGCGTTCAAGGTTTCATCTCGCGCCGGACGCGGAGATCGGCATCGAAGTGGACCCGCGCGTGACATCGTTCCAGCACCTCGAAACCTTGCGGCGGCTTGGGTTCAATCGGCTGAGCATGGGCATTCAGGATTTTCATCCCGAAGTGCAGAAGGCCATTCACCGTATCCAGCCATATGAAATGACACGCGATTTGATCCTGGAATCGCGGCGGCTGGGCTTCGACAGCATCAATGTGGACCTCATCTACGGCTTGCCATACCAAACGCCGGAACGCTTCTCCCATACCGTCGAGCAGATCGCGGGCCTCGCGCCGGATCGCATCGCGCTCTTCAGCTACGCGCACGTGCCCTGGCTCAAGAAACAGCAAGGCTCGTTTGCCACGCATTTGCCCGAGGGCGCGGAAAAATTCGCCATCTTCCGCACGGGAGTCGAGCAGTTCATCGAGGCGGGCTATCTCTACATCGGCATGGACCATTTTGCGCGGCCCAGCGACGAACTGGCCGTGGCACAGCGCAACCGCACGCTGCATCGCAATTTTCAGGGCTACACGACGAAGGCGGGCGCGGACCTCTACGGAATGGGCGTCAGCGCCATCAGCTCGATTCAAGACACGTATGCGCAGAACTACCGCGCGCTGCCGGAGTATCAGAGCGCCGTGGCCGCCCGCGGCATCGCCACCATGCGCGGCTACAAACTTTCCGCCGACGACCGCCTGCGGCGCGCCGTTATTAGTCGCTTGCTCTGCCACACGGTCATTCCCAAAACCGAAGTGAACGCCGAATTCGGCATCCATTTCGATGAGTATTTTGCCGACGAGCTCGGCCGCCTCCAGTCGTATCAGGAGGACAGGTTGATCGTCGTGACGCCCGAGGAGATTCACACCACCTGGCTGGGGCGCATCTTCATCCGCAATCTCGCTATGGTCTTCGATCCGTACCTCGAAAAACAGCAACTGAGCGCGCGGCCGCTCTTTTCAAAGACGCTGTGAGCGCAATCGCAGAATGGCGCCTCCCCTGACTCCGGCAAACCCTGTCGTGATCGTAGGTGCGGGCATTTCCGGTTTGGTGTGCGCCCACGCCCTGCAACGGGCGGGTGTTAATGTTCTGGTGATCGAGGCCGCTTATCACCCTGGCGGAATGATTCGTTCCGAGCGCCGCGGCGGCTTCCTGACCGAGCACGGTCCCCAAAGTTTCAGCGGCACGCCGGAATTGCGCGAGCTTTGCCGCGCACTGGGTATCGCAAGCGAATTGCTGCACGCCGACCCGCATGCGCCGCGCTATGTCCTCCTGAATGGCGCACTGAGGGCCGTGCCGCTCAGCCCGCCGGCGTTATTCACCTCTTCCCTTCTCGGTTCGCGAACGAAGTGGAGCATCCTGCGCGATGCCTTTGGCCGATCGAAGCCTCCCGGCGAGGACGAGTCCATCGCTCAGTTTGTACGCCGGAAGTTTACGGACGAATTGCTCGACCGGCTCGTCGGGCCGTTTGTCTCCGGAATCTACGCCGGTGATCCGGAACGTCTCAGCGTTCGCGCCGCGTTTCCGCAGCTTCGCGAGGCGGAGGAATTGAAGGGCGGCATCATTCGCGGAATGATCGCCGCTGCCAAGGCCAAGCCTGGACCGCGCGAAAAACCAACGCTCCTCACCTTTCGCGAGGGCAATGAGTCGCTCGTGCGGGCGCTGGCGGTGAAGCTCGGCTCTGCGCTCCGCTGCGGCGTGGAAGTTCTGAAGATTCAACGCAATGACGCAACGGCTGCTGACAAGGCGCAGGTCCAGGCAGGATTCCAGATCGCTGTGCGAAAGGGTGGAATTGAAGAAACCATTCAAGCAGCGCAACTGGTCCTGGCCGCCCCTCCTGACGCGGCAGCAACGATTTTGCAGGGGCTCGACGAAGCCTTGGCCTCGGAGCTTGCCGGAATTGAATTTGCGCGCGTCGCGGTGGTTTCGCTGGGCTATAAAAAGGCCACAATTCGGCACGACTTGGCCGGCTTCGGCTTTCTCGTGCCGCGCTCGG
Organism: Terriglobia bacterium; assembly: GCA_041483755.1. GTDB lineage: Bacteria > Acidobacteriota > Terriglobia > Acidiferrales > UBA7541 > Acidiferrum. Next base: position 3,246 of record JBGPGF010000102.1, on the reverse strand, counting down.
CAGATAGAAACGTCCTCGGCACCGTCTGGAACTCTTCGCTATTTCCCGGCCGCGCACCGGAGGGCTGTGCGCTCCTCACCAGCTTTGTCGGCGGCGCCACTGGGCTTGCGGTCGATCCGAAGAATGAATCGCAGTTAGTAGAACTGGTTCATCGCGAACTGTCCGAGATTCTCGGCATACAGGAACCACCGATATTCTCCAGCGTTCATTGCTACAAGCGCGCCCTTCCCCAGTACAATATGGGCCACGCAGAGCGGCTTGCGCGGATCGAATCGCGACGCGCCGCTATTCCCGGACTTTGGTTCGCAGGCAACTACCTCCGAGGCCCGGCGATTGGTGCCTGCGTCGAGCAAGCCCTGGCGGTGGCGGCCGAGGTTCGAGCCGCGATTCATCCGAGTCCCTAGGGCTGCCGTAACTTAAAGTGGAGATGCGGAAGGCGCGATGGAGGCCGCGCCATCGCCCATGCTCAAGGGACGCCTTCTGAAAACGGACCGCGCCGAAGCCGCGAGTTCGTATGTTTCACGCACGCCCACGGTGCCGTTCTGGGCGTGGGCCGGCGCCGCCGCGCTCGCGCTCTTCAGTGTCTACTCGGCTTGGAACTCCTGGCGCCTGGAAAAGATGGCCGGCGAGGTGGCAGCGCTGTTGCAAAGGGAAACTCAGAGGAACCAGGAATTGCAGGACGAGTTCGCACGGGCCAAACGCGAAGCCATCATCCTGACGGATCCAGCTTCCACAAAGATTCCCATGCCCGGTTCACGGGAAGCCATTCCCGCGATGAGCGCTTATTGGCACGCGCAACTCGGAATCGTTGTAACGGGCACAAAAGTGCCTTTGCCGGCCGGCAAGCGCACTTTGCAATTGTGGCTCGTGCCCAAGCAGCCGGGCGCCAAGCCGATGAGCGCTGGAATGATCCGGCCGGACGCGAACGGGAATTACCTGCTCCTCGTGGAAAGTCCGCCGGGCACCAGCGGCGGTACAAAACTTCTGGCGATTACGGAAGAGCCGGAAGGTGGCAGCCGGCAACCGACGCGCACGCCAAAGTGGGCCGGCGGCGTGAACTAGAGCGTCAGTCTGGGGTGATAGATTACTTCTGTTCGCCGCTAAGGCGGTGGGCCAAGCGCATGTTCCGCCGTTCCAGCGCCCCGGCAAAACGCTTCTGCTCTTGAGGCGTTTCCACGATCAGCGGCGGCACCGCCCTTGGCTGGCGGGTCTTCTCATCAATCGCGACGAAGGTAACGAAAGCATTTGTCGTATGTTTGCGCTCGCCCGTCAGCAGATTCTCCGAGAATACTTCCACGCCAACCTCCATCGAAGTATGGAACGCGCGATTGACTTGCGATTTCAGAATCACCAGCTCGCCCAGGTTCACCGGATTTCGGAAGTCCACGTGGTCCACGGAAACAGTCACCACGTAGGAGTTCGAATGCCGGCTGGCGGCCATGGCGGCCGCGATGTCCACAAGATGCATGACGTGGCCGCCCAAGAGCTTCCCGAGTGCATTGGTCTGCGCCGGCAGAACGACTTCTGCCATTTCCGAGCGCGACGCGCGCACCGGCTTTCCCGGCCGGTTCTTCCCTTCACCGCTTGCTTGCTCCCTACTCTTGCGCCGCTTCATCCTCGCCTCGATTCCTGGCAATTTCCGCTCGAACCACCCGGCACGTATAATACGGGAGATGACAAACTCCCCACAAAAGAAAACTCGCCGCCAGATGCTCGAAGAGTTCGTGGCCGCGAAACCGGATGACGCCTTCTCGCGCTACGGCCTCGCGCTGGAGTGCATGAATACCGGCGACTCAGCGGCCGCGGACACGCACTTTCGCAAGCTGCTCGAATCCAGCCCGGACTATCTGCCTGCGTATCAAATGTACGGGCAGCTCCTCGTGCAAGCCGCGCGTAAGGACGAGGCCAGGCAACTCTTGACCGCGGGAATGGCGGCCGCAACCAAGCAGGGCAATCAGCACGCCCGCTCGGAGATGGAGCCACTCCTCGCTGAACTGGCCTGAATGCCGTCTCCCTGTTCGGCGGCATTGGCGTGGAACGATCGCGATTTTCGCCGCAAGCCCAAACCGTGTATGAGTTGGACACCGGGCTCCGGAGTGCTTGCCCCTGACACGAATTGGGGTACTAGAGTAAGAGCGTTATCGTGATCTTGAAGTGCTGCAGCTTGCGCCGTTCTTGGGAATGGCCCCGCTGGTAGCGATTCACTCCCCTTCCTTTTGATGTGCCCCCCGGGCCCACCAATCAGTTGATTCGTGTCGCGAAGCAATGGCCCGACCGCCTTCTATTCAGAGGTCCATAAAGCTTTGGCGACGCTCCTGGCTGAGAGCCCTCACAGGCGGCGACATCTGGAGAAGGAGCATAACCATGAATCACAAAGATCGCGGCGTGGGCAGTGCGGACGTGCTCACAATGAGCGCGGAACCGGCTGTGGCAGGAGGGCCCCCAGCGACGTTAGAGGGTGGCCTCGTTCTCCACGAGAAAGCCAGACTTTTTGATAGCTCGATTGTCGGCACGGGACAAGAGGCCGTCGACTTCATCGCCAATATTTTGGAGTCTTCCACCGAATACTCGGTGATCGCCAAGGACCTCACGGGAAAGATCCTTCTTTGGAACGAGGGCGCGCGGCGCCTCTACGGCTACGAGCCCGATGAAGTGATTGGCAAGGCGAACTCCTCGATTTTGCATGCGCCCCAGGACGTCGCGGCGGGAGTGCACGATCAGATCATGCAAGCGGCTCTGAAGCATGGCAAATGGGAAGGAACACTTGCGCGCCAGCGCAAAGGTGGCGGCCAGTTCACCGCGCGTGTCGTGATTACTCCACGTCACGACACTTCGGGGAAGCCTATCGGGTTCCTGCTGATGTCCAAGGACATCTCCGATGAAATCCGGCTCACCCAGTATGCCCGAAGCCTGATCGAAGCCAGCGTGGACCCCTTGGTCACCATCAGCCCGGAAGGAAAAATCACCGATGTCAACGAGGCTACCATCAAGGTCACCGGCGTGGCGCGGGACAGGCTCATTGCCACGGACTTTTCGAACTATTTCACCGAACCCGAAAGGGCCCGCGAGGGCTACCAGCGGGTCTTCTCGCAAGGCTTCGTCACCGACTATCCGCTGACCATCCGGCACGCCAACGGACGGCTGACCGACGTGCTGTACAACGCCTCGGTTTACAAGGACGCAGGAGGCAACGTGCTGGGCGTATTCGCCGCCGCGCGCGACATCACGGCGCAAAAACAGGCCTCG
>JBGPGF010000101.1:0-11101 GCA_041483755.1 Terriglobia bacterium | reverse complement strand
GATCAGCAGGCGAATCCGCCGTGCGGGAAATTCCGCGATGACGCGATGGATCAATTCGACAGCGGCGTCCGCCGCGTCGTTCACGGCAAACAGGATTTCGTAGTCGGGATAGTCCTGGCGGCAAAAGCTCGCGAAATTTTCATACGAACCGAAGTCCACGCCGCGGACCGGCTTCAGAATGCTCACGGGAGGCAAAAAGGCGGGATCGCGCGGCGTCCGCCGGCGGCGAAAAAACCGCACGGCAACAACCGTGGCAAGACAATAGTAAGCGAGCGGCACGCAAGCGGCGGACAGAAGGAATATGCGCAGTGACGTGTACAACGTCTCTCCTAGTGCCAGCTTCGCAACGCCTCAGTACGTTGGCATGTTCTGAATGCAGCGCGATTGCGGCGGGACCGTTTTCTACTCTAGTGAGCGACGGGGAGTGCGTCAACCACCCGGGCTCGAATCGCGCGAAGGCGTTACCGGCACCAGCAGGCCCTTCTTCACAAAGTATTCGATCCCGCGCCACTCGATGCGGCTGAAGAAGAAACCCGCCACCCACATCACCGAGGTGAGTGCATCCCGAAGCGGCACAAGCCAAAGGCTGCGCCGCGTGACGGGGTCGCCGAGGCCCCAGACACCGACCGTCCACGCAACGGCCAGACGCAGGACAAGATAAGCAAGCAGATATGCGGCCGCGAGCAAACCGGAAGACGCCACTGCGGCTGCCAGCACGGCCCAGGGCAGCCCGAACGTGAGAGCAAGCCCGACGTATCCCCAGGGTCGGACGTTCCGGAGACCGATTGCCCAGCGCAGCTCGTGGCGCAGAAGATCGCCCAGCGTTTCGTGCGGAAAGACCATGCACACCGGTTTGCGCATCAGCTCGATTCTGTGGCCTCGCGCCGCGATGCGATTCCCCAGCTCGAAATCGTCCGAATGGTGATTGACGATGCCTTCGAACCCGCCGATTTCCGCCAACTGCCGCTTCGTCGTCGCCATCGTCCAGCCGAAGGCGAACTTGACTGCGCCCTCCATCTTCCTCGCGACAAGCGCGTTTCCCGCGGAATCGCTCGGTACACTGAGAGCGTCCATCTCCGCCGCAAAACTTCCATCCGTCAACCCTCGGAAAAACGCCGTGACCGCGCCCACCCGCGGATCGGCGAAGGGGGCCGCCACGTCCCGCAAATAATCCGGCTCGACGCGCACGTCGCTGTCGCTGATGGCAACGAGTTCGTGCCGCGCCTCCTGGACCAGGCGGCACAGGTTGTTGACCTTATTGTTTGCGCCGAGCTGCGGCACGCCGGTCAGCAAGCGTATTGTTTGTTGCGGAAACTCCCGCCGCAGTCTCTCGATGACCGGAATCACCGGATCGTCTGCGTCGCTGGCCGCGAATAGAATCTCGTACTGTGGATAGTCCAAGCGGCAGAAACTCGCGAAGTTTTCATAGGCCTCGCGGTCCAGGCCGCGCACGGGCTTTAAGATGCTCACGGGTGGCGTGGAAGAGGAGTCGCGCGGCGCTTCCTTTCGCACCTGGCGAAAGTACTCCCACGCGCAATACACAGCCAGAACGTAGTAGGCGAAGGGCGCCAGCGGGGCGATCAGGGCCGCCCAATGCAATACGTGCAAAATCATCCGTTCATTCCTGAAGAAAGCTTCGCTGCACTGCCGCGCGCGTCCATCTCATTCTGTCCGAATAGGGCCGCACCGTGCGCGACGGTCCCTTATATTATAGAATTTAGTCCGTTTCACCGTCGAACTTCGCCGGCTACGATGATCAGCCTCTACCGTGCGGCGCGGCTGGCCGCTTCGCGGTCACGCAATGCGAAGGATATAGAATGCGTTCGAAGCTCTTGAGGCAGGCGATTGCGGTGGCCAAAAAAATCCCGCTGGACTTTGGCCAGTACGAAGTTCGCCGCACGACCAAAGGCAAAGCCATTCTGCTCAGCCTGCTGGAAGATGGCCGGGGCAAGAAGGCTCTCGACCTGGGCTGCCGCGAGCAGTACTGGTCGAAAAAAATCGCTGACCGCGGCTACGCAGTCGTTTCCGTGGACCTCGAGCCGCAAAGCCCCTCCGTGCTTCGCGTGGACGCCGACGACCCGCTCCCCTTCCCTGCCGAAGAATTCGATCTGGTGTGGTGTTCGGAGGTCATCGAACACGTGAAGGACCCCGCCTTCACCCTCGGGGAAATTCGCCGCGTCCTCAAACCCGGTGGTTCGCTCCTGCTCACCACGCCCAACAGCAAGTTCTGGGTATTCCGGATGTTCCGGCTGCTGGGCGCGAGTCCTGCGGCCCTGCAGAACGAAGACCACAAACAATTTTTCAGCTACGCCGACATGCGCGGCCTTTTCAGCGGTGACTATCACCTGTTCGGATATTTCCCCTACCTGCTCTACAAACGCACGCTCACGCGGGGTTTTTCGCTGCTATCGCCGACCATCGTCGTTCATTACCGGCGCGAAAGATCCTGATTCGCGTAAACGCGTTTTCCGCCGCTCTCCGCAATCAGAAAACTGCCTTCCGACGGCAGGCGTTTCAGCGCCTCATCTCGCTGGTTTTCCGGCACGAATAGAAACACGCGCTGCGGGCTGTGCCACAGCGCGGGAAAGTCCGCGTCGGTCAGGAAAATCGGCGGCGCGTCGGGATAGCGCGAGCCCGGCACAATATTGTTGTAAAGGCCGTTGTAGAGCAGCAACCGGCGATGCGCGTAAAACGCCACGCTCGAGCCGCCGCTCAGCTCTCCGTAGAGCACAATCGGGTCTCCCGGGCGCAGATACGGCGCAATGGCCTGCACGAGCGGCCGCGAAGAGAGGTACGGCTCGAAAACAGCGTAGGCCAGATTCGCGGCAAGTAAGAACAGAATCATCGTGGCAGCGGTTGCCATCGTCGCTGCGATGGCTTTGCCGCGCCAGCGCAACAACCCCGCGGCACCGAGGCCGAAGAGGAAGGCTGCGGCCGCCATCGCGGCAGGACAGCGCAGCGCAGCGAAGGCCTGGGGAGTCAGATCGAGGAAGTGAGCCATGGAGAGGCGGTAGAAGTTGTTTTCGTGCGCCTGGAGCAGCGAGGAGATGTCTCCGTTCACCGACACCTTCCACGAGATCCACAGCAGGTAGCTCAACACAGAGGCAAGCACCAGGCCTACCGCCGCCAGCGCCCCTTGCATAATCTTTACCCAGCGCCGGGCTTCTTGCTCCGCCTGGGCCAGGCCGGTCCCCAGCAGAATCGCCAGCGCGGGCCACGCGCCGAAGCTGTAGTACTCCATGCGCGAGCCAAACGTCAGAGAAAAGAAGAGGAGTATGAATCCTGCCCACAAAGCCACCAGCAAACGCGCCTGGCCGGTGGCGTCGAGTTCGCGCCATCTCCGGGGGCCCGGAATCCGGCGCAGGATTCCCGGCAGAAAAAAACTCCAGGGAAAGAGCCAGGCCAGATGCGCCGCGTACCAGAGCACCAGCGGCACCGCCTCATAGTCGGGCGGGTAACGCGTTCCCACGGCGCGCTTGAAGTGCTCATTAATAAAATAGGAATAGAAGAAGGTGTTGGCGCGAAGGCTCGCGAGGATATGCCACGGGGCGGCTATGGCAAGAAATATGGCGCTGCTCCAAATCAGCCGCAACTCACGCCAGCGGTGCCAGCCGCGCGTCGCGGTGATAAACAAACCCAGAATGGCCACCGGGAAAATCACGCCGACCAGCCCGCGCGTCAGCATGGCGAGCGCCGTCACCGCGGCAACGCCCCCATAGGCCACGCGCGGAGAAAGCGTTCCAGTCCACCCGCGCAGAAACAGGTAGAAGATGCCCGTGAATTCCAGGGCGTAGATCGCCTCCGGAATCATGATCCGCGTGAAGATGTAGAAGCCGATCCCGGTGGATGCGGCCAGCCCGCTGTAAAGCCCCGCGCGCAATCCGAAGAAGCGCCGGGCAAACGCATAGACCAGCAGCGTAAGTCCGACCATGGCGAGAGCCACCGGGAGCCGCGTCGAGAAGGCGCTCTGCCCCAGCAGTTTGTAGCTCAGGGCCACAGCCCAGTAGTGCAGGGGCGCCTTCATCAGGTAGCGGATGCCATTCATGTAGAGAATGGTCCAATCGCCCCGCTGGAGCATTTCGCGCGAGACGATGGCGTGCGCGGAGTCCGCGTCGTCGAGTAGCGCGGGATGAGCGGCAGTGCCGGCGTAGATGAGTACAGAAACCACCAGCAGGAGCAGCGCCACCGCGCGGCCACTCAGCCGGCTATCAGCCGCGCACGCTCCGGCCGTTTCCGTCACTCTCCGATCATCCACTGATGTAACAGTCTTCATGCCAGGGATTGCTTCGCCGTCATCTTCCATCACCGGACGTCTAACTTCCAAGCGCTACCAGCGCCACACCAACGCATACCAGCAGCACGCCCGCCCAACGCCGGACGCTGACTTCTTCCCCGAGGACATACTTCGCCCCCGCCGTGCCCACCACGTAGCTCATCGCCGAGGCCGGTATCACCAGGCTGAAGGGCTCCCACGAGAGTAAAACGAGCAACGAAAAAAACGTGAACGCGAGCAGCGGCACGCCGGCCCAGAACCAACCGTTACGCAGGGCACGCCACAGGAATTCGAGCACGGGTCGCAAGCGCAGCCGCGTCGGCTCTCCCACCGCTTTCATCCCGTGCGTGATGGCGATTTCACCGCCTGACACGCCGAGCAGGAACGCCACAAAAAGCAACACGCTGCCCGGTTTCATGGCGCCATCTCCGTCGTGCGCGGCTTTGTCTGGCTGACCAGGAGCACACCGGCGCAGATGAGCGCCACGCCAAGCCAGCGCAGCGGCGTGACCCTCTCGCCCAGGACGAATTTGGCCAGGAGTGCGGCGATCGCATAGCCGAACGCCCCGGCGGGCATCACGTAACTGTAGTCCGCCCAGGACACCACGGTCATGAACGTCACCTGGAATCCGAGGAGAAAGAGAATCGCCAGCCAGATTGTTCCGCTCGTCATCGTCACCCAGAATGCGCTTTCCAGGCCAGGCAGGGTGAATTGCACCGCGCCGGCACGCGTCATCCCATACTTCAGAAGCAGGTCGCCCGCGTTGGCGCACACGACCATCGCAAAGACCATCACCAGGGTCTTCACTCGAAGCCTGTGCTCACGTCCCATTTTTGTGGAGTCAGTCGTTCGCGGAAGCCGAAGGCGTCTGCGGAACCGCTACCATCGTCTTCTTCGCGTCGCCGCCCTGCCGGACCCACTTCAGGCGCTCGGCGCGCAGCTTCAGGAATTCCACGGCCTCGTGGTACAGGCGCTTGCGCTCGTGGCCGTCCCACAGCGCTTCGCGCACGATGCGCCACGCCACCCGCGGCCGGAAATAGTACTCATCGTAAAAGCGGTTGACGCCCGCCATCATGTCTTCCTTCGAAAGGTGCGGAAATTCAATGTGCGGAAGTTGGTGGCCGCCGGAATCGGCCATCGCGGCGATCTTCAGGAAGCCCTGCTGGGCCATTGTATCGTGGAGCTCAGTGCCAGGCATGGCATGAGCCAGCGAAACTTGAATCGTTTCGCAGTCGATCTCCTTGGCGTACTCGATGGTCCTGGCGATGGTCTCTTTCGTTTCGCCCGGCAGGCCGATGATGAAATCGCCGTGAACCTTGATGCCCACCTTCTTGCAGTTCTTCACGAAGGTTCGGCCCATTTCCACCGTCGCGCCTTTCTTGATGTTTTTCAGAATTTGCGGGTCGCCGGACTCGAAGCCCGTGATGAACAGCCGCGCGCCGCCCTCCGCCATGGCTTTGAGCGTTTCGTAATCGCTATGGACCCGCGCCGTGCACGACCAGCGGAAATTTAACGGCTTGAACTTCGCCGAAAGCTCAATCACCCGGTCCTTTCGAATGTTGAACGTATCGTCGTCGAAGAAAATCTCTTTCATCCGCGGGAAGTAACCCAGCGCCTGCTTCACCTCGCGCGCTACGTTCTCCGTCGAACGCACCCGCCAGGCATGTCCGGAAATCGTCTGCGGCCACATGCAGAATGTGCACAGCGCCGGACAGCCCCGCGTCGTATAGAAGGCAATGAACGGGTGCAGCAGGAACGGCACGTTGTACCGCTCGATCTCCAGATCGCGTTTGTAAACGTCGCTCGCGAACGGCAGCGCATCCAGCTCTTCGGTGTGGAGTTGCGGGCGTTCGGCGTTGTGCACGACCTTGCCGTCCTTGCGATAACTGACGCCCAGGATTTCACCGAGGGGCTTGCCCATCGCATACTCGACCACCGAGTGGTCGAACTCCCCGCGCGTGACAAAATCGATGTCTTCGCTGGCCTGCAGCGTCTCATCGGGCTTGATGTGCCCGTGGGGTCCCACGAAGGCGATCTTCAGGCTGGACTTCGCCTCTTTCATCTTCCGAATGATTCTCAGATCGCTCTCGAAACCCACCGTGGAGGTGAATAGGACCACGAAGTCGTAATCCTTGGCGATCTCCACCGTCTGCTGCCAGTCCACTCCGTGCGGGCAAGCATCGAGCAGGCGGCTGCCCTTGAGCATGCCGGCGGGATAGGTCAGCCAGACGGGGTACCAATACGACTCGATTTCGCGCGTCGCGGGCCACCGCGAACTCGCTCCGCCATCGAACTTCTCGAAGCTCGGCGGATTCAGAAACAGCGTCTTCATTCCCTCAGGCATGCACTCTCCAAACCCTTGCGAATGAGCCCCCACGGAAAGAGACTCGGGTAACGTATTGCCTGACCGCGAAGCGGTCAACAGTAGCCGGGAAACCAGCGGAAATAACCCCCAGGCTATTCCCACGCTGCGTACAGCAGTCTCTATTTTAACGGACTTCCGCGCCCTCCGCCTAACCATTTCATGTGCCTATTTGGATACATTTGGGCATGCCCATCCTCCCCTTCCCCCCGCCCGGAGACCCTGAATTCGCGGCGCAAGAAATCCTCTGCCCACCGTTCTAAGAGCGAGGCGGAAGGCATCCGCATACTTGGAGGATGAGATGGAACGCACAGTTCTTGGGACAGGGATCGCATCTAAATTGATGGGTAGTCTGTTGGGGGCTGGTGCTCTGGGCTGCCTGGGGTTTATCTGGGCGGCGCCAGGGCCGGGCGGCAGGCCAGATAGTGACTGGCGCCTGCTCGAGCCCGTGACATGCGAGAATCTCTCGATATTCCCGGTGATAAGCGCAAAAGATGCGGACACGAGCGCATTTCTGACACTGGAAGATGGGTTGGCCTCAGGAGAAGTGATCGTGCGCGAGCAAGGCGGAGACGGCATGGTGCGCAACCGCGGTGACTACGCGACCCCAGCCCCGCAGTACGAGACGGGGGCCTCGGTGAATCGGCTGGTGCTGATCAACCGGAGCAAGCGGCCGCTGGTGCTGCTCGCCGGTGAATTGGTCAGCGGCGGGAAGCAGGACCGCATCATCGGGAAGGACCGTATTGTTGCGCCGGGCGCTCCACCGCTTCCGCTCGATGTGTTCTGCGTCGAGCACGGACGCTGGTCGTCGGGTTCGCAATTTGCCGCGGCTAAGATCATCGTGCACCCGAGCGTGCGCGAAAAAGCCGCTGTGGACCAGAAGCAGACCGACGTGTGGGCAGCGGTGCGCTCCGGATCAACCGCGAAGGCTCCGCCCTCGGCGCCACCGCCGAGAATCACAATGCACAATCTGGAAGGCGCGATAGCTTCCGCTGCTCCCACGGAAGCGTATGCCAAGTTGTATGAATCGCGCGCGGTGGGTGTGTCCATTGAGAGCTTTGTCGCCGAGGTCCAGAAGCGATTTGCGCAATCCAAGTCGGGGTTGAAAGGCGAACGCGTGGTCGGCGTGGTCGTGGCGTACGGCGGAGAAGTGGCGTGGAGCGACATTTTCGCGTCGAGCCAGCTCTTCGAGCAATACTGGCCGAAGCTGCTGCGCAGTTACGCCGTCGAGGCCCTGGCCCGGCCCACTCTGCGCGAACGCGCTTCTCTTGACGATGCTCGCGAATTCCTGCGCCCTCTGCGCGGCCACGAAACGCAGGAAAGCGAGCCGGGCGTGTATCGCTGGCGGGAAACCACCGAAGGCAAACTCGCCCAAATCGAGCTCGACGCCCTACAACCAAAGGAAATGACGCTGCACCGGCTGAAGCTGCAACGGACAAGCTAACGGCGGAATCTTCCGAAGAAAAACACTGTCTCGTCCGCCGGTTCACTTTACTTCGTGTGCCTTGCGGTAAGGCTCGAGGTCGGCCCAGACGCGATCCACAGTGGCGGCTTCGATGGGCTTCGTGATCGGAGTGCTCGGATCTTTTTCGGAATAAATCTCCAACACCATGCCGCCGCACGCCGGTGAGACGGCATCGGGCTGGTACTCGTAGACGCCCTGATACGTCGTGTCAATGGTTCTGCCACGTTGATCCATCAGGTTGAATGTGCCCCGTCCGGGGTCGATGGGCGCCAATTCCTTGCCGCCGCAGAGGAGGCGCATGCGCTGGAAGCCATTCTTGAAGCGCACCTTGAAGAACACGCCAAACTTGGGCCGTACCCGGATCATGATCACCGGCCGCACGTCCTGAGCGTCTTCGAGCGCGCTGGCCGGCGGCTTGGCCCCCGAGGGATCCCCGCCGGAGCGCTTCGCCGCCTTGCGCGCCGCGGCCATCTCGTCTTCATGGCGGAAGTAGTAACTGACGACCGGCGTTGTGATCCCCACCTGAAACTGACCCGCGTCAAAAAAATAGGGCTTGGTATCGAGCTTTTCCTGTTGCAGCACCGCTCGCAGGGAATCGACTGGGAAATAGTCCGTGGGCTCGACGGGAAGGAGCTCGGCCGATGGAGGAGAATCCCCGGCCATTTTCCGGCGAGCCTGCTCGATGACGGGCTGTACCTCCGCGGTGGGCACGATCGAAGCCAGTTTTCGCAGGCCGGCCGTGGTGATGCCGGCGACTTGGCCGTTCAAGGTGAACAGCGGCCCCCCTGAATTGCCGGGGTTGATGTTGATGTCGCTGGTGATCGCAGCCGCCTCGATCTTGCTGATCACGCCCGTGGTAAGCACTTTTTCGCGGCCCAAAGGGTTTCCGATCGTGAAGACGCGCTGGCCCACGGCAATCTGCGAGGCCGCGCCGGCCGGGTTCATAGGCGCCACAATCGCCTCCGGAAACGCGGCTAGGTTGACCCACAGCACAGCCACGTCTTTGTCGGCGTTTGTCGCCAGCAGCTTGGCTGCGACCTTGCGCTTCTGGTCGAATTGCACCGCCAGGTAGGTCGAAGATTCGACCATATGGTAGTTGGTCACGACCAGGCCCGAGGAGTCCACCAGGAAGCCGGAGCCGTCGCGCGATTCCGCGCGCACCGTGACCACGGAATTCTTGAGCCGGTCGAACAGTGCGGTCAGGTCCCCGCCGGATGCGGAAGAAGAGGACGCCGCGTCCGCCGGATGCGGCGTGTCCGCTGCCAGGTCTTCCGTCTTGGCGTTGTCATTGGAAAGGTCGATGCTTTGCGCGGCTCCCCTGATCAGCACTTCCAGATTCCACGCGTAGCGCTTGCCCTGGAATTCGATGGGCTTTGGGGACACGATCTTGTATCGTCCGGCCGCCAATGAATTCTCGGCCGTTCCGTCCAATCCGGTCTTCCACTCCATCGGTTCGCTGCCGGTCTTGTCCACGCGCTGCAGCGTGACCTGAAAATGGGGAACGGGTTTCTGGTTCAGGTCGTGGTCCACCAAGATGACTTGGATTTTCACTTTCACCGAATCCGTCTGCGCGAAAACAGCAAGCCCGGACGACAAAAGAAAAGCGGCTGCGAAGAGACTTCTTCTCATAATTGCCCTCAGAGATTTATAGAGAATGCCGCCATCTTGCTCCCGATGTGCTGCGCTGTCAATTCGCGTGCCCTACTCGGCGGGAGAACTCGCGCAAGGCGGCCAGATGCGGACTTCGCCGCTCCGGGGAGCGATGGCAAGCAACTCGCTGGCCGTGCTTTTCAAGACCGGGTGAGTCACCGATGGAGCCATCTCCGCCAGCGGAACCAGGACGAAACGGCGCAGGTGCATCCGCGGATGGGGAATCTGCGCTTCTGGCGTGTTGATGACCTCATCGCCGTAAAGAAGAACATCGAGATCAATGAGCCGCGGGCCCTTGGGAAAGGCTTTGTGGCTGCCCATTTGGGATTCGATCCCGCGCAGCGCTTGAAGCAGCGCCTGCGGCTCCAGTTCCGTCTCCGCCTCCACCACACAATTCAAGAACCACGGCTGTTCCAGAAAATCCACCGGCTCTGTCTCGTATAGGGACGATTGCCGTAGCACGCGCACTCCTGCCGCGGCAAGCGCGGCAATCGCAGCGCGCAGATTCGCCGCGCGGTCTCCCAAATTCGACCCCAGCGATAGGTAGATGATTCTGGCGGGCATTTGTAGCGGCGGCCGTTAAACCGCCATCTTTGGCTTTCGGCGGCCGGCGTCAGAACAATCGCGGCTGGCGCTTCGGCAAATCCCGGCCGAAATACTCGTACGCGCGCGCGGTGGCCACGCGGCCCCGCGGCGTGCGGTCAATCATGCCGAGCTGCATCAGGTAAGGCTCGTACATCTCCTCGATGGCGTCTTCTTCCTCGCTGAGCGCCGCGGCGAGCGTGCCGAGGCCGACCGGCCCGCCGCCGTACTTGTCCAGAATCGCCAGCATGAGGTTGCGGTCCATTTCGTCGAGGCCGCTTTCGTCCACGCCAAGCATTTTCAGCGATTCCTGCGCCACCTCGCGCGTGATGCGTCCGGCGGCGCGCACTTCGGCGAAATCGCGGGCCCGGCGCAGCAGCCGGTTCGCCACGCGCGGTGTTCCGCGGCAGCGCCCGGAAATTTCCTCGGCGCCGCCCTCTTCCATCTCGATGTTCAGGATTTTCGCCGATCGATGCAGAATAACAAGCAAATCCGCGGGCTCGTAAAAATCCAGCCGGTGCACGATTCCAAAGCGCGAACGCAGCGGCGCGGTGATCAGCCCCGCCCGCGTGGTCGCCCCAATCAGCGTGAAGTGGCCCAGCGGAAACGGATGAATCCGCGCGCCCGGCCCCTGCCCGATGATCAGGTCCACGCGAAAATCCTCCATTGCCGGATACAGGATTTCTTCGACGGCGGGCTGCAGGCGGTGAATTTCATCGAGAAAGAAAACTTCGCGGGCTTCCAGCGAAGTGAGAATCGCGGTGAGGTC
>JBGPGF010000100.1:0-11205 GCA_041483755.1 Terriglobia bacterium | reverse complement strand
CGCCGCCGAATCAAAACCGATTTCGTGCGTGCCGGGAACCACGCCGGCCCGGCTCGCGCTCGTTGAGATGGGCCGCGCATATCCGCTGCGCTTCATCTCTTCAACCAATGTCAGCAGCGTCCCCGAAGGCGCATCCTTTTTTGCCGCATGATGAATCTCCCACGCCCAAGCGCCATAGTCCGCCTCCGCCGCGAAGAGCCGCGCCGCATGCGCCACCAGTTCGCGAAAAAGAAGAACGCCGACGGAGTAGTTGGTGCTCCACACCAGTCCCGTACCCCGCCGCACTACGCTCTCTTTCACCTTTTCAAGATGCTCCAGCCAACCCGTCGTGCCGACCACCACGTTGACGCCGAGTTCCGCGAGCCGCTCGATGTTCTGCGGCGCAACGGAAGGAATTGAAAATTCGACGGCCACGTCCACCCCGCGAAAATTCTCCGGCGTCAGCCCCACGCCGCTCACATTGTTGAATTCGTCCAGGCGCAGCGTGACCGTGAAGCCGTAATCCGGCGCAAGCTGCTCGATGAGCTTCCCCATCTTCCCGTATCCCACAATCGCGAGATTCACGTTTCCCTCATCCTGGCGGTTGCAACACCGGTTTCTTGCCCGGAGGACGCCAAGAGCCGCTTCACGATGCTCGCATAAATCTCCACGGCCTCGGTCAATTGCTTCTTCGGAACGCGCTCCTCGGCCGTGTGCGCCACGTGAATGCTTCCGGGGCCGATGAGCAGCGGCTCGCCCCAGCCGGGGCCCAGCGCCGGGATGTCCGTCGTATAAGAAACAATCGTTGTAGGCAGCCCATTCACGGCTTTCAATCTCAGCGCCGGCGTGCACAGCACTTCTCGTAATTCTGCGCGCCCGGTCGCAGCCGCCGCAACTGCGGTGCGCAGCAGAGCCGCGTCGCCAACCAATCGGAACATGATCTCCGCCTGCGCCAAGTCCGGTACGACGTTGGGTGCGCGTCCGCCGGAGATCGTGCCAATGTTCAGCGTGCTCTTGCCGAAGAGCACATCTTCCGGCAAAGGAATCCGCCGAATCTCGTGCAATACGTCCAGCAGCTTTTCAATTGCCGACTCGCCCAGCTCGGGATAGGCCGAATGCGCCATCTTGCCCCGCGCGGTCACCTCAAACCGCAGCGCGCCTTTCGAGCCCAGCGCCAGCAGGTTCTCCGTCGGCTCGCCATTGATCAGATAACGCGAGCCGCGCGGCGAACGCGCCGCCGCGATGGCCCCCGCGCTGTTCCGCTCTTCGCCCACGACAAAAAGCAGACCGAAATTCGTCACGTTTTGCTGCAACAGCTTTTCCGCCGCGGTGATCATCGCGGCCACGATGCCCTTGGCGTCGCACGCGCCGCGGCCCCAGATGAATTCGCCGTCTTCGCGCGAAGCCAAGAACGGCGGCACCGTGTCCATGTGCGTGGACAAAGTGACGCGCGGCTCGCCCCAGCAGGCAAACACGTTGAAGCGCTCCGGCTCGGCTTCCACCGCCATCCGCTCGACGACGCCGTTGTGCCGCGCGGCCAGTTCAGACAGCCGCTCAAACAGGTAGTTACCCACCTGTTTTTCGTGACCGGTCACCGACTCGATGTCCACCAGCGCCCGCGTTAGCGCAAAAATGTCCATGCATCCTGCCTGCGTAGCACACGCCTTCAGCTTGCCCTGAGGCACGAAGGGCCTGTGTACGTCAATGGGAGAGCACACCGAGAAGGTAGGGCAGCCGCGAGCAGATTCGGCCACGTCTCTTCCCGATAGCGCTCCACCTGATTTGGAACAGGTGACAGTGAACAGGCCTTGGACCTGCTCCCCAATCTTTTCGGCACTTCGCTGCCGGGAAGATTTCGGCGGAGAATCTTGCAAGAGCCCCTTTCGCTCAGGCGTCCGAAGCGATTCGGAACCGCGCGCCCGGCTATTAATGGCCTCCGCACCTCTACCAAGAGAATACCGTTGACCGCTTTGCGGTCACACTTGGAATGTACGCGATTGCCGCGCGGGAAGTCAACGAAAGCGCGCTTCCGGTGAATTGGTCTTGGTAGCACAGGCACTCCTGCCTGTGCTCTTATGTCGCTGTGCTCTTATATTCCTAGTGCTATTCTGTCCCCGTTCCCATTCCAAACGCCTTTCCGTCAATGGCATCTACGATGACCTACTACGAACGAAACCTCCCCCATTGGCATCCCGATGGCCGCACGATCTTTCTTACGTGGCGTCTGCACGGCTCCCTGCCCCAAAGTTTTGTCCACGACCTCGAAAAATTGAAAAAAGACCCCGGAAAACAATTCCTAGCCGCCGACCGCAGGCTGGACGCCGCCGCCACAGGCCCGCGCTGGCTAAGTGATCCGGAAATCGCCGGCTACGTCGTGGACACCCTCCTCCGCGGCGCGCAACTCCGTCACTATGTATTGCACTCCTATGTCGTCATGCCGAATCATGTGCACGTCCTCCTCGACCCGCAGGTCCCGTTGCGCCGCATTACAGGCGGGATCAAAGGAGTATCTGCCCGGGATGCGAACGGAACGCTGGGCCGCACGGGCAAGCCTTTCTGGCAGGATGAATCCTTCGATCACTGGGTCCGCAATGAAGCGCAATTCGACCGCGTCCGCATCTATATCGAGCACAATCCCGCCAAGGCCGGCCTGGTCGCTCACCCCGAGGATTGGATTTGGTCGAGTGCCCATAAGTAGCACAGGCACTCTTGCCTGTGCTCTTGGGTCTGTGCCCTTGCCTTTGCCGTTTATTAGCCGTCTCGAGAATCAAAAACCGCACAGCCAAGAGTGGCTGTGCTACAGGAGCAAATTCTCCTACTGCCGCACTGCTTTAGCGGAAAATTTCCTTGCGCGCATGCGTTCCAGCGCCTGTTCGGCCAGATACACGTTCTCGAGCTCCTCCAAGTGCTGGAGGATGGCTTCGCGGACATAGTAGGTCTTGGTGCGCCCGGTGCGCCGGGCCAGCTTCTCCAACCGTTTTTCGATGGACTGCGGAAGTCGAATCGCCAGCATTTCTACCTCGCTATACAAGTATATCACAGCGAGGAATGTGACAAGTCACACGGCGCATCCGGTCAACCCAAACGAGCGGCGCTCCGTCGTGTTCGCTCACAAAGTCTTCTACACCCGCCTCTTTGCATCCCCGTCACAACGTCTTCAAGAACGCGATGAGCGCCTTGCGATCCGCCAGCGAAAGACCAAGCCCGAATGGATGGCCTTTCACGGCGCGCGTCTTCACGCCATAGCCTTTGAATCCCGTGGGCACGTAGTCGCCGCGCGTGCGGCGCGGGTCAAACCAGTCCTCCAGCGTGGCGCAGGAGCCGTTGTGCTCGAACATGCTTCGATACCACACGCCCTTGAGCGATGGAACCTTGTAGTAGCCCGTGCCGCGGCGCGTCTTCAGTGTCAGGTTGGGATCGGTGTCCAGCGAGGTCGGAAGGATGTCGTACTTGGCCACGTGGTCAGCGGGCGGAGTGAAGCCTTCCGCGGGCGTTAGCTTGTTGTTGGTATAAAGCGGCGGCGTGTGACACGTCGCGCAGCTTTCGCGCTCGAACACACTCTTCCCGCGCGCCGCCAGGGTATCGAACTTGTTCGGATTCGGCGGCGGTTTGAGTGAATAGACGTAAAGCCCCAGCGCGTAGAGCTGCTCGTCGCTGTATCGCGACTGCGTGCCGGCAGCAGGCAGGTTCTTGAAATTGGGCACGTCGGCCGGGATGAATCCGGCGAAGCTGGCCAGATCGTCGCCGCCCTGATTCAGCGCCGCGTAGCGCATCAGATCGACGATCGAGTGCTGCTGCTGCAAACCGGTGGCATCCAGGTAGCGCCGGTCTTTGACGCCGATCAGATCCGGGATATGCACCGGATTGAGTGGACTGGAGCGGTGTCGCGCCAGAACCCCCGCCGGAATCGCGTCGTGCGTGGCCGCAATCTCCTCGACAGACATTTCTGATAGCCGGGCCTGCAGGTCGGGCTTTATCCAAGGAGCGGCGAAGAGCGCGCGTTCCAAGATGCGTGCATCGCTCACCTTGTCCGACGCTCGGGTGTCATACCCGGACGCGCGGTCAAATGGGAAATTGCCCTGCGCGCCTTTGATGACGCTGCCCTCCGGCATAACGCGCGTGTGGCACATGGCGCAGGCCAGGATGCCGATCTCCACCTTGCCCTTTTGCCGGATCACGTAGGTGTAGTAAGGCAGGACGCCTTTGCGCGTGATGACCGCGCCAGTGTGCTTGTACCAATCAGGTTCGCGCAGATAGAGAGACTTGGGTTCCTCAAAAAAACCGATAGCGCCATAAATAACCGGCGCATCAAAAGCGATCTCTCCCGCTTTAATCCAATCTGCTTTAGTCTTGAGCGCCGGCCGCTTCGCGTCCTTGCCTTCCCCTCCCCAGACAATCACCGGCTCTTGCTGCTTGAGCCAATCAATGTAACCTGGCGGCTCATGGCCGGGTGCGTAGACGGGATACTGCTTGTAGATGGGCCGCACGGGAATTTTGTAGTAGTAATCGGCCGATGCATGCTTGGGCGAACCCGCGGGATCAGCCAGCGGCACCTCGAGCTCCGCCATAGCCGCGTCATCCCAGGTCCTGGGAATCACAGGATGGAAGTCCCGCTCCGGCTTCTGCGATTGGCCACTCTGCATCGCCGTTGTCACGCTCAGAAGAACGAGGAGGATGGGCCCAAGTTTTCTGATGAATGTGATGCGCACGCTAGCCCCCCTGTAAAAGCACGGCACGTCCCGCGCTCTGGATCCGCCAATACAGCCGCGAGAATAGCACTTCTATGATTTTCCGCGGCGTCTTGGTAAGAGGGGCGCTCGCCGGTGAAGGTGAAGCCCCAGGAGCCGCGAGGCGGGAAAGGATGCTACCCGCGGAGAGAGGCGACGATGGAGCGGGCGACTTCGCGGGCGCGGGCAATGTCCGAGGGCTCAAACGAAATGGCCGCGACGCGGGGATGCCCGCCGCCGCCGTTTTTTTCGGCAATCGAGGCGAGATTCTTTTCCCTGGCGGGCGACGGCGGATTCCAGGGATTGGTGCCCAGGGAAACCTTGGCGCGCGTGGCCGAGGCGCACACGCTCACCGAATAGCTGTAGTCCGGGTGCAGCAAGTACGGAATGAACTTGTTGTAGCCCTCGAGGTCCAGGTCGCTCACATCGAAGAAAATCACGCCGTCGCGCGCCTCGATGCGCTGGCGCAAAATCTCGATGGACTTGCGATGGCGATCGAGCAGCGGTCCAAGATGCTGCGCGACCAGCGGCAGCTTCACGACTTCGTCGAGCGGCCGATAGGCCACTTCCGGAATCAGCCGCGCCGGAATGCCGTTTTCGGGCGCCGCCTCGACAACCAGCGCGAGCTGCGTGGCGGGATCGGCGACGTCCACGGCCGCCTGCGCCGTCGCGAATTGCGCGCCGTCAATAATGTCGCCCCAGCGGATCAGTTCTTCGAGCGGCTTGGTGTCGAAGCCGTACTTTTCGCGCCCCACCGTGGCGATCAGATTGGTGCAGGACTTGTAGTCCGGCTCGTAGAACATGTGCTCGGTGCGATGACCGCGGAAATGCTCGGCGTCGGCGGGCGTGAGGAATGCGCTCTGGTGATGATCGAACCACCACGTCAGACGCGGCGAATTCGAATACTTGAAATCCACGATGACGTTTTCGTCGCCGTCGAAAATGTCGCCGGCCCAGGGATGCGAAGCGCGGTGCGTCATCCCCGTGAAGTGAAATTCCGCGCCGGCATCCAGGCGTTCGCGGTAGAAGCGGTAGAAGAGCGCCGCGGAGGCCATGCCGTCAAAGCAGCGGTCGTGGAAGCAGAGCCGTACGCGTGCCATAGTGCGGTGAATTCACCTTTCCTTGTCTCTGCGGAGAGGAGTCCCAGCAGAGAGGGCCGACGGAGACAAAGCCAACAAAGATGGCCGCCGGGGCGGGGAAAGTCAAGCAGAAAGGCGCCGTGGGCGCCCAGTTATTTTCCGGCTATGCCCTCGGCGATTTCGCTCGCCACGGGAATTTTGAAACGTTCGCCCTGGTAGGCCTTGATCATTAGGAGAATCCAAAGAACAAAACCCAGCAGGCTCGAAAGGTGCAGCAGAAGCGCTGCCGGACCGAATCCCTGCCAGCCGCCAAAGAAAAAATGCCACCCAAAGATGGCCGCCAGGATCATGCGAAACACGTGCAGGCCGCCGAAAACGACCAGCGACTGCGCGGCGTGGAAGCGGACAAACGGCCGCTTGTCAATCAAGAGAAAAATGATCCCCGTGACCCATCCCAGGACGTAGCACAGCAGGCCGGCGACGTTTTCGGCCAAGCCGGACTGCGCGGCGGGATTGTGTGACGCAGGCTGCTGCGCGGCGCCGCATTGCGGGCATGCCGCGGACTGCGCGCCAAGTTGCGTGCCGCATTTGCTGCAAAAAGCCATGGTAAACCTCCTAGCTGCGATTGCCGAAGCGCAGCGTAGCAAACGCCGCGTTCCAGTGCAATCCAAGCTGCGCTTGCATGAAGGCGCACAGGGTATTCCATTGCCACGGTGAACTGGAATCAGTGCGAGTGGAATCAGTCCCAGAGGCGGCGGAGTTTGTAAGAGTCAAAGACGGGGTCGTTGCTGATAATGGGGAAATTCTCGGCCTGGGCCTGGGCGATGAGCATGCGGTCGAAGGGATCCTTGTGCGGCCCGGGTAGCAGGCCGGCGCGAGCGGCATGGCCGACGCTGATGGGGAACGGCTCAA
The DNA here is from genome assembly GCA_041483755.1 of Terriglobia bacterium. GTDB lineage: Bacteria > Acidobacteriota > Terriglobia > Acidiferrales > UBA7541 > Acidiferrum. The sequence goes on along the minus strand of JBGPGF010000100.1, from coordinate 4,508 downwards.
AGGATTCTCGAACGAGAAACGCTTCGAAATCGCGCGCCAGCTCCTCGGCGCCGGCGAGTTTGCCCAGGCGGCTCTTGGTGGCGATTTCCCAGGCGGAGGCAGCGCTGACGCAGATAGCGTTGGCGCGGGGCGGCAACGCTGGGTCGTCGGACAGCCACCACAGCAAGTCGTGCGTATCGAGGAGCAGGCGCACGGCCTACTCCCATTCCTTCATTTCATCCAAGGGCAGGGGCTCGAAAAAGCCGGGGCCGATTTGGATCTTTCCCTTGAGGCTGCCGGGTTTGCGATGCTTCTTTTTGTCGAGCAGGGGAACGAGCCGCACTACGGGCTGGTCGCCGCGAGAGATGATGACTTATTCGCCGTCGCAAGCCTTCTCGATCAAACGGGAAAGGTGGGTCTTGGCGCGGTGCATTTTGACGGTAGCCATGTTAGCTAACTAAGATTAGCTAATTGAGGCCCTTCTGGCAAAAGCCTCTAGAGGCAGGCGCGATGACGGCATGATGGGGAACGGGTTGCCAGACAAGGCTTGTGTTGCGGTAGGATTGTGGTGCTCGTGGGCTTCAGAATGCAAAAGAGACAAAGCTGCAGGGTCAGCCAAGCGGCGGAAATCAGGACGACGATGAGAACGATGCGGGCTCTATCAATCTTACTTGGGATGCTGCTGTGGAGCGGCGCTGCCTCGGCGCAGAGCTACCAGCCAACAGCAGCGAACCTGAAGGCGCGGCAATGGTTTCAGAACGCGAAGTTCGGCATGTTCATTCACTGGGGCGTGTACAGCGTCCCCGCGGACGGCGAATGGGTGATGCAGATCAAGAAAATCCCCGTTTCCGAATACGAAAAGTTCGCGCCGCGGTTCAATCCCACGGAGTTCAACGCCGCGGAGATCGTCTCGCTCGCCAAGGCCGCCGGCATGCAGTACATCACCATTACCAGCAAGCATCACGACGGCTTCGCGATGTTCGCGACGAAGCAAACGAAGTGGAACATCGTGGACGCCACGCCGTACGGCAAAGACCCGCTCAAGCAGTTGGCCGAGGAATGCCGCAAGCAAGGAATCAAGCTGTTTTTCTATCACTCGCAGCTCGATTGGCATAACCCGGATTATTTCCCGCTGGGCGCTACAGGGCATTCGGCGGGGCGTCCCGAAGGCGGCGACTTCAACCGCTATCTGGATTTCATGGACGCGCAGCTCACCGAGCTGCTGACGCAGTATGGCGACGTGGCGGGCATTTGGTTCGACGGCATGTGGGACAAGCCGGATGCCGACTGGCAATTGCAGCGCACCTACTCCCTCATTCATAAGCTGCAGCCCGCCGCATTGGTGGGCAGCAACCACCATCACGCGCCGTTCGATGGCGAAGATTTTCAGATGTTCGAAAAGGACCTCCCCGGAGCGAATTCAGCGGGGTTCAACAAGGCGGCCGTCAGCACGCTGCCGCTGGAAACCTGCGAAACGCTCAACGGCGCGTGGGGTTACAACAAGAGCGACAAGAATTTCAAGAGTGTGCCGGACTTGATCCATTACCTGGTGCGCGCCGCCGGCTCCAATGCGAATTTTCTGCTCAACATCGGACCCACCGAGGCCGGAAACGTGCAGCCGGAATTTGTCGAGAGGCTGCACGCCGTGGGGCAATGGCTGGAAAAGAACGGAGACACCATCTATGGCACGCGCGGCGGACCGATTACGCCGCGAAGCTGGGGCGTGTCCACGCAGAAGGACGGCAAGATTTATCTCCACGTATTGAATTGGCAGGAGGAGTATCTTGCGCTGCCGGAGCTGCCAGGGATCACGGCAGCCCGTCTGTTCGGCTCAAACGCCAAGGTGGAGTTGAAGAAGCTGGAGGGCGGGGCGCTGCTACGCATCCCGAAGGACGCCCGCGACCCGATTGACACCATCGTGGTGCTGGAACAAGCCAAGTAGCAAGCGACCCTTAAGCCTCGGTATAGTGTAAGAACCACGCGGAAGTGGCGGAACTGGCAGACGCGCAGGACTTAGGATCCTGTGGCCGAAAGGTCGTGGGGGTTCAAATCCCTCCTTCCGCACCAGAATACTAATCGAAGATGACCGTCTTGTTGCCGTAGAGCAGCACCCGGTTTTCGACGTGCCAGGCGACGGCGCGCGAGAGCACGACTTTCTCCAGGTCTCTCCCCTTGTGAACCAAATCTTCAACGGCGTCGCGGTGCGAAATGCGGGCCACGTCCTGATCAATGATGGGCCCGTCGTCAAGAACTTCGGTGACGTAGTGCGCTGTGGCGCCGATGAGTTTGACGCCGCGGTCGAAGGCCTGCTGGTGCGGTCTGGCGCCGGCAAAAGCCGGCAGAAACGAGTGGTGGATATTAATGATGCGTTGCGGGAAGCGGCGGATGAATTCCGGGGAGAGAACCTGCATGTAACGGGCAAGAACGATGAGTTCGATTCCCTCGCCACTGAGGAGTTTGAGCTGCAAGCGTTCGGCTTCGTGCCTGTTCTCTGCACTGACGGGAATGACGTGAAACGGGACGCCGTAGAAATCGGCGTGGCGGCGGGCGTCTTCGTGATTGCTGATGATGAGCGAAACGTCGCAGCGTAGTTCACCGCTGTGCCAGCGATAGAGAAGGTCCACCAGGCAATGATCCTGCTTGGAGACGAAAAGGGCGACGCGCGCGCGGTGATCGGAAAGCGCAAGGTGCCATTGCATTTGGAAGCGCTCGGCGATGGCTGAAAAGAGGCGCGGGAATTCGTTGAGCGGAATTTGAAAACCGTTGAGGTCCCATTCGATGCGCGCCAAATAAAGATCCAACTCGGCGGCTTGGTGCTGTTCGAAATGAAGGATGTTGCCGCCGCCGCGGAAGATGAAGTCCGCAAGCGCGGCGTCAATCCCCTGCCCGTCCGGGCACTGCACGATCAATATGGCGCTTTTTTTCACGCAGCAGTCTCCAGTAATCGTTCAATTGTAGCTGAACGGCGGCTCTCATAGTGGACCATCATTTTGCGGATGAGATCGTCTGCCGGTTGGGGCATAATCCGGCTGAGGCGGTCGCATGAACAAGGCCGCCGAATTGATTGTGTTAGTTCTGTTCGCAGTCGGCATGTATTTCGCCCTGCCTGCCGCAATGGTTTGGGGGTGGGTGCGGTGGACGAAGCGTAAACAAGCGCGAACTCTTTCCTCGGTCCTGTCCTTAGTAGGTTTCATACTCGCCACTGCATCCGGCCTACTTGCGATTTCGTCATTACTGTATGCAGGAGCGATTGGCGGTTTTCCCTTTTATGACCCGTTGCTGCTCAGAATCTATCGATGGGGAGGCTTGCTTTCCCTTGCCGGAATCGTGTTCGCGATCAGTGGTGCATGGCGACGGAGTCCGTTCCGCTGGCATGCTCCCGCTTGCTCCGTAGGCATGCTCCTATTCTGGTTTGCAATGGCGGCGGGTGAATAACCACGAGCCAGCAGCGGATATCACACTGAAGCGCTATCTCGGACCGGGCGGCGTTGGCGCCCTGATGGCGGGCTCAATACTATTTGGCAGGCTCGGCCGGTGTTGCAACGAGGCCCGACCCCTCAGTGGACGACAGTTTCTGCTAAGCCCATCATGAGTAAGTCGGCAAATTGTGCGGCGGCCAGGGGCCGGCTGAAGAGGTAGCCTTGCCCTTCCGCGCAACACTTGGTCTGAAGGTATGCCATCTGTTCTTGTGTTTCGATGCCTTCCGCAACCACGCCGTGTTTGAGGCTCTTTCCCATGTTAATTATGGCGCTCACGATTGTTGAGTCCTCGAAATCGGAAGTGAGCTGGTGGACAAAGGACTTGTCAATTTTCAAGGCATCAATGGGAAACTGGCGAAGATAGCTGAGGCTGGAATAGCCGGTGCCGAAGTCATCCACCACAAGGTGTATCCCCATCATCTTGAGCTCTTGAAGTACGAAAGACGTGGATTCGACATCCTCCATAATAACGCCTTCAGTGAGCTCGAGTTCGAGATATCGAGCTTCCAAACCAGTCTCCGAGAGTATCGTCCGAACACCTTCGACAAAATCCTTATGGCGGAACTCGACGGCGGAAACGTTGACGGCAATAGGCAGTAGCGGCAGTCCCGCGTCCTGCCAGGCGCGCGCTTGCCGGCATGCTTCGCGCATCACCCAGCGGCCGATCTGGACAATTAGGCCACAATCTTCGGCGATGGGGACGAACTGGGCGGGAGGGACGAGTCCTCGATCGGGCTGCTGCCAGCGTATCAACGCCTCTACTCCCGTGATCTCGCCCGTGCCAAGATTTACCTTCGGCTGATAATGCAACAAGAACTCTTCTCGCTCGAGAGCGCGGTGGAGGTTGCCTTCGAGAGATTGCCGCTCGACAGCCCTCAGATTCATTTCCGCCGTGAAGAACTGGAAATTGTTGCGTCCCCTTTCCTTGGCGTGGTACATCGCCGTGTCCGCATTCTTGATTAGCGTTTCGGCATCTTCCCCGTCTTCCGGGTAGACGCTGATACCGATGCTGCCATCGATATGCAGGTCTTGTCCCCCGATGGAGTGGGG
>JBGPGF010000099.1:0-11402 GCA_041483755.1 Terriglobia bacterium | reverse complement strand
CGTTCGCAATTTTCATCAGCGACACGGCCAGCGTCTTGAGCGCGCCGCTCGCGAACACGATTTCGTCGTGGGCCGAAAGCGCGGCGAACTTGTTGGGATGCGAGCGGAACGGCAGCCCCGTCAATTCGGCGATCTTCTTCGCTGCGCGCGCGGCAAACTCCGGGTGCGCGTTGAGCCCCGTCCCCACGGCCGTCCCGCCGATGGCCAGGTCGTAGAGGCCGTCAAGCGCCGCCTCGATGCGTTTCACGTCGCGGTCGAGCATGTTCACCCAACCGGAAAACTCCTGCCCCAGCGTCAGCGGCGTGGCGTCCTGCAGATGCGTCCGCCCGATCTTCACGATGCCCATGAACTCGCGCGCCTTGGCGTCCAGCGCGTCGTGCAGTTTCCCGATGGCCGGCAGCAGCCGCCGCGCGGTTTGGTCCGCAGCGGCAATGTGCATGGCCGCGGGAAACGTGTCGTTCGAGGACTGCGACATGTTCACGTCGTCGTTCGGGTGAATGGGCTTCTTGCTGCCCATCACCCCGCCGGAAATCTCGATGGCGCGGTTGGAGATCACCTCGTTGACGTTCATGTTCGTCTGCGTGCCGCTGCCCGTCTGCCAGACGCGCAGCGGAAAATGCTCGTTGAGCTTTCCGGCGATCACTTCATCGGCGGCCTGCACGATCAGCCGCGCTTTTTCGGGCGCGAGCTTGCCCAGGTCCTGATTCACCAGCGCGCACGCTTTTTTCAAAATGCCGAAGGCGCGAATCAGCTCCTCCGGCATGGTGTCCTTGCCAATGGCAAAGTGAATCAGCGACCGCGCAGTCTGCGCGCCGTAGTAGCGGTCCGCGGGCACTTCCATCTTGCCCATGCTGTCGGTTTCGGTTCGCGTTGGAGTCGTCATGGCGGGTTTCGTCGCTTCGGACATGGGGTGCCCTCCTTCACGGCGGCCACCCTGAGTTTAGCAGTATGGGAGGAATGAGGTAAGGAGGCAGGGCGTTGAAGACGGGAGGAGGGCAAAGGGCGAGTTTCAGAATGGGAAGAGATAACCCCCATCCCCCATGTTTCTGCAAGAGTGGTAAACAAAGGAGTTGCAGTATGTGAAGAATGGGAGAGTCTGTGAGAGCAGCAAACAAAGGGTTTGCAGGACCGCATTTTCGACAAGAAAGTGCGGTCCCTCGCAACTCGGGGTAAGAGTGGGCAAGAAGAATGCGACGAGGGTCGCCAGGCCGCTCTGGACGAGTCGATATTACAGTAGCTATTATAGTGAACCGTTAATTCTAAATTGACAAAATGTCCAAAGAGCGATAAATACTTCTTGCCTGGAGGGGCTCGGCCTCTACTGCCGCTCCTGCGCGGCGTCTCCATGGGAACGGCACGCACGTTTCCGGCCGCCACCAAACCAAGGAGATCTCTATGAGGATGATGGACGCTCGGGTGTATGCGGCATCGCGAATGGTCGTGTGGATCGCGTTGGCGGGAGCCGCGATGCTGGTCTCTGCGCGAGGCGTGAGCGCTCAACTGCCCGAGGACGGCAAGGCACAGCAGCTCGAAGCAAACATCACGAATTTGGCGAGAGTCGCTTGCACGAGCACAACGGATTCGGAGACCACCGTCCTGAAGACATCACTGGCAAACTATGCCACGCAGCTTCAGACCGTGCTGACGGCGCAGCGCGACGCATTGAGGGCTGGCCAGGTAGCAGGTCTGCCGCTGGGGGAGCATGCGCGTCTGGCGCTGGCGGCCGCCTTGGACAATGACATCGCGGCGCTCAAGAATAGCGCGGCAAGCCAGGATCCCTGCCCCCTGGGAAGCCGTTTTGGTTCGGGCGCACCTTTCGTTGCTGCGGCGCTTCCATCTTCCCCGGCGGACAACCTTGAGATTACGCCTTCGATCGTTCGCGTTGGCGAGAAGGAAGTTTCCGACCATGCCGAAGCCTCGGTCACCATCAAGAACACGGGCAAGGACAGCGTCGTCCGGCTGGGGGTAACCAGGGTATGCCTCCACGACAAGAGCACATGCTTGGAGCAGGGAGAAATATTCCAGGTAGCCGACGGCACCGACAAGTGCAAGAATCCGCTGGCGCCTTCGGACCAATGCAGCCTGAAGATTCTGTTCACGCCAAAACGGGCATACAACTATAACCATTGGCTGCAAGTGCCGCTGGTGGGCCCGGACGGCCAACCACTCAAGCAGGCTGACGGCACTACTCTGGTTCCCCCGTTGATGATTTCGCTGCAAGGCACGGGATTCGTCGCCAATATGGCGCGCGTGGAGGCCACCGGCCCGAGCGGGACGCATCCGTCGCTGCGCTCCGTAGTAGGCACGGACATTGGAGGCGCTACGTCAACCGACGTACAGCAGCAGGTGTTCGTGGACTTTGCCATTAACGCGCCCATTGGGTTGAGCGGCTACACGGCGTGCTTAAACGCCAAGGGCGAAGAACTGACCGACCAGCACGGGAAGGTCAAGGCGGGCGACAAAAAAGATACATTTGTCAGAAGCTACGGAGACTGCCAGAACTTGATGAGCGAACAAGAGAAAGAAGATCACGTTCGGTACGTTTGGAAGGACTACCACAGCGATCCGCTCCAGAGCCGTGCCTGGTGGTTCTTCAATCCGCGGATTACCAGCATTCCGCAACAGGCCAGCGCTTTGTCGAGCCTGAACGTGCAGGGGTTCACCGACAACCTGACGGGGCAGAAGACGAGCCTGGTGCAGGGGATTGACGTTCAGGGCGGCGTGGAGATCATGCTCGTCAAACCGCGAGCCGGCCGCGCGTTTTTCGGCTCGTTTAAGAACACAAAATCGCGACTAGGATTGGCGTGGGTCACCGGCGGCGGCTTCGCTTCGCCGTTTGCAGCACCGGGGAGCAACCCCACGGTTTTCACGCTTGCGTCCGGCAGCCCGCTGCGGCATCAGTTTCAGACGCCCGATCCAACCTGCACTACGGCGCCCTGCATGCTGGTGGACATTCCACAGTCTTTTACAAACATCACCTTCGTCAATCAGGAGAGGTCGCGCTTCTTCCGCCGCTACTATTCCGGTCTGCGGTTCAAGACCTATCACTTCAGCAGAGCCTTTCAGAGCGCGGATTGCGATCCCGGTTACAGCAACGAATGCGAGGGCGTGTACAACACGTATCCCGGCGTGCTTGACCTCACGGTGGGACAGGACGAGCAAGTGAGCGGCGGCCATCTCTCGCGCTGGCTTCTCCGCCTGGATGTTGCCTATCCTCTGCCGTTCGTTCCCGGGCTGTACGTTTTCGGGGGAGTCAGTTCCTTGTTCCAGAAAAACCAAACCAGCGATCCCGTCTTTATGCCCGGCACGTCCACGACGGCGATCAGCGATCCCTCGGTCTTCCAAGTGAAGGTGCCGCTGCGCAACCGCGATGCTTATCGGCTCGGGCTAGGCGTGGACCTGCTCCAAGTGATCCAGCGGGCCCAGCAAAGCGGAAGCAAGAACCAGGCAGGATCGGGGACCTCGGCCGCCACGGCGAATCCGTGACGCTCCATGAAGCCCATTGGTGGTGAGCACGCCGGGCGCGTGGAGAAGCTGACTCGCTCCTCCATCTGGATCGGCGTTTAAACCAAATAAGAATCAACCAGAGCAGAGCGAAACCGGCTTCCGTGAAGACAGCAGAAATCACGCGCGAGGGCGCTGGTCCCACCAGGTGCGCCAAGCGGCGGGGTCGGAGCCGAGGGAAGCGCCGGTGATGTCGCGGAGCGCCTGGAAAACCCAGCCGCGGGTTGCGGCGTCGAGCGAGGCATCATCCATAAAACGCATCAGCGTGGGCACGGCGGACATGCGCTGCTGCGTGTTCAGCATCCCGGATTGCGCCAGGCTGCACGCGGCGCGCTCGCGAACTTGCGGCGAAGGATCGTCGTGGAAAGCGTCGAGAAGTGGCGCGATGGTTCCGTCTGTTCCGAGCAGGCCCAGGCCGACCACCGCGTAGGAGCGCGTGCGCTCATCCGCATCGTGAATGTGGTCGAGGAATAGGTTCTGGATGCGCGCGGTCTCCACGCCGCGGTTGCCCAGCACGCCAAGAATCCAGAGCACCCACGCTCGCTCGTTCGGCGCCTCTTGCTCGAACTGCAGAAAAAGTTTGTTCACCGTCTCTGGAGATTTTTGCAGGTTGTAGCCGGCGAGAAAGATTTCCAGCGCGGCGGCGCGGACGCGCAAGTCGTTGGCATTGATGGCCGTATTCAGGAGCCCGGCCATCTGCCCGTTTTGCACGACGAGCTGGCCGTGCCATCCGGAAACGTTCTGATCGATCAACTCGATGGCTCCGTCGTAATGATTGATGGCCCGTTCCATCAGGAGCTCGGCCTGCTGCTGCGGCGTCATCGCGGACAGCCCTTCGATTTCGTGGTCGGAAAACTTTGGCGGCGAAGCCGGCAGGGGCTGGCTCTTGAGCTGGATGATGCGTTCGAGTTCGGCCCACGCGGCGCGAATCGGAGCCGGCCGCAAGATCGCGGCAAGAACCAAAGCCAAAACGAGAAGGGTCGTCATCCGCGGGAGACTCCGGCGGGCTTCCGGGCGAATTTCCGATGGGGAGACTGGATTCAGTTCGGGCACAAAGACCTCACGCAACTGGTCATAGGGTAGAAATCGGAGGAGCGGACGGGCAATGGTACGCACGGCCAGGGCACCAGAAATTAGCGGTAACAGACTGACAAATAAAGAGTTCCGGGGGTATCTAGTTCGCGCCAACAGGCCAGCGCGGCCATTGCCGAGGCTTCCCCAGGCCTGGGGTATAATCTACCGGGGTTTCAGCAGATTTCATTGATGGATAGCCAAGCTACAGTCCGGGCATCTGCCGGCGTGCGGTTGCGCAGGCGGCTGCGGTTCCTGCGTACTCGCACGCGCGAGTTGCGCATGATCGCGAAGGCCCTGATTTCCACCGAACATCCCGTCCTGGTGCACATCATCCCGACGCGGCGATGCAATCTGGCGTGCACGTACTGCAACGAGTTTGACGATGTTTCGCAGCCCGTGCCGATCGAAACGATGAAACACCGGCTGGATTTGCTGGCCGATATGGGAACGTCGGTGATCACCATCAGCGGGGGCGAGCCGCTGCTGCATCCTGAGCTGGACGAAATCATCGCGCACATGCGCCGCCGCGGGATGATCGCCGGCCTGATCACCAACGGCTACCTGCTCACCGCCGAGCGCATCGAGCGGCTGAACCGCGCCGGGCTCGAGCACATACAGATCAGCATTGATAACGCCATGCCGGACGACGTGTCGAAGAAGAGTCTGAAGGTGCTGGATCAAAAGCTTGCGCTGCTGGCGAAGCACGCCGTCTTTCAGGTGAACATCAACTCCGTGCTGGGAAGCGGCGTGGCGAATCCGGAAGACGCTTTGAAAATTGCGCATCGCGCCGTGGAACTTGGCCTGACGAGCACGGTCGGCATCCTCCACGACCACAACGGGCAATTGAAGCCTCTGGGCGCGCGCGAGTCGGAAATTTTCGAGGAAATCATGATGCTGGGCAAGCGTTCGTTTTCGCGCTTCAACGGTTTTCAGCACAATATCGCGCGCGCCCAGGAAAATCAGTGGCGCTGCCGTTCCGGCTCGCGCTATTTGTACATCTGCGAAGACGGGCTGGTGCATTGGTGCTCGCAGCAGCGCGGCTACCCCGGCATCCCGCTGGCGCAATACACGCCGGAAATGCGCCATCGCGAATTTCTGACGGAGAAATTCTGCGGACCGCGCTGCACGGTTTCCTGCGTGCAGCAGGTCGGCATCCTCGATAACTGGCGCACGCCGCAGACCCTCAAGCCGCGGGCTCAGGCTTCGCCGCAGGCTGGACTCGTCCAACTGGGCTCTTCCGCTCCGCAAGAGTGAAACCGCAGCCGTTTCATTCCGACGCACACGCTCCGAGCCATTTCATTGACGCTGACGACATACTTCATAAGAATGTGCCCATGCAGGATGCCGCGATCGAAATCGAGGGGCTGACGAAGGACTATCCCGTCGGGTTTCTGCTGGCGAAGAAGCGCCGGTCGCTCGATGACCTGACGATGCAGGTGTTGCCCGCAGAAGTTTTCGGGTTTCTCGGGCCGAATGGCGCGGGGAAAAGCACGACGATAAAGTTGCTGATGGGGCTGATCTTTCCGACCGCGGGAACAGCGAGAATTCTTGGCCGGCCCATCAGCGATGTTCGAATGCACAAAGACATTGGTTACCTGCCCGAGCAGCCGTATTTCTACGACTACCTCACCGCAGCGGAATTGCTCGACTACTTCGCGCGCTTTCACGATTTGACCGCGGCGGACCGGCGCGAGCGAATTGACCGCATGCTGAAAAAAGTCGGGCTGGATGGCGCGCGGAAGATTCAGTTGCGAAAGTATTCGAAAGGCATGCTGCAGCGCGTGGGAATCGCGCAGGCGATTCTGCACGATCCGCAGGTGGTGATTTTGGACGAGCCCATGTCCGGCCTGGACCCCATCGGGCGGCGCGAGGTGCGCGACATCATTCTGGAACTCAAATGCAACGGCCGCACGGTGATGTTTTCGACGCACATTCTTTCCGACGCCGAAATGATTTGCGACCGCGTGGGCGTGATTGTCGGTGGGAAGCTGCGCGGCGTGGGCCGCCTGGATGAGCTTGTGGGAGTAAAGGTGCAGGGGATGGAAGTGCTGTTCGAACTGAGTAGAGAACTTCCGGCGATCGCGAATCCGCTGCTGCAAAAGGCCAGCCGCACGGGCAATCGTTTCCGGCTGGAAGTGCCGGAAGAGGAATTGTATTCGGTGATGGAGAAGCTGCGCGGGGCGGGCGCGCGGATTCTTTCCGTGACGCAGCTCAAACCGACGCTGGAGGATTATTTCCTCCACTTGATCGCCGCGGATCAGGCGCAGGCATCCGCGGTGGAGGTTTCCGGGAAATGAACCGCGCGGGCACGGTCGCCTGGAACACCTTTCGCGAAGCGGTGCGCGACCGCGTGCTCTACAATCTCGTCTTTTTTGCGCTGCTGATGATGGCGGCGGCGATTCTGGTGGGACAGATTTCCATCGGGATCGAGTCTCTGGTCATTGTCAGCCTGGGGCTCAGCGCGATTTCGATTATCGGGCTGCTGATGGCGGTTTTTATCGGCGTCGGGCTGGTCTATAAGGAGATGGACAAGCGCACGCTGTACGCGCTGCTGGCCAAGCCAATTCAGCGATGGGAGTTTCTCCTGGGAAAATTCGCCGGATTGCTGTTGACGCTGACGGTCAACACGGCGGCCATGGCGCTTGGCCTGTTCGCGGCGCTGCTCTACGTCCGGCATTCGTTTGAGCCGAGCGATGCGATCGTATTGATCGCCGCGTATTTCATCCTGCTGAAGCTGGCCATCATCGTGGCGCTGGCGCTGCTTTTTTCGTGTTTTACCACGCCGTTGCTGGCGATCCTGTTTACGGCGGGAATTTATGTGACGGGCCTTTTCGTGCAGGACATCCGTGGTTTCGGCAACATCACGGGCAGTGCGGCCCTGGACCATTTGGCCGTGTGGGTCTCCTACTTGCTTCCCAATTTTGAGAATTTCAACGCCATCGCCGCGGCGGCGCATGCGCAGCCGATTCCCGGTTTGCTCATCGCGCAGAACACGCTCTACGCCGCGGTGTACTGCGCGATTGCGCTGGTGGCGGCGTCGGCGATCTTTTCACGGCGCAATTTGAAATGATATGAACGGAAGACGATCCATCGCGGCGATTCTGTTGTTTGTGATGCTCGGATTCACGTCGGCGTGGAGACTGCAACTCGGTATTGACCGGCAACTGACCTCGATTCATCAGGAAAAGAACGACTTGCTTTTCCGTTCCGGCCGTTTGATCAAGCTGCTGAGCCTCGAGTACGGGACCTTCCTGGCGGACGTGTATTGGACGCGCGCGGTGCAGTATTACGGCGATAAGAGGTCACGCCACGACGACAACTTCGAACTTCTTTCCCCTTTACTGGATCTGACGACCACGCTGGACCCGGAACTGTTGGTCGCGTATCGCTTTGGGGGAGTTTTCTTGGCTCAGGCTTCTCCCGCAGGAGCGGGGCGGCCCGACCTGGCCGTCGCGCTCATCCGGCGCGGCATTGCCGCCAACCCCGATTACTGGCGGCTCTACGAGGATCTCGGATTCATTTATTACTGGGATCTTCGCGACTACCACAAGGCTTCGGAAGCGTTTCTGGAAGGCAGCAAGAATCCGCACGCGCTCGTGTGGATGAAGGTCATGGCGGCGAAAATCGCGCAAGAAGGCAGGTCGCGCGAAACATCGCTGTTCCTTTGGCGGCAGATTTACGACTCCACGCAAGATCCAGCGATGCGAGAAAACGCGCTGCACCAAATGGAGATGTTGAAGGTCGAACAGGATCTCGAGCAGCTCGATGAACTGCTGTTCGAATTCGAGCAGCGCTACGCGCGGCTGCCCTCCGGGTGGGCCGAACTTGTCAGCATGGGCATTTTGGCTGGCAACCCCGTGGACCCCAGACGCGTGCCCTACGTGTTGGATTCGAGCGGGAAGGTTCGCCTCAGCCCCGCCAGCCCGCTTGCGCGCAACCCGCTGCATACTCCAAGCAGACAGTAACCCATTCTATTTCTACAATGTACAAGACGTGGGCTCTTTGCACACAGACCGCTGCTGTTCCAGCCCTGGACTGGCTTCACTGCCCTAGACTGTGGAGAAGGCCTCTCAGGGGGCTTTAGGACGATTATGCCTCGAAACAGTATGTGTGCGTTGTGCGTGTTACTGCTGGCTGCGGTGCCGTCGGGTGCTGCCCGCGCAGGGGAAGTCCGTCCACACGCAATCGGGATGATTGTTCAGGCGAATCGAGCACAGCTCGGATCCGGTGCTGCTACGGCCGGGGCCACGATTTACGAGGGCGACATGCTGGCGACAGACGCGCAAGGCGCTTTGCGCCTGCGCGCGGGCAATGCTCTGGTTTATCTCAACGCTCAGAGCAGCGCCGCGGTGCATATCGTCGCCGGCGGGCTGCAGACCGAGCTTCTTTCCGGCACGATTGTTTTTTCCTCCTCGCAAGCCTCGGCAATCGCGCTGCTGGCCAACGGAGGCGAGATTCGGCCCGTCGCGAATGGGCCAGCCGTCGCGCAAGTCTCCCTTGTGGGCTCGCAAGAATTAATCGTGGTCGCGCGGCGCGGGGCGATGCAATTCACGTACGGCGGTGAAAGCGAAGTGATCCCGGAAGGCGCGTCCTACCGTGTCCTGCTGGACCCATCCGACGAAGCGCTCGGGGGCGATCAGGAAACCGTGAATCCGCCATCGCAACAAGGTCCTCAGCAGCCGCCATTGGGGCCCCCGAAGAAGCCCAAGCGGCGCCGCAAGGCGTTCATCTTTCTGCTGCTTGGCGGAGCTGGCATTGCAACTCTCTGGTTAATCCATAACGGCACTGTGAGCCCCGACGCTCCATAGCCGTTTAGCCCGAACACTCGTAAGACCTCCCCGATACCTACGCTAGAGAGACTCTGCTCCTCTTCACCCGCGGATGGAGGAGACGTTCTGAGGGCCGCGGATTTGCCTCGCAATCACAGTCGATACGCTAACTTCCGCGAAGATTAGGCGAAACAAGAGCCTCACAGCCTCCTCGCCGGAATGCCCCGCGAAGTGTCGTTTCACTTTTCCCTTGACCTGTCCGCGGGGACAGGTGCAAGATGGGGCGTACAGGCGAAACAAAGACGAATCGACAGTGAGAAAGAACTAACTCTTAACTACATGTAAATGAAGACGATATTACGTTTCAAGCTGGAACATGGCAGTACTGGGAGAGTAGTTTGGACGCAAGAATGTGTCCCTGGTACCATCGCCAAAGTAGACCTTTCTGCTGTCCAATAGGTCAGGTGCACGGGAACGTTGCAGCAGGAAGCAGGGTCCGCGCATCCAAAGCAGTGAGGGAACATTAAGAGGCAGAAGGGGTTTTACAGACAGCGTTCGTGAATGGGGGAAAGCAAATTGATGAAGAGCAAGGACAGCGGTCGAAAGTGGATGTGGTGGTTCCTGGCGGTGGTGGCAGCGCTTCAATTGTACTTCGTCCGGGAGCTACTGGCGGCATTTGCGCTGTTTGCCATTGGATTTGCGGCTCTGGCCGTGGTGGTTTCCAGCGTGTACCTGTTGCAGAGGAGCTGGGAATCCGGGGTGGTCCGCCTGCAACACTTCTATTGGAATACGCTCAGCGTGGCGCGTCACCGATTCTCATTCGCCGAGGAGCTGGCGGAGCAGCCGTTCCACAGACCGGACTCCGAGCCGGTGCAATAGATTTAGTTCACTGCTCCGCCGGCACGTCGAAACCGGCGCGGGCGGGTTTGACCGAAGAACACGGGCCAATCGCTTTGCGGAGCGATTCGCCCGTCTTTCTTGTCAGTAGAAGGCCATGCCGCCATCCACGTTGAGGGATTGCCCCGTGATGGCGCTGGATTGATGCGAGCAGAGAAACAGGGCGGCGCGGGCGATTTCTTCGGCCGTCTGTGCGCGGCCTTGCAACAATTGGCTGAGGAATCCTTCCAATTGCACTTCCGGCGAAATGCCGAGAATCCTCGAGAGTTCCCCGCCGAGATCCTTGGACATCTTTGTCTCCGTCACCGGACCGGGGCAAATGGCGTTGACGCGAACACCCTTGCGCGCAGCCTCGGCAGCGGTTACGCGCGTGAGGCCCAGCAACCCGGCCTTGGCGGCGGCGTAGGCCGAGCCCCACGAAAATGCCGTCTTGGCGGAGAGGCTCGAAATATTGAGAATGACGCCGGAGCCGCGCGCGTACATCTCTGGCAGCGTGAGCTTCGACAAAAGGAAAGCCGCCCGCAGGTGGATGGAGAGGATGGCGTCAAATTCCGCGAGGGGATAATTTTCCACGGGGAGAACGGGGCCGTAGTGTCCGGCGTTGTTCACAAGGATCGTGACCGCGCCCAGTTTCTTCCGGCATTCAGCCACGACGCTCATGCAGCCGGCCTCTTGAGACAGATCCGCCACGGCGTACGCTGCGCGGCCACCGGCGACAGTGATTTCCGCTGCGCTGCCGCGGAGTTCGGCTTCCGTGCGCGCCGCGAGGAAGACGGAGGCGCCTTCCTTGGCAAAGAGCCGCGCGATGGCGCGGCCGATCCCGCGTCCGGAGCCGGTAACGAGAGCAACCTGGTTTTCGAGCAGCATGGAGAGGAGAGAATAGAAGCAAGAGTGCGGAGACGCAAGGCGGCAGTTGGTTGGAGCGAGCCGTTGCCGGGAGCCTTGAAGGGCCTCCTCGCTTGAAGGAGGGACCCTCCCCCCCTGTTTTTCTGCAAGTGCGGATTCCAAAGGGTTTAAAAACGGTGATTTTGTATGTGCGGATTCTAAAGGGGTTGCGGGCACATTTTTCAGATGTGCGGATTGTAAAGGAGTTAGTGGCTCTCCTACGCCCCCCGCAGCGGGCTTCGGCGGGCATGCGAGTGACCAGTGTCCGGTGGG
>JBGPGF010000098.1:0-11445 GCA_041483755.1 Terriglobia bacterium | reverse complement strand
AGGTGATTGTTTCGCGCGCTGATGCCAGCCTGGTGCAGCGATTGTTCGAGATGGAAGTGCCGGAAATCTACGACGGCACGGTACAAATTCGTTTCGCAGCGCGGGAGGCGGGCGAGCGCACGAAAGTGGCGGTGGCAAGCCGGGACAAGGATGTGGATCCCGTGGGCGCGTGCGTGGGCATGAAGGGCATGCGCGTGCAATCGATCATTCGCGAGCTGCGCGGCGAAAAGATCGACATTATTCCTTACAGCGAGGAGACCGTGGCGTTCGCGCAGAAGGCGCTGAGCCCGGCCAAGGTCACGCGCGTCCAGATCGTGGACGCCGAAGCGCGGAAGCTGGAAGTGATCGTCGAAGACTCGCAGCTCTCGCTGGCGATCGGCAAGAAGGGGCAAAACGTCCGCCTGGCGAGCAAGCTGCTTGGCTGGGACATTGATATCAAGAGCGAAGAGGAGAAGCGGCGCGAGATTGAAGAGCAGATGACCGCGCTCACCGCCCCCACGACGCCGCTGACGGCGCTGGCGGGCGTCGGACCGAAGACCATCGAGAAGATCGAGGCGGCGGGGATTACGAACGTCGAGAAGCTGGCCGGAATGACGCCGGAACAATTGATGGAGATTCCCGGCATCGGCGAGAAGATGGTGGACAAGATCTACCAAGCGGTGAACCGCTTCTACGAGGGCGGTGGCGAGGCGCCCGCGGAAGGCGAAGCCGCAGCGGCAATCGAGGACGGAGGAGCGCCTGCGCAGGAAGACTCCGCGTCCGCCGAAACGCCCGCGGATGGGGCGGAAGCTCCACCCGAAGCGGCAGAGGCGGCCCCGGAAACACTGGGGACCGAAGCAGAAGGATCGGGTTCAGCCCCGTCCGAGCCTAGCGCGACCGCGGAGCCGTCGACAGCGACGGAAGAGGCCGGAGTTGACGAGTCGGAACCGGCGGAAGGTCCCGGGGAAACCGGGAACGAGGCGAAATCTTAACGACGCATGACTGACACGAATCAAGTCCGCATTAACGAGCTGGCCCGGGAACTCGAGGTCAAGGCGAGGGCCGTCCTCGACCTGTTGCCTGGGTTTGGCGTGACCGAAAAAAAGACGCACTCGAGTTCCGTTACCGTCGAAGTGGCGGAGCAGGTCCGAAAACATCTCCGGTCCGTTGCCGATCAAGACGCGGCCGCCGAAGCCGCCGCCAAGACAGAAAAGGAAGCACGCGAAGCGGCCGCGAAAGCAGCCCGCATGAGACCGGCGTCGCCTCCACCACCCGTGGCACCTCCTGCCGCACCCGCGCAGAAGATTCCTGCACCTGCCACCGTCATACCCGCCGCAGTGAAGCCCCCGGCTCCTGCTGTGGGCGTCCCGGCGGCGCCCGTGGCGGCGGCACGGCCTAGTTCTCCGGCCAGTGCGCCTACAGCCCCACGACCTTTACCGCCAGGTTCTGGCGCCCAGCCCGGGGTTATGCGTCCCCCCGCTGCAGCGAAGGGAACGCCCGCAGTGACTCAGCGGCCTGGCATGCGGCCTCCCGGCGCCCCAATCCCGACGGGTACGCGCACCATACCTCCCGCAGCGGCGCGTCCTGCTGGACCCGGCGGTCCGCGTCCCGGCCAGCCGATTGGTCCGCGGACGACCCAACCAGGGCAAGGGCAACGATATCCGCAGAGACCCGGCGCGCCCGGAGGTGGGGCGCCAGACCGTTCGTTCGGCCACCGCCCCGGCGCTGTGCCGACCGGCACGCGCCCCGGCCCGCGCATGCCCGGACGCCCCGGCATGTCTCCGCCGATGTCGGAGAGGATGCCGCCGAAGGCGGAGCCCGGCAAGCCGCTCTATACGCGCAAACCTCCCCAGCGGCAGCGGCCCATCGCGGACAAGCGCGAGGCGGAAGGCGAACGCAAGTTGCATCCGGTTCGGTCGCGCCCGGGTTTCGGCGAGCGCCGCGGCTATGTGGCCGTACCGATAGCACCTCCGGAACCGCGCCCGCCGCGCGAGGTGACCATCACCGAAGGCATCACCATCCGTGATCTGGCGGAAAAACTGGACGTTCGCGCCAAGGAACTTCTGAAGGCGCTGCTGGACCGCGGCGTTTTTGCCAGCATCAACCAGGCGCTCGATGTGCCCACGGCCACGACACTGGCGGAATCCTTCAGCGGCGTTGTGAGCGTGGTTTCCTTTGAAGAGGAGATGGTCCTCGAGGTCGCCAAGGAAGAAAAACAAGAAAACCTGAAGCCGCGGCCGCCGGTGGTGACCGTGATGGGCCACGTGGACCACGGCAAGACCAGCTTGCTGGACGCCATCCGCGAAACGGAAGTGGCTGCGGGCGAAGCCGGCGGGATTACGCAGCACATCGGCGCGTACAAGGTGCAGGTGAACGGCCGCAGCGTGGTGTTTGTGGACACACCGGGCCACGAAGCGTTCACTCGCATGCGTTCGCGCGGCGCGAAGGTGACGGACATCGTGGTGCTTGTGGTGGCGGCGGACGACGGCGTGATGCCGCAGACCAAGGAAGCCATTGATCACGCGAAGGCCGCGAACGTGCCCATCGTCGTGGCCATCAACAAAGTTGACAAACCCGAAGCGCAGATCGAGCGCGTGAAGCGTCAGTTGAGCGAAAACGGCCTGGCGCCCGCCGAATGGGGCGGCGACACGGAGATTGTGGAAGTCTCCGCGAAACAGAAGAAGAATCTCGACAAGCTGTTGGAGACGGTGCTGGTGGTGGCGGACCTGCGCGAATTGCGCGCCAATCCGGACGCGCCGGGGACCGGCACCGTGCTGGAATCCCGCGTGGACAAGGGCCGCGGCCCGGTGGCCACCGTGCTGGTGCAGAACGGCACGCTGCGCACCGGCGACTTTTTCATTTGCGGCTCGGTGTTCGGCAAGGTGCGCGCTCTTTTTGACGACCACGGCCTCCCACTGAAGGATGCGCCGCCGTCAACGCCCGTCGAAGTGCTGGGTCTGCAGGGCGTGCCCCAGGCGGGCGACCAGTTCCAGGTGACGGACGAAGCCAAAGCCTGGCACATCGTCGAATACCGCCAAGGGAAGCAACGGGATGCGGCGCTGGCGCGGTCGAGCGGCGCGCGCATCACGCTGGATCAATTGCACGAGCAGCTCAAGGCCGGCGAGGTCAAGGAGCTGGGAATCGTCATCAAGGGCGATGTGCAGGGTTCCGTGGAAGTGCTTTGCGAAATGCTTCCGAAGCTCTCGAACGACAAGGTAAAGCTGAAAATCATAGGTTCCGGCGTCGGCGCCGTCACCGAAAACGATGTGCTGCTGGCTTCCGCTTCCGGCGCGATCATCATCGCGTTCGGCATCCGACCGGACCGCAAGGCCATCGATTTGGCGCAGCAGGAACACGTGGACATCCGCACGCACACCATCATTTACGAAGTTTCCGACGAGATTCAGAAGGCCATGGAAGGCCTGCTCGAGCCGGTCATCCAGGAAAACCAACTGGGACGCGCGGAAGTGCGCAACACATTCCGCGTCAAGGGAATCGGCACGATCGCCGGCTGCTATGTGCTCGATGGCGTGCTCAAGCGCGACGCGCAAATCCGCGTGGTTCGCGACGGCACGGTCGTGTATGCGTCGAAGCTCAGCTCGCTCAAGCGCTTCAAGGACGACGCGAGCGAAGTTCGCACTGGTTTTGAATGCGGCGCGGGGATCTCCAATTTCAACGACGTAAAAGTCGGCGACGTTCTCGAATGCTTCCAGCTGCAGAAACTGAGCGCCTTGGAAGCCGCGGCCGCGCAGCCGGGCGCCGCGTCGCGCAAATAGCCGCCCGCGCGAGCGGGGAGGCATTCATGCCCGTTGGCCTGCTCACCCTGGAATTGCACATTCCCGAAGCGCAATCGCTGAAGGACAAGCGGCAGGTGTTGCGCAGCCTGAAAGACCGGCTGCGGGGGAAGTTCAACGTGGCGGTGGCCGAACTCGAGCATCACGATGTGTGGCAACGCTCGGTCATCGGCATCGTGACGCTTTCGAATGAAGAGAGCCACGTCGCGGAGTCGCTGCAACATGTGCTGGAGGAAGCCGACCGCCAGTTGGGCCCGGTCTTGATCAGTCACCAAATTGAAGTGATGTGAGCGGGAACGATGCACACGGTGAGCCACCGCCATCAACGGATTGGCGAAGAAATCCAGCACGAATTGAGCGCCATGGTCGCGGGCGAGCTAAAGGACCCGCGGCTGGAGGTCGGCCTGACCGTGAATGAGGTGCGCATCTCGCCGGACATGAAGCACGTGCGCGCCTTCATCGGCAGCAGCGGCAACGAAAAGGAACAGGCCGCGGCGATCCAGGCGCTGGAGCATGCCGCGGGTTTCATCCGGCGGGAATTGGTCGAGCGGCTGCATCTGCGGCGCGCGCCCGAGCTGCATTTTGTTCTCGACCGTTCGGAGCACTACACCGAGCGCATCGAGCAGTTGTTGCGCGAAATGAAGAAGGATGATCCGGCAACTTCTTGATGCTGTGGGCGAATTTTCTTCGGCCCGCTTCTTAGAAAACGCTTCCCATGCCACGCCAGCCGCAGCCTGCGCCGTTTGACGGCGCCCTGGTCATTGACAAGCCCGGCGGGAAAACCTCGCACGATGTGGTGGATGCCGTGCGGCATCTCGCCGGCTTTCGGCAGATTGGCCATCTGGGCACGCTCGATCCCCTTGCCACCGGCGTGCTGGTGTTGGTTCTCGGCCGCGCCACCAGACTGGTGCAATTCTATAGCGGACGCCGCAAGCGCTACACCGCGGGTTTCCGGTTTGGATTTGCCACGGACACCTATGACGCGGATGGCAAGCCCGCGGGGCCCGATGCCGCTCCGGTGCTCGATCGAGCGCTGATCGAGCGTTTCGCCGCAGATCGCCTTGGCGTTTTTAACCAAGTGCCGCCGGCGTTTTCAGCGAAAAAAGTACATGGCAAGCCGGCCTACGAACTCGCGCGAAAACACAAGCCGGTCGAGCTGAAGCCCGTCGAAGTCGAGATTTTCGATTACACACTGAAGGAAATCGAAGGCAGCATTGCGCGGTTTGTGATCGAATGCTCCTCGGGCACCTACATCCGGGCGATGGCGCACGAGATGGGGCGGAAGCTGGGCTGCGGCGCTCATCTCGCGGAAATCACACGCACGGCGGTGGGCGAGTTTACTCTTGAGCAGGCGATTCGCCTTGAGGAATTGGCCGAGGCGGCCCGCGCCGGCCGCTTTGCCGAGTACGTGATTCCATTGGAGCGGCTGTTGCCGAATTTTCCGCGGGTGAATGTGCTGCCGGTAATCGAGCGCCGCGTGCGCCACGGCACGCGCTTCAATATTTCCATTGCACAGATTCAGCCCGGCCGCACCGAACCCGCGCCCGGCGCCACGTCGCAGCTAGACGGCGGGGAGCCCCGTCCGCCGCGCCTGCGCGTCTTCAGCCAACAGGACAAGCTCATCGCCATCGCCGAAGCCGTCGTTCCGCGCACCTACCAACCCATCGTTGTCTTCGATCCATTGCCGTAGAAGCTCGATCGGCGGCCCAGGGTTCCATCTGCGTCGAAGGGTAGGTCAGAGCGCGGAAGAACCGGCCTTGCGCGCATCTTGCGCTGGATACATGCGCTCGAATTCCGGATCGTCGTGCAGGATGGCCAGGTCGGGGTCTCGCCGAGCCCAAGTTGAGTCCTTGAACCCCGCTTCCCAGGCCTTCTTCAGCGTCTCCATCGCTTCCGTCTTTCTCTGCAGGAAGCAGTAGGTACAGGCGGCGTTGTAGAGGATGGAAGCCTCATTCGCCCGCAGAGTCGTGGCCAGGTTCGTTTCGCGCATGGCGTCTTCCACGCGGCCGAGCTCCGCATAGTCGCACCCCAGAAGAACGCGTGCCCGGGCATCCTCGGGCACTTCCTTCAGGTGATTTTCCAGCGCCGCCATCCGCCGGTGCAGGACGTTTCGAGTGGCTTCCTTCTTCCCGAGCGCGCTCAGAGCATTCGAGATGGGCACGTAAATGTTGTAATCGTCTCCGCTGACGTCCATGGCCACATCCATCACTTCGGCCACTTCTTGATAGCGGCCCGCCGAATTCAGCGCGCGGCAAAGCAAATAGTACGCGCCTTCGCTGTCGCGCTTGCGCTCGATGGCTTTCTGCACGACGCGCACCGCCTCGTCGTGCAGGTCCGTGGCGTACAGCACCCAGGCCTGGCTGACTTGCACGTCGGGAAGATCCCAGCGCAGCGATACGGCCCGTCCCGAGGCGGCCCTCGCTCGCTCCACCCAAATGGCATCGCGGCTGTAATTGCAGTAGAACATCGCGCAGGCGTTGGCCATCGCCGCATAAGCCAGGGCGAAACTCGGGTCCAGCGCCACGGCGTTTTCGAACATTTGCAGCGCGAATTCCAGGTCCTGCCGCGTCTGCCGCCGCGCGTAGCGCTTGCCGCGCAGGAACAAATCATAAGCCTGCAAATTGTCCGTCGGCTTGATCGCCAGCGCCTCCAACTCCTGCGGCGAGAGCGTGACGCGCAAGGCTTCTGCGATTTTTTTCGCGATTTCGTCCTGCACTTCGAATACGTCCTTCATTTCGCGGTCGAATCGCTCCGACCACAGCGGAAAATCCGTCTGCGTATCCACGAGCTGCGTGGTTATGCGCAGACGGCTCCCCGCCTTCCGCAAACTTCCCGCCAGCACGTAGGCGGCCTTGAGCTGCTGCCCGATCTGTGCGGGCGTAACTTGCTTGTCCCGGTACGCCAGCACCGTCGGACGCGAAAATGTTCTCAACCCCTTGATTTTGGAGAGTTCCGTGATGATGTCCTCGGTGATCCCGTCGCGCAGGTATTCGTCTTCTTTCGCGCCGCTCAGATTCTCGAAGTACAGTACCGCCACCGACTTCACGTTCTGCTTCGCGGCGGCACCCGCCGGATCGCTTCCTTCCGCCGCGCGCTTGCTCCCTGAATCCAAATCGCGTTGCAGCCGCAGAAAATCCGTCTTCAGCTCGGTCGCCGTCTGACAGCGCAAGTTTCGGTCCTTCTCCAATGCTTTGCCGAGGATGCGGGCGAACTCGGGGGGAAGCGCGGGATTCAGTTGCTCGAGCGGCAGCGGGTCGCGGTTGAGAATGGCATCGAAGATCACCGCCGATGTATCGCCCGGGAACGGCAGTTTCCCCGTCGCCATTTGGTAGAGCACGGTCCCCAGCGAGAACAGGTCCGTCCGCGCATCCACCAGGTGCCCCCGCGCCTGCTCCGGGGACATGTAGGAAACCGTTCCAACGGCGGACCCCGGCGAGGTGAGCTCTTCCCTGGAAAGCAGAGTATTCATCTCGGAAGCTGCCTGAGCGCCGCCGGCCAGCTCCATCTTTGCCAGGCCAAAGTCGAGGATTTTCACCTGTCCTCGATCCGTCACGAAAATGTTCGCGGGCTTGATGTCCCGGTGCACGATGCCTTTCGCGTGCGCGGACTCCAGCGCATCCGCAAGCTGAATGGCGATGGTCAGCAGCCGGTCCACCTCGAAGGACTGGTTCGTCATCAACTGGGCAAGTGTCCGGCCTTCGAGCAACTCCATGACGATAAAGTGCTGGCGTTCGTGCTGCTCGATGGCGTGAATCGTGCAAATGTTGGGATGGTTGAGCGCCGAAGCCGCGCGGGCTTCGCGCTGGAACCGCTCCAGCAATTGGCTGTCCTGCGCCATTTCGCCGGGCAGAAACTTCAGCGCCACGCGCCGGCCGAGTTGCGTGTCGTCCGCTTCATAGACGACTCCCATGCCGCCGCTGCCGAGCCTGCGGATGACTTGGTAATGAGAAAACGTCTGGCCGATTATGGAATCTTGAGCCGTCATCGCGAATGATACTAGTCCGCGCTCCGAGGACGGTCAAGCTATGCACTTCACCTGGAATTGGAAGCGTACGTCGTTACTCTCCGGCGGAATTGAAAAGCGCGCGTACGAAGAAGCGGGACAAGCTCGCCGCCATCGCCGAGGCCACGGTCCCGCGCACCTTCCAGCCCCTCGTTGTATTCGAGCCGCTGCTGTAGCATCCGCTCGTGCCCCGCCTCGCGGCATCAGTTCTGTGGTGCGGGAGGAGGAGGAAGAGGAGGAGGCACGCCGCCGCCTTCCCCGCGCTGCGATGGGCCGCCGCCGCGGCCCGCATAGATGGTCCGCGAGCTGTGGACCGGCAAGCGCAATTGCCGCGGCGTAACAAGGATGAGGAATTCCGTGTCCTGCGACTGAGGACTGCGCTTCGAGAACAGATAGCCCGCGCCGGGCACCGAGGCGAATCCGGGCAATCCTGTGAGCGAGTTCGTCTCCTGCCTGTCGAGCAGTCCGCCGATCAGCGTGGTTTCGTTTTCCTTGATGCGCACGGTTTGGCTAATGGTCCGGTTCGAGAGAATCGGGATGCCGTTCAACGCGGAGCCGGAGAGAGAGCGAATCTCGAATTCAAGCTGAAGCGTCACTTCATTGTTGGGATGCAAGACCGGAGTCGCCTTCACCTTCACGCCAAGATCCACGTATTCGGAGGCCGGATAGGGCTGCTGGAGCGAGTTGCCGCCTCCGGGGAGGAAGCTCGACGGATTGAAAATGATGGACACCTGATTGGTGTTTTCCTCCGCGAGAACGGCATCGGGGCGGCTATCGCCGTTCATGTCCGCCACTACGATCGCGCTGGCTCCCCCGCCCGAGACGGCCGGAAGCTCGAAGCGCGGCAGAAAAAGCCCCGCGCCGAGCCCCACGTAAACGCCCACGCTGTCTGCGCCCTGATTGGTCACGACAATGTCGCTGATCGAGTCGGCGTTGAAGTCGGCAATGGCGACTCCCGTGGGGGTTGTGCTGGTTGGAAGTGGCGACACCACCGATGGAATAAACGTTCCGTCACCGTTGTTCAGCAGAACCGTCAGAGTGTTGTCCACTTGATTGACGATAACCAGGTCTGCGTGCGCGTCCCCATTGAGATCGCGCGCGGCAAGGGCCACGGGCGTGGTCCCCACGATGATCGGCGACAAGGTCATGGGAGTGAATGTGGCGTCGCCGTTGCCGCGCAGGATGGAAACATTGTTTGAAGTCCGATTCACGACTGTTAAATCCTGCTTGCCGTCATTGTCCAAGTCGGCGGCCACAATGGCCGTTGGCCCCAGTTCGCCTGCGGACAGCGCAAGCGGCGAGCCCGGCGCAGGCGCAAAGGCGCCCGTGCCATCCCCCAGGAAAACGGAGATCGTATTGTCGCCGGAATTCGTCACCGCAAAATCCGTGTTTCCGTCGCCGTCGAAATCGGCGGTGACGATACCGCTGGGGCTGATGCCCACGGCGATCGGTGAGCCGGCCATGGGGGTAAAGGTTCCATCGTCATTGCCTTGCAGCACGGTCACATTATTCGAAGTCTGGTTGGTGATCAGCAGATCGGTGAAGGAATCCGTCTGATTGTTGAGGCTGGCGGCTGCGATCGCCGATGGACCCGTCTCCGTTGCGCCCAGTGCGATGGGCGAGCCCGTGGCTGGAGCGAGATTGCCGGTGCCCCCGCCCTGATTCAGGAGAATGGTGACGGAATTGTCGTTGTGATTCACGACGGCCAGGTCCGGCAGGCCGTCTTCATTGAAATCATTTGCGGCGAGGGCGATTGGCGCGGCGCCCACGGCGATGTCGTTGCGCGGCAAAATGTTTGCGCCCAGGGAGGGAATGGCCGCGCCCGTTCCGGTGCTCGACGATAGCAGCGAAAGAGTGATCGGAAACCGGTCGCCCACAAAAAAAGTTGCCGGCTTGCCGTCCTGCGCGCGCAACAGGATGCGCCGCCCGCTGCGCACCAGCGACAGCGCATCGGAGAAGGTCGCGGCGGCGGTGGGGAAAGCCAGGAGGACGGTGGATTTGCCGCCGCCCAGCGCGACCACGCCGGGCAGGGTGCCGCCGGCGAGCTGCGACGCCAGAGCGGCGGATGCGCCGCCCTGCGCGGCGAGAATTGGCTGCAAGATACCAATCAGAGTCTGTAGATTCTTGGCCTGCTCAAGCGACTTGATCTGGTCCGGCGAGAACGTCAGGAGCTGTGCGCCCGTTGGCGGAGCGATCCCAAGTTGCTGAGCTTTGCTGCGGTTCACTTCGAGCATCTCGATCTCGAGCATGAGCTCGCCGCGCGCCTGCTCGGACTGGCGGATGATCTCGCCGACCAGCGCCACGGTTTCCGGGGTGTCGCGGGCCGTGATCGTGTGCGTGCGAATGTCCAAATTCAGGTGCGCCGAACCGGAAATGGTGCGTATTACGTGAAGCAATTCGGTCATCTCTTCCAGCCCCGTGGAATCCGGCAGCACAAACATCTGCTCGACCGTTAGCTGGTGCTCACGCCTCTTCGCAGCGCTATCGGGTGCAACCAGAAACGTGGCCGCATCCATCGGGCGGATGAATGTCGCCGTCTCGGCCTGAAGGATGGAAAGCGCGGTCGCGAAATCCACCTCGTTGGCGCGAAAACGCACGGAACGTGAGGGGAGGTCCGGGTCAAACAGTACTTTCAGGCCGAAGGCCTGCGCCACTTCCAGGTAAACCGTTTGTGTGTCGCCGCGCGAGTTGAAGCTGCGCGTTCCGGGGAGCGGCTGGAGGTGCGGGATTCCAGCAAAGTTGTTCTCCGGGGCTGCCGGGGAAAGAGCCATCGTCGAAATCTGCCGGAGACGTTCCTGCACCGTGGGATTGCCGGGGTCCGCGCGCAGGGCCGCGCGAAGCTCTGCCGCCGCCTGATCCACCGCCCCGGCCAAAGCCAGCCGTTCCGCGTTGTCCGCGTGCTCATGGACGATCCGGGAACGAAGCGCGGCGCCGCGCTCGATCGCCGCCGCGTCGCGCGGGTCGAGCCGCGCGGCTTTGTCGTAGGCAGCTAGCGCGTCTTCCCAGCGGCCCTGCGCTTCTGCACTCTTGCCGGCGTCAAGGGCTGCCCTGGCAGCCTTCGGGTCGGGACGCTGCGTCGCCGCGGTTGTCCCCGGAGACTGCGCGGGCAGAGGAGAAGGCAATGCCATGGCTATTGTCGTGAATAGCGCAGCCGTGCGCAGAGCAGCTAAATGGAGATGGTGACGCATCTAGAGCAAGAGAATCCTCATTGTAACTTGCCTCGGAAAAAGAAGTTGCGCTGCTTGACGGGATTCTATGGGTGGGGTAGACTCGATTCGTAGTTGCAAATGGTTTTCAACTGGAGACCCCGTGTTTTCTTCCTTCCTCGTGGCACTTCGGGAGGGCCTTGAAGCCGCTCTCGTCGTGGGGATTATTCTCGTCTACCTTTCGCGCACGGGGCGCGCGCATCTGTCTCGTTACGTGTGGTCCGGCGTGGGCGCGGCCGCTGTGCTCAGCCTGGCGGTCGCCGTGGCGCTGGAGCGCTGGCGCATCAGCCAGGACGGTTTCGAGGGGCTCCTTATGCTGGTGGCGGCCTTCTTCGTCGTTACCGTGATTGTCTGGATGAACCACGTGTCTCGCCACTTGCGCAAGGAAATCGAGCAGAAAGTGGAGGGATACGTGGAGCGCGCCGGCCGCGCCGCGGGATGGGGACTCTTTCTCTTCGCCTTT
>JBGPGF010000097.1:0-11462 GCA_041483755.1 Terriglobia bacterium | reverse complement strand
TTCGGCACGGCCGCGGGCCTGATTGGTTATGACATTTATCTTGCGGCGCAACTCCGCCGCCTGCTCGGACGCGCCGCCGCGGGTGAAGCCGGCTCGGAAACTTCATCCATTCTGCGACGCCCTTTACGGCCGGTCCGCTGGGGATTGGCCCAGCGGCTCGCGGCGATCTCGCTCGCGCCGTTTCTGCTAGCCTTGAGCGTGGTGGTGATTCCCGACGGAACGGCGGGCATCCGCGTCAGCCAGATTTCCGGCGTGCGGCCGGGAACGCTGTATCCGGGCGTGCATCTGGTCGTGCCGCTGGTGGATGAAATCGTCGTGTATGACACGCGCGAACAGGTGTACACAACGCGAGCGAATGAGGAATCGAAGACCCGCGGCGACGTCCTGAAGGTGCAGGCGCGCGAGGGGCTCAACCTCGGGCTGGCGGTGGCCGTGCGCTACCGCCTCGATCCACGGCGGCTGGACGCGATTCACACGAATCTGCCGCAGCCGGTGGACCAGGAAGTTGTGGCGCCGGTGGTCTCGACCATCTACCGGCAACTGGCGCCGAACTATCTGACGCGCGAGATATTCGCCACCAAGCGCGAAGAGCTGCGGCAGAAGGCCGCGGATGCGATCACCACGCGGCTGGCCGCCGACGGAATCGTCGTTCGCGAAGTGTTGTTGCGCGACATTCAGCTTCCTGCCGAGTACGCCAAGGGGCTCGAAGGACTGCTTCTGAAGGAGCAGGAAAGCGAACGGATGGGCACAGAGCAGGAGATAAAGCTGAAGCAAGTGAGAATCGCGGAGCTCGAAGCCGAGGCGCAAAAGACGCGCGACATCAAGCAGGCTGAATCGCAGGCTGCGGTGCGCGTGCTGCAAGCCAAGGGAGAATCGGACGCCATGCAGTACACCCTGCCGCTGAAGCAAAAGCAGATCGAGCAGAGCAAGCTCGAGGCGGTGGCGCGGAAAGAAGCGACACTGCAGAACGCCGACGCCGCGGCACAGGCAAAAATCATTGACAGCAAAGCCGAACTCGAACGGCAGAGGAATCTTTCCGACGCGGAGGCCAACCGCATCCGCGTGACGGCCTCAGCCGACGCGGAGCGCATGAAGCTCGAAGCGACGGTGCTGAAGCAGAACCCCATGCTGATTCAGAAGATCATCGCCGAGCGCCTCTCGGACAAGCTGCAGATCATGATGGTGCCGATGGACGGCAAGAATTTCTTCGCCAACGACGTGATGCGCTCGGCGTTCAGTGGCGCGGCCGCGAGCCGGGATGACGCCGCGCAGAGCGACCCGGACGATCCGCCGGCGCAGGCATCCGCGCAGCGGCAAAAGAATCGCCGGCCCTAAATGGGATCGCGGCTGACTGCCGCCGTAACGGTTTCCCCGGCTGCGAAGCCGGGCCTGGCCTCCGCTAGCAAATCGCCCTGCGGGTGCCTCGCGAAGCGCGACGCAAAACGGAAGCAGAAATGAAGACCGCCGTCTTCATCCTGAGTCCCGCAGCATGGGACGAAGGGTCTGCCAACCGCCAGCACCGCGCCGCGAGTCATCCGGCTGGCGGCCCCCGGAAGGGCAGCTTCGCGATCCGCTCTATTGTTTTTCGACCGGGTATTTCGGCCGCGGTGGATTGGCTTTGTAGTTCTTCAGCCCTTCCTTCGCCAGATCGATGGCCTTCTCGAGCTGCGGGTCGTGGCCTGCTACAACCTGGTCCGGCCTCTGCGGAACGACGTAGTCCGGGTCCACGCCGTGATTCTCCACTTCCCATTGCCCGCCGTTGTCGGTGCTCCAAAAGGCGAAGCCTGGCGCGGTAACGTAACCGCCATCGCGCAGCGGCACCCCGTTGCCGATGCCGACAAGTCCGCCCCAGGTGCGTGTGCCAACGATGGGACCGATTTTTTCGCGGTGGAAAAGCCACGGGAAGAGGTCCCCGCCGGAGCCGGCCATTTCGTTGACGATCATGATCTTTGGGCCGTAGATGGCCACCGGCGGCCAGGGCACGTCCTTGCCGTCGCGCGGGGAGACGAAGGCCAGCAATTGGCGCTGGAGTTTCTCGGTGTAGAAATCCGGTATAAACCCGCCGTGGTTGTAGCGCTCGTCGATGATGATGCCGTCTTTATCCAATTGCGCGTTGAGCTGTTTGTCGAACTGGATGATGCCGCCGATGGAGGTGTCCGGCACGTGCATGTAGCCGACGCGGCCTCCCGTCGCCTGTTCCACGCGGCGGCGGTTTTCGGCCATCCAATCCACATAACGCACCCCGGCTTCCTCGCCCGTGGGCTTCACCGTGATGTCCCACGCGCCGTCCAGAGCCGCTTTGGAATTGATCTTCAGCGTGACGAGCTTTCCGGCAAGGTTCTGGAAGTAGGAGTAAACCTCTTGATCGGAGCGCGCCTCGACGCCATTGACCGCAATGAGGTAGTCGCCGGTCTTCACTTTTAGTCCGGGTTCGGTGAGCGGAGAGCGCGTTTCATCGCTCCAATTCTCACCGGGATAGATCTTGGCGATGCGGTAGTAGCCGCCGTCCGCTTCCAGATCGGCGCCGAGCATGCCAACGCTGACGTGCGGGCGCTTGGGCTGATCGCCACCACCGACGTAGGTGTGCGAGGTGCTGAGGTCGGCAATGAGTTCGCCGATCAGATAGTTCAGGTCGCTGCGGTCCACGACCCAGGGCAACAGCGCTTCGTAGCGCGCGCCAAGCTTCTTCCAATCGTGGCCGGTCATCTGCGGATCCCAGTAGAAGTCGCGTTCGATGCGCCACGCTTCATGGAAGATTTGCGTCCACTCCTCGCGCGGTTTGATCTCCACCTGCAAGCCCGCGAGATTCAGCTTGCCCTCGCCGACCTTGGCCTTGCCCGGTACCGCTTCCGTGATGCCCAGGACAGGGCCGGCTTTGTAGAGCACCTTGCTGCCGTCTTTGTTGATGTCGAATCCGTCGATGCCCTCCAGGAGCGGTTTGTCCTCGCGTTTGACCAAGTCGAAGACGTGCAGCACGGCTTTGGGTTGTTGCTGCTGATCATCGGAGCCCGCAGCGCGTGCTTCCTGCGGCGTGACCACATAGAAGACTTTGTCCTTCACTGCCAGAACTGCGTTGATGATCGTCGGCTCCATCGGGAACGGAGTGACGCGGTTCTCGATTCCGTCGAGGTCAACCTCAATGGGTTTGACGGGCTCTTCTTTCTTTTCTTTTTCGTCTTTTTTGCCCTCACCGGCCTTCGCGTCGTCTTTCTTTTCGTCTTTCTTCTCATCCTTCTTGTCGTCGGCCGCTTTCTCATCGTCGCTTTGTGGCGGAAAGGGCGAAGCTTCGCCGGCCTTGAGCGTCAGGGCAAAGAGTCCGTCCGTCGTGTAGTAGTTGAAGCGCACATCCAGCTGTCCGATGCTGGGGAAGAAGTAGCGCTGTGAAGCGAAGTAGAGATATTTGCCGCTGGGATCAAAAGAAGGCAAGGCATCGCTGTAGAAGCCGGAGGAAACCTTCGTGGCCTTCTTCGTTTCCAGAGCGTAGAGAAAAAGCTGGTTCGCGCCGCGGCGATCCGGCTTGGAGTAAGAGACCCAGCGGCTGTCGGGCGACCACGCGCCACCATTGATGTTGCCGTACTCCGCGGTGTCCACCAGCACGGGCTTCTTTTCCGTTACCTCCACGTACCAAAGACGGAAAGACTTATCCCAGTAGAGAAGCTTCTTACTGTCCGGCGACCACATTGGCCCATAGCGATACACGCTGCCGTCCGAGGTGATGCGCGTTTCGCTCCCGCCGAGCTGCGGCCGCGTGTAGACCTCGTATTCGCCGGTCTTGTCGGAGAGATAGGCGATGAATTTGCCATCGGGGGACCACACAGGGTTGAGTTCATGCACGCTGCTGGAGCTGGTGGTCAGCAACCGGACGTCGCCTTTCTCGGCCGGGACGGTGAAGATGTTCCCGCGGGCTTCCACAACCGCGCGTACGCCCGACGGCGAAATGGCGAAGCCAGTGAAGCCTTCGGCGACGGACTTCAGTTCCGGCCGCGCTTGGAGATTTTCCGCGTGAACCTGGATGGGCAGGTTGCGCGTCTTGCCCGAAGCCAGATCGTATTCGTAGAGCAGGCCGCCATTTTCAAAGACGATGGCGTCGGGGCCCAGACTGGGCCACTTGATGTCGTATTCCTTGTAGTCACTGAGCTTCTTCGTTTGCTTGGTGCTCAAGTCGTAGCGGTAAAGATTCATCGTGCCTTCGCGGTCGCTGATGAAATAGATGGCGTTGCCGTGCCACATGGGGAACATATCCATGCCCGCCGTCTTAGGCAGCTCTTCGTAAGTGTTTTTCTTCAGGTCGTAGATCGCGATGGGCAGGCTCCAGCCGCCGCGATAGCGCTTCCAGGTGCGGAATTCCTGCGACGTTTCGAGGTAGGCGATCTTGGTGCCGTCCGGGGAGAAGCTGGTGAGGTCGCCGCGCGGAATCTGTAAAGCCTTCGCCAAGCCGCCCTGTGGCGAGACCAGGAAGAGTTTTGTCGTTGATCCCGGAGGCGCACTGATCCGGTTCGAACGGAACAGGATGCTCTTGCCGTCCGGAGTCCAACCGAGGACGATGTCGCGGGAGGGGTGGAACGTCAGGCGGTGCGGCTCGCCGCCAGCCGCGGGCATCACGTAGACATCCTGATTGCCGTCATACTCTCCCGTAAAGGCAATCCATTTGGCGTCGGGAGAAAACTTGGGGAAATACTCGTCGCCCGGGTGAGAGGTGAGGCGGCGGGCGTCGCCGCCGGCGCGCGCGGCGACCCACAGATCGCCTCCGTAAGCGAAGACCACGTTGTCCTTCGAGATGTCCGCATAGCGAAGGAGTCGCGTGGGACCCTCAGGCGCGGCCTGCGCCTGGGCCAGAAAATTCCCGCTGAAAAAGAGCAGGGCGATAACCCCAACGAAATTCTTCATTCGCTTCATTGCGCGCTCCCTCATCTGTGGATGTGATGGGTCAAAATACCCGCCGGCGTTAGACGCCGGGAACGGCCATCCGTAAGCCGGCACACCGCAGTAAGGAACGATACCATCCCGGATAAAGTTCCGGAAACTCCGCCGGCTCATGGGGCACCGAGGCTTTCGTAGTGGCCGGTCTTTAGACCGGTGTTCCGTGTAGCGCCGTAGGCGCGGCAGAGGTTAGCCCAGCGCGCGAGCGCTGGGTGCGTTATGCATAAAAAAGCACCGAGCGCCGCAGGTGCGACACACGCCTCTTCTCTTCCACATCTCGCTAAACACAACCCGCCACGACAGAAGGCACGCTTGTCACCCCTTCCCGCATCGCATAGAATTCCGTGTCTTTTGCGGTCGCGTTTGTTTCTTCAAGGAGAGACATGTCTCATCGCATCCCGGCCAAGATTACCGGCGTGGCGGGTTATGTTCCGCCGAAAGTTCTGACCAATGCCGACCTCGAGAAAATGGTGGAAACCAGCGACGAGTGGATACGCACGCGGACGGGCGTCCGCGAGCGGCACATTGCGGAAGACGGAATGGCGAGCTCGCACATGGCCACCGAGGCGGCCAAAACCGTTCTAGCGCAGACGGGAACCGATCCCGGCGAAATCGACCTGATCGTGGTCGCCAGCGTTACCCCGGACATGTTTTTCCCCGCCACCGCCTGCCTGGTCCAGGATCGCCTGGGAGCCAAGAAAGCCTGGGGATTCGACCTTTCCGCGGCGTGCTCCGGCTTCACCTATGCGCTCACGGTCGGCGCGCAGTTTGTCGGCGCTGGCACGCACAAGAAGGTGCTCGTCGTGGGTAGCGACAAGATGAGCTCCATCCTCGATTACAAAGACCGCGCGACGTGCATCCTCTTCGGCGACGGCGCGGGCGCGGTGCTGCTCGAGCCCGCGGCTGAGAACGAAGGCATCCTCGATTTTCACCACGACGTGGACGGCTCCGGCGGAGAATCTCTTTACATGCCCGGCGGCGGGTCGCTGCATCCCGCCACGCGCGAAACGGTGGATCAGAAGATGCACTTCGTTCATCAGGAGGGTTCCGCCGTTTTCAAATACGCGGTGCGGCGCATGGCCGAGGTTTCCTGCCAGTTGCTCGAGCGCAATGGGTTTTCGGGCCAGGATCTTTCGCTCTTCGTGCCGCACCAGGCCAATCTGCGCATCATTCGCGCCACGCAGGAGCGCCTGGCCCTGGACGATTCGAAAGTGATGGTCAATATCGACCGCTACGGCAACACCACTGCGGGAACGATCCCGCTCGGCCTGCGCGACGCGCTGGCGCAAGGCCGCTTGCACAAGGGCGACCTCGTACTTCTCGTCGCCGTCGGCGCGGGCTTCACCACCGGTGGCATTCTCCTCCGCTGGGCCTATTAGCAGGTACGATTGCTTCCGAGCGGCTGTTTGGGAAGGAAATCTTAGTAGTTGCGAAGGGAAGTGGCGAAGGCCAGGTTAGATTGCAGCCGGCGGTCCACCACCACGGCGGTGTAACGGGCGCAAATCCCGCCTTCACGTTCGGCCCACGAGGCAAGAGCCGGCAGGCGTGAGCCTGCGAAGCTGCCCAGTGCTCCGATAATGTGGTAGTAGAGCTTGACGAGGCCCAGTCCGCCGCTGTTTTCGAGGTCCGGCGTGAGGTCATGGAGACCGGCTAGAGCACTGAAATCCCTTGCGGTGACCCGCCCATCGCCCAGCCCCGCGCAACGAAGCACGCGATCCGATACCGGCTGTGCGGCAACGCCAGCGATTACGGCCCGCCAATAGAACAGGCCGAACTGCGCAAACGCCGCTATGGAGACGGTCAGTAGCATATAGGAGAACATGGCCCTCAGCCTCCAGAAGCATCATCGCGGACTACCCTGCCCGCGCCAATAGCTAAGTGGTACCAGTCAACTAGGACTCGCAGGCCCCTGGGCAAACCGGGTCGCTATAAAGGCTGCCTCGCCCGTATGTTGTTGAAAAACAATGGTTTGCTGCCTCGCAGCCGTCCAGTCGCTTCCTCTCCTCGAAATCTTTACCAAATTGAACCAGTTTGACGGCGCACTATAGTCTGCTTGGCACTCCCTGTACAATCTCCCCGTGCGGATTCTTCTCCTGAATCTCTACTATCCACCGGACACTTCCGCGACGGCGAAAATGGCCGCGACGGTGGCGCATGCGCTGGCCACGCGCCACGAGGTGACGATCCTCTGCGGGCGGCCTTCCTACGATCCCGCCGAGCGGCGTCCCTGGCGGCTGTGGCAAACGGAGAGCCCCTCGCCAAACGTCACCATTCTTCGTGTGGGCTCCACCGACTACCCGCGCGTGCAAATGAATCGCCGCGTGTTCAACTATCTCAGCTACGCCGCGCTCGCCGTGCCCCGCGCGTTGTTCGTTTCCTGCGACGTTATTCTCGCCATGACCGATCCGCCATTTCAGGGCATCGTCGGCGCCATCGTCGCGCTGCTCAAGCGCAAGCCGTACGTCTATAACATTCGCGACATGTATCCGGACATGGCGCTGGGCGGCTCGCTCATTGCCCCCGGCTTTCTCGCGCGGATCTGGGAACGTCTGCATCGCTGGGCACTGCGCCGCGCAAAGTGCGTCATCGTGCTCGGCGACGACATGCGCGAACGCATCATCGCCAAGGGCGTTAATCCCGCGCGCGTCGCGATCGTCCGCGATGGCACGGAGATTCCCCCGCCCGGCGCGCCGCTGGCGGAGCTTGATCCCGAAGTGATTCGCGCGATTCGCGGCGGCTTCCGCTTCGTGCTGCTTCACGCCGGCAACCTCGGATTTTACGGCGCCTGGGAGACGCTGATCAGTGCCGCTCGCGAAGTGGAAAACGAAGGCGTCGGCCTCGTCTTTGTCGGCGACGGCGCCGAACGCGCACGCCTTGAAGCCGTGGCGGCGGAAATAAAAAACGTGCGTCTTCTGCCGTTTTTTCCGGCGAGCAAAATCCCCTCGGTATTGGCGGCGGCGGATGCCCACGTCATCACGGTAAAGCGCGGCCTCGAAGGCGTTGTCGTGCCCAGTAAACTCTACGGAATTCTCGCTGCCGGACGCCCTATCGTCGCTGTCGCGCCGGAAAGCACGGACGCCGCGCGCATCGCGCGCACGCGCGGTTGCGGCGTGGCCGCGGATCCGGACAAGCCCGGCGAACTGGCCGCGGCCGTGCGCGCGCTGGTTGCCAATCCGGGAACAGTGCGCGAAATGGGCGAAGCGGCGCGGGCCATCGCGGCGGAGTATGATAGGTCCAAAGAATTGCAGCGATTCGTAAATATCATGGAGGAGGCTCGGAAAGAGTGAAGCCTGCGGAAACTTTTTGGACCGGAAAACTTGCGCTGGTGACCGGCGGATCTTCTTTTATCGGCTCGACCCTGGTGGATCAGCTAGTGGCGCGCGGCGCCAGAATTCGCGTTGTGGATGATTTGACCAGCGGGCGGCGTGAAAATCTGCGCGAACATCTCGCCGGCGGGAAAGTGGAATTTGTGCACGCCGATCTGCGCGAGCCCGGCGTGACGCGCGCGGCCATGCAGGGCGTGGACACCGTCTTTCATCTCGCCGCCGACCACGGCGGGCGCGGCTATGTGGATTTGCACCAGGCCGGCCCGGCGTCCAATTTCTTTCTCGACGGCCTGGTTTTCGCCGAAGCGCTGAGAGCGAAAGTGAAGAAAGTGGTCTTCGCGTCTTCGGGCTGCGTTTATCCGAATTTCATGCAGTCCGACATCAGCAAGGAACTTTACCTCACCGAAGATCTCACCAAGGGTCCCAACGACGCCGACAACATGTACGGCTGGGCCAAGCTCATGGGCGAATTCACGCTGCAGGCCTACCACAAAGAGCACGGACTCGGAGCGGCGTCGTGCCGCTACTTCACCGTTTATGGCCCGCGCGGCGTGGAGAATCACGCGGTGATCGCCATGATTGCGCGCGCCTTCCTGGGACAGAATCCCTTCGAGGTGTGGGGCGACGGCACGCAGATCCGCAACTGGACCTACATTGACGACATCGTCGAAGGCACTATCCTCGCGGGCGAAAAAATCGATGACGGCACGGCCGTCAATCTCGGCACGATGGAACGCATCCACGTGATTGACGCCGTAAAAATGGTGCTGGAATTCACCGGCCACAAAGCCGAGATTAAATTTCGCCCGGACATGCCCGTCGGCCCGCTCAACCGCGTTGCGGATAATTCGCTCGGCAAGCGCCTGCTGAGCTGGGAGCCGAAAGTTCTTTTCCGGGAAGGCTTGAAGCGCACCATCGATTGGTATTACAAAACAAAAAACCGCGAAGAAGTGAAGCGCACCTTCGGACACCTGCTGACCGAACGCTGAAAATTTCGCGTTGACTCGCACAGCATTTTTACAACATTCAGCGTTGAAGCCGGCCTCTATCCGCGCTATCTTCATTTTGCTGCGTGGGGCAGCCATCTATTTCGTGCCGCCATGGCCCTTCGGTGAATTTTGGGGTCGCTGAGCGGCCCTCCGCCGATTTTCCCCGGCCGACGCGATCCCCACCGCTGTTCGTTGACCGCTTCGCGGTCACGCCATACGAGGACGAATGCTCGCAATTTTTCTGGCGTTTTCGATTGCTCTGCTTGCTTCTCTCCTGTTGATCGTTCCCGTGCGCGCGCTGGCGCTGCGCGTGGGCATGGTGGACCTCCCCGGACCGCGCAAAGTTCACCTGACTCCGATTCCGCTTCTCGGCGGCGTGGCGATGTACGCCGCGGTGGTCCTGGCGATTCTCGCGGTTCTCGGCGGAGCGGCCCGCGCGCAGAGCATGGGCATCCTGGCGGGAGCCACGCTCATGGCCGCGGTAGGGATTCTCGACGATCGCGGCCTGCTCCATCACCAGATAAAACTTTTCATCGGCATGCCGGTGGCGGCGCTGATCCTGCTGGCCAGCGGGATTCACGCGCAGGTCTTCAGCGTGCTTGTCGGCGGCCATGCGGGCTATTTGCTCGACGCGGCGCTCACGGTCGTATGGGTCGTCGGAATCACCGCGGCATTCAGCATCCTCGACCACATGGACGGCCTCTGCGCCGGAGTCGCGGCCATGGCCTCGATCTTTTTCGCGACGCTGGCCTATTTGAACGGGCACATGCTGGTGGCCACGCTGGCTGCCGCCGTGCTCGGCGCGGCCACGGGTTTTCTGCGCTGGAATTTCAAGCCCGCCAAAATCTTCATGGGCGATGGCGGAGCGATGTTTCTCGGCTTCTTCATGGCCACGCTGGGATTGAAGCTGCGCCTGGAACAAGCCAATCACGCCGCCGCTTGGCTCGTTCCGCTCTTGATTCTCGCGGTTCCGGTTTTCGACACCACGCTGGTGACGATTTCGCGCTCGCGCCGCGGCTTGCTGCCCTTCGCCACTCCGGGTAAAGATCACAGCGCGCATCGCCTCGCCAATCTCGGCCTCGGCCAGCGCGGCGCCGTGCTCGGCCTGTATCTTCTGGGCGCGGTGGGCGGCAGCGTCGCCATTCTGGCCAGCAACCTTTCGCTTCGCGGGACCCTCGCCGCCGTTGTGCTCTGCGCTTCTTTCATTTTTTGCGGCGTCGCTTTCCTCGAACGCGCCCCCTACGAACGCCAAGCCAAGAAATCCTGAGACCGTAGTGGCGGGTCTTCAGACCCGTGCTTTTCTCTTCGGCTTTCTTCTTCGGCTTCCTTCGTCGGTTTTTCCCTTCGTTTCTCCGGCTCGTCTCTTCCCTTCTGTCTCCCGCCGCACCCACCCCGGAGCCTTCTCTTTCTTATTTCTTGCTGTATATTCCCTTCCGGTATGCCTACCAACCGCAGGATCGCCCGTCTCGCTCCGGGAAACTACCTCGGTTGCCAAACGTATTTCATCACTATCTGTTGCGACCACCGCGTGCCCCATCTCCTCGCAAAAACTACCGCCCAGCGCGTCCTCCACCTTTTGCTCGAATGCGCGGCCAGCCATTCCTTCCGCCTGCACGCCTTTTGCCTCATGCCGGACCATCTTCATGTCCTTGCGGCGGGCGCCCACTCCCGCTGCGACCTGTCTGAATTCATCCGCCTCTTCAAACAGCGGACCGCCTTCGAATTTCGGAAATCTCATCGCAGGCGTCTTTGGGAAATGAGCTACCACGACCACGTTCTTCGCCCTGCCGATTCCATCGAAGACGTCGCCTGCTACATCTGGGGGAATCCCGTCCGCAAACGTCTGTGCACGCATCCCCACGAATTCCCTTACTCCGGCTCCCAAACTATTGACTGGATCAAACGCGCCGCTTCCGGCACATCCTGGTCCGCTCCATGGAAGACACCAACACCAGTCTAAAGACTGGCCACTACAACTCGACCTCTCGTCTGTGACCCATCCCTTGTAGTGGCGGGTCTTCAGACCCGTTCTTTTGTCGCACGTGGGCGGGAATCGCAACGCGCGAGGCGTTCACCCCGGCCTCCCCGCCAAAGCGACCGTAGGAGGGGAACGCGCGTAGGAGGGCCACTTCTTCCACTCCCACCTCTTCGGCAAGGGCGCGGAAAAATTAGGCCACGCGGCTGCGCGGCCAGCCATTCCTTCCGCCTGCACGCCTTTTGTCTCATG
>JBGPGF010000096.1:0-11498 GCA_041483755.1 Terriglobia bacterium | reverse complement strand
GCGCCGGAGTGAAATCGCTCCAGCATCTTCCGCAGCCACGTAGTGCCTTCCCGGCACGGAATGCACCAGCCGCACGATTCGTGCGCGTAA
The DNA here is from genome assembly GCA_041483755.1 of Terriglobia bacterium. Lineage (GTDB taxonomy): Bacteria > Acidobacteriota > Terriglobia > Acidiferrales > UBA7541 > Acidiferrum. The sequence goes on along the minus strand of JBGPGF010000096.1, from coordinate 11,408 downwards.
AACTGCATTATCCGGCGGGCCAGGTCCACCATGCAGGTATCTTCGGCCACGACGACCATGCCCCCGGAGCCCAGCATCGAGCCGGCTTTGGCCACCGAATCGTAGTCCATCGGAATGTCAATTTCATCGGCGGTCAGCAGCGGGCAGGAACTTCCGCCGGGGATCACGGCTTTGAGCTTCTTGCCGCCGATGACACCGCCGCCAACCTCCTCGATAAACTGCTTCATGTTCATGCCCAGAGGAATCTCGTAGATTCCGGGCCGGGCGATCTGGCCGGAAACGCAGAGCAGCCGCGTGCCTCCATTTTTCGGCGTGCCCCGGTTCGCGTAGGCCTCGCCGCCTTCGCGAATGATGGCCGGCACGGCGCTCAGGGTCTCGACGTTATTAATGATTGTCGGGCAACCATAGAGACCGACGACGGCGGGGAAGGGCGGCTTGATGCGCGGGTAGCCGCGCTTCCCTTCGAGCGATTCCATCAGCGCCGACTCTTCGCCACATTCGTACGCGCCCGCGCCCGTGTGTGTCACCAAATCAAAGTCGAAGCCGGAATCCAGAATGTTCTTTCCCAAGTAACCGTTGGCGTGGGCCTCCTCGAGGGCGCCCTCCACGATGTCGAGGACATAGCGATATTCTCCGCGAATGTAAATGAATCCCTGCTTCGAGCCGATGGCGCGGCCCGCAATCGTTATGCCTTCGATCATCTGGTGCGGGTCCATTTCCATCAGCGGGCGATCCTTGCACGTGCCCGGCTCGCTCTCGTCGGCATTGCAAATCACGTATTTCGGTTTCGGCGAATCCTTGGGAACAAAGCTCCACTTCATTCCTGCGGGGAATCCCGCTCCGCCGCGCCCGCGGAGATTGGACTTCTTCACTTCCTCGATGATTGCCGCCGGCGTCATTTCTTTGAGCGCCTTTTCGAGCGCCACATAGCCCTCGTGCTGTTTGTACACCGAAATCTTGTGTGAATTAGGGATGCCCCAGCGCTTGCTGATCAGCGGCGTTTCCAGTTTGTGGCGCTGGTGCAACGCGCCGGAAATCACCGCCACCGGCGCGGGCGTGCGCCCGGCGTCCAGCTCTTCGATCACGCGATCGAAAGAATGAGGCGAGAGCTTTTCATGGAAGTCATAGTTGACCTGCATGCAGGGCGCCCCGGTGCAGGCGCCGAGGCATTCAACCTCTTCGAGGGAGAAAACGCCGTCTTTGGTGACTTCCTTGTGGCCGATTTCCAGGCGTCGCTTGGCGTGCTCGAGGATCGCGTAGCCGCCGCGCAGCATGCACGAAATGTTGGTGCAAATCTGCACGTGATACTTGCCCGCGGGTTTGCGCCGCAGCATCGAGTAGTATGCCAGCGTCTCCTCAACCTGAACGTTGTTGAGGTCCAGGCGGCGCGCGATCTCCCCGATCATTTCGTCGGTGATGTAGCCCTGCTCATCCTGCGCGTACAGCAGCATGGGAACGAGCGCCGACCGCTTCACGGGATAGCGGGTTTCAAGCGTCTCGAATCGTTTCGCGAGCTGGGGCGAAAGTTGCATGCTTGGGCTTGCAGCCCTTGTCTCTTGCTCCTTACCGGTCCACTTCTCCAAGCACGATATCAATCGTGCCGATGCAGGCGATCACGTCGGCGATCGGGCGCCCCATGATCAGCTTGGGCAGCGCCTGAAGATTCACAAACGATGGCGAACGGAAATGTGCGCGCAGGGGCTTCGGCGAACCGTCACTGGCGATGAACGCCCCCAGCTCCCCGCGTGGCGATTCAATCGTGACGTAGGCTTCCCCCGGTGGCGGCGAAAACCCTTCCGTGAAAATCTTGAAATGGTAGATGAGCGCTTCCATCTCCGTTTTCATTTTTTCCCGCTGCGGTGGGATGATGCCGGGCGCATCGGCCCGGATGGGGCCTTCGGCGGGAATCTTGCCCATCGCCTGGCGCACGATCTTGACGCTTTCGCGCATTTCCGCGATGCGGATCAGGTAACGCGCGTAACAGTCCGAATCGCTGCGCGTCGGCACTTCGAATTCGAATTCCTCGTAACTCGAATACGGAAAATGCTTGCGGTTGTCGTAACCAACGCCCGCGGCCCGCAGCGTCGGCCCCGTCATGCTCAGGGCGATGGCGTCCTCGCCGGAGATGTAGCCGATGCCCTTGGTGCGCGAAATCCAGATGCGGTTTTGCGTGAGCAAAGTCTCGTACTCATCAATGCGGCCGGGCAGCGCCTTGATCACGCGCTCCACGTGACCCAGCCAGCCCCCTGGCGGATCCAGCGCCAGGCCGCCGATGCGGAAATAGCTGGTCATCATCCGCTGGCCGGAAACCAATTCGAAAATGTTCAGAATCTCTTCGCGTTCGCGGAAGCAATACAGAAAAACCGACATCGCCCCCAGGTCAATCGCATGCGTCCCCAGCCAGACCAGGTGCGAACCGATGCGCGTCAGCTCGGTCAACAAAACCCGGATATATTGCGCGCGCTTGGGAACTTCCAGTCCCAGGAGTTTCTCCACGGCCAGGCAATACGCCAGATTGTTCGAAAGCGGAGCAAGGTAGTCCATGCGATCCGTGAGCGTGATCGCCTGGGAGTAGGTTTTCGATTCGCAGCTTTTTTCGATGCCTGTGTGGAGATACCCGAGATCGGGAACGGCCTTGACCACGATTTCGCCGTCCAGCTCCAGCAGAATGCGCAGCACGCCGTGCGTGGACGGGTGCTGCGGCCCCATGTTGAGGACCATCGTCTGTGCCGCGCCGGTCGCCGTTTCAACCGTGGTCATGTCTCAGCGGTACCCCTCGACCGGATAATCTTTGCGCAGCGGATGGCCCTGCCAATCATCGGGGAGGAGAATTCGGCGCAGATCCGGGTGCCCCGCAAAACGCACGCCGAAAAGGTCAAAGACTTCTCGTTCCATCCAATTGGCCCCGGGCCACACCGAAGTGGCGGAGTCGAGAACCGGGTCATCGCCAGAAATGCGCGCGCGAATCCGCAGCTTGTCGCGCCGCGGGATGGACGTCAGGTGATAGTTCACTTCGAACCGCGGTTCGATCGGGAAGTGGTCCACGCAAACAATGTCGGAAAGCAGATTGAACTGCAGCGCGGCATCCCCGCGGCAGAAGGCCAGCGCGGCGCGCAACAAGGAGGGCGGTACAACGATCGTGATTTCGCCCCGAAATTCGCTCACGCTCTCCACGGCCGCCGCGTTCCACTCGCGCAGCCGTCCAGTTACAAGAGTAGTGTCTTGCCCTGCAATCTCCGTCACAGTTTCGTTCCCGGGTGGGGCCGGCTCAGCGATTCCAGTCGAGGGCGCCCTTCTTCCAGAGATAGATGTAACCGGCCAGCAGAATGGCGATGTACAGGACCATTTCCGCGAAGCCGAACCAATGCGACTCCCGCAGCAAGTCGCGGAACACGTAGGCCCAAGGATACAGGAAGATGGCCTCGACATCGAAGAGGATGAAGACCATCGCCACCAGATAAAATTTCACCGAAAAAGGATGGCGCGCGTCCCCGGTGGGCTCCATACCGCATTCGTACGGAAGCTGCTTGGCGCGGCTGGGCCGCCGCCAGCCCACCAGGAGCGACAGCGTCACCAACACCACCGAAAGAACGACCGCCAGGCTCAGGTATAGGAAAAGGGGAACGTAGGCTTGAAGTTGCGGAGCGCTCATGGGCGAAGAGGTATAATAGCTTCTGGGCGCTAGGCGGTCAATCGCGCGCGGCTATTTCGCGAAAACGTTCCGCCGGGATGGCGCCGTACGAGTCTCTGCATGGCTTTCGGTCACAATACCAACGCGACGTTCCACAACACGACCTACCACGTGCAGACGGAGGATCGGGGCGCGGAGCACCCCTTCGTTGACACCACCGTGTATTTCAAGGGGCAGGTCCTGCACCGGCGGACGCATAGCTACCAGGATTTGCTGCCACTCTCTCCCGAAAACGAGAAGACGCTTGGGGGGCGCTTGGACGCCCAGCACTTTGCCGTTGTGGAGGAGATTCGCTCGGGCGCGCTGCGGCTGGCAGCGGCTGGGGGCGCTCGTGTTTCGCAGTCTCCACCTGCGGAGAAGCCGGCCTTGGTGCGGCGTGAGATTGAGGTCGAGCTCCTAAATCCGCGAAGCTGGCTGGAAGGAAACAGGGCGCATTTGGAAGTGGCTGTACGCGAAAAGGGCGCAGGGAAAATCGTGGCCGGGGCCCGTGTGGCGGCGCGCATCGAGGGAGCAGCTTCGCCATTCGAAACCACTGCGGAGACGGGCGCGGACGGGCGCGCTCTCGTCGCCTTCGAGATGCCACGGCTCGCGGGCGGAGACGCTGCGCTGGTCGTCGAGGCTCGCCAGGGAATTGAGAACGCGCACCTGAAGTTTCAATTAAAGGCCAAGCCCAAGGTGCCTTCCCCGGCAGGTGCGCGATGACAACAGCGGCCTCGATTGTCGTAAATGGTGAAAGCCGCCAGGCTGCTTCTGGCGCCACCGTTCTGGATCTCTTGCGGGAACTCGGCCTTGACGCCGGGCGCGTGGCGATTGAGAGAAATCTGGAGGTTCTGCCGCGGGCGGGCTGGAGCAAAGCGCTGGTCGAGGCCGGGGACCGTTACGAAATCGTTCAGTTCGTCGGCGGCGGCTGAGCTTGGCCATAGCCCTTCTGCTTCGGACCGCGCGCAGATTCATAAGCCTTCGAGGAGATGGCCCAGTTTCGTCTTCTTCGTCTTGAGATAGGCGCGCGAGGTTTTCGACACGCGCGGCTGGCACGGTACGCGTTCCAGGATGCAAATGCCTGCTTCCTCAAGCTGGCTGACCTTCTCTGGATTGTTCGAGAGCAATCGAATCCGCGTCGCCCCGAGCTTTTTCAATATCTCCGCCGAAAAACGATACTCGCGCGCGTCGGCGTCGAAGCCAAGCGATTCATTCGCCTCGACCGTGTCCATGCCCCGGTCCTGGAGCTCGTAAGCGCGCAGCTTGTTCATCAGCCCGATGCCGCGGCCTTCCTGCGGCAAATAGATGAGGACGCCGGAACGGGCGCGGCCGATCTTCTCGAGCGACAATTCGAGCTGCGCCCGGCAGTCGCACCGCAGCGAGCTCAGCACATCGCCGGTCAGGCACTGTGAATGCACACGCACCAATGGAACCTGCCCGCGCGCGCGCAGCGCCCCACGCACCAACGCAATGGCCTCTTCCTTTGCGCCGCGGCCCTTGCACCCGTAAATCGTAAAGCGGCCGAAGCGCGTGGGGAGCGTAGCGCGAGCAACCAACTTCACCCTGGTCGCCGTGGGCGCTCGGGCAACCCGTTTCTTCGCACGTTTTTCCGGATTTGATTTTGCGCGCATCGCAATCGCGTAGTATAGCAGGGGCGGAGAACAATCCGTGGCCGCCGCCGGCCCAGGTGTGTGAAATCTCGAAGGACACGCGCTTTACATCGGCGTGATGATTCGCTAGCGTGAGCGCTTGGATGCCATGGAAACGCTGAGCTCCATCAAAGACCTCTTGTTCGCGCTGCTTCTAAAAGTGGGCGTGGCGTCGTCCATTGCCGCTCTGCTCGCGCGCTGGACAGCATTCCGCAAAGTCTTGTTCACCGAGGAACGAGACTCCGATCAAAAGCTAAAGATGATGCTCTTCATGACCCCGCCGCTCATCTTCGGCGTGGTCCTGCGGCTTACGGGGTTTCCTTATCACTTCGCGGATTTGTCGCTCGAAGGTGCTTTCCTGCTCGGCCTGCTGGGCGGGCGCGTCGTCGGGCCCATCGGCGGCGCGATCGTCACCATTCCCGCCCTGATGGGTCACGAGTGGCTGGCGATGCCGGCGGCCTCCGCGGCGGGGTTGCTCGGAGGTTTGATCCGCCAGTTCATTCCCAACAAGGAAGACATCTGGAACTTCGGACCATTCACATTTCTGAGCATTCCCCGCGCGATGGTGCGATTGCTGCGCAAGGCGGAGATTTCCTGGGAGTTGCTGCCGCTGTTTGCCTGCGTGGGGCTGGAGCTGGGGCGCGTCGCGCTCGTTCGCGCCACCAAGCCGTCGTGGCTGTTTGCCATTGATGCGCGTCGCGACTGGTGGCTGGGCCTGTCCGTGCTGGCCACGGTGATGGCCGTCGCCGCCGCCCTGAAAATCTGGAACAACACGCGCACGGAGATGAACCTCGAGCGCCACCAGCAGTTGCTCCTCAAGGCGCGCATGGACGCCCTCTCCAGCCAAATCAATCCGCACTTCCTCTTCAATACCCTGAATACCGTTTCCGCACTGATCCGCTTCGATCCGGACATGGCGCGCATCGTCGTCCTCAAGCTGAGCAACATCCTCCGCCGGCTGCTCCGCAAACACGAAACGTTTGTGCCCCTCCGCGAAGAGATCGAATTCATTGACGATTATCTGGACATCGAAGTCGCCCGCTTCGGCCGCGATAACCTCGAAATCGCCAAGGACATTGACGAGCAAACGCTTGATGCTTTCGTCCCCAGCATGCTTCTCCAGCCCATCGTTGAAAACTGTCTGAAGCACGGCCTGGCGCCCAAGCTCGAAGGCGGCAAGATTCAGTTGCGCACGAAAAACGGCGGCGGCCGTTTGACGATTGAAATTGAGGACAACGGCGTGGGAATTGCCGACGAGAAAATGCCGCAGATCTACGTCGAGGGCATCGGCCTCAGCAACGTGCGCGAGCGCCTCCACGTCCTCTATGGCGACGCCTTTCACATGTACATCCGCAGCCGCCCGGGCGAAGGCACGCTCATCAAGATCGAAATGCCCGAACTCCTCGCGCCCATGCCCTCCGTCTCCAAAACTGCCAGGCACTGAGCCCTGGTAGCACAGACCGCCGCCCCATCGCGCGGTCTTTGCGCGATGAATTCATTCTGTGCACTCTTTCCCGCCCCTCTCCTCGCGCCCTTGTGAGAAACCCGGGCTAGGCCGGCAGTGGGACAGGGACGAAAAAAAAAGGCTTGACAACAACCAGTCATTACAGTACATTCTGTAGTGACAGAAATGACTGAAACTCACAAGTCGCTGCTTTCCCCCACCGCCCAGAAATTCATCCTCCACTGGGGCGAGATGGGCACCCGCTGGGGCATCAACCGCACCGTGGCCCAGGTGCATGCCCTGCTGTTTCTCTCCCCGCGCCCTATCGCTGCCGACGAGATTTCACAGACCCTCTCGGTCGCCCGTTCGAACGTCAGCACCAGCCTCCGCGAACTCCAAGGCTGGGGAATCGTGCGCGTCGTGCACGTTCTGGGCGACCGCCGCGACCATTTCGAATCCATCAAGGATGTTTGGGAAATTTTCCGCATCGTCGCCGTGGAGCGCAAGCGCCGTGAAATTGACCCGACCCTGCGTGTGGTCCGCGAGTGCGCCGAAGAGGCCAAAGCCGCTGGCAAGGGCGATGCCTACACCCAGGAGCGCCTCGAAACCATGCTCGAGTTCCTCACGGCCATGACCGGCTTGTTCGAAGAGGTTTTGCGCATGCCCACGGGCGCGCTGAAAGGCGTCGTGAAACTGCGCGGCAAGGTCATCACCCTCTTTGGAAAAGACAAGACGAAGGCGGCAGGGTGATTTGTAGCGCCGGCGTCCCCGCCGGCATCTTGGATTGAAGACCATGATTTCACTCGCCAATGAATTTACCGACACAAAAGGCCGCCACGCCCGCGGCTGGCTCTTCTTCGACGCCGATTGCGCCTTCTGCACTCGCATCGCCCGCTGGCTCTCGCCCATCCTCGAGCGCCGCGGCCTGGCGCTGGCTCCGTTGCAGGACCCGCGCGTTGGCGCCCTGCTCGGTCTCTCGCAAGAAGAGTTGCTGTTCGAAATGCGCCTGTTGCTCGATACCGGCAAACAATATGGCGGCGCGGATGCCGCGGTCGAGCTAGCGCGTGAAATCTGGTGGGCGCGCCCGCTGGTTTGGCTCGCCATGATTCCCGGCGTGATGGAGCGGCTGCGCTCCGGCTATCGCTGGATCGCGAATAACCGCAAGTGCGCAGCAACTCAATGTGCAGCGGAGCACGCTGAGCCGCGAGCGTAAACCGCGAAAGGAGATCGTCATGCGCGTCCTTCTATTGTGTCTGTGGGCGGCAGGCTTCGTTCAACTGGCGATTGCTGCCGCCAATTTCATTCTTCCCAAGAAGTTGTCCTACCGTGAGAATCTTTCGCGGGTAAGCCCCATCATCCGCCAGGTCTTCGTCGTGCATTCCGTTTACATCGTCGGCGTCCTGCTCCTGTTTGTAGCCATCACATTCGGCTTCACCTCCGAACTGGTCAATGGCCGCGGCCTCGGCCGCTTCCTCGCCGCCGCGATGAGCCTCTTCTGGCTCTGCCGCGTCCCCGTTCAGCTTTTCTACTATGACCCGGCGCTCCGCCGCGCCAATCGTCTCGGCGATGTAGTCATGACCACCGCCGCCGCAGCCCTTTCTTTGACCTACGCCGCCGCCGCGCTTGGTCCGGTCTAGTGAGGGTGCGCGATGCGAAGCGTGAGCACCATCGAATCCATGAGCGAAATAGTCTCGGAAAAACCGATTCGCAGGCCCCCAAGTAGGCGCTTGGGGTGGGTTGGTTGGCTGCCGCTGTTCGTGCTTTCTACGAGCGCCATCACATTACAGCAATGGTACGCCCCGTGGGAATTCATGTGGTTGCTTGCTGGAGGGATTTTCGCCGGTTGTAAGTGGCAGTCCTGGTGGACGGTGCGGCAAACCGAAAGTCAGCGGCGTTGGGGACGCAATCTTGCCTACTTGTTTCTCTGGCCGGGAATGAATCCGGTGGAATTCCTTAGCGATGCGATCCATCCGCCCCGCCCCGCAGCCAAGGAGTGGTTCAGCGCGGCGGCCAAGACGGCGGGGGGAGCATGCATACTTTGGCTCGGAGTGCGCATTGTGCCAATCGATCATCTCTTGTTCGCCGGTTGGGTGGGAATGCTCGGACTGATCTTTGTCTTGCACTTCGGCGCGTTTCATTTGCTGTCGCTGGCGTGGCGGCGCGCGGGTATTGCCGCGGAACCCATCATGCGCCAGCCGTTGAAGTCGCACTCCCTCGGCGAACTCTGGGGGAGGCGGTGGAATCTGGGCTTTCGACAGCTTTCGCACGCGTGGGTCTTCAGACCGGTGGAGGGAATTCTCGGCGCTCCTGCGGCCACGATGGCCGCATTCCTCGTCTCGGGCCTGATTCATGACTTGGTGATCTCGTTTCCGGCGCGCGGAGGCTATGGACTGCCAACCGGTTATTTCTTGCTGCAGGGCGCCGGTGTTCTCGCGGAACGGTCTACGTTTGGCCGGCGAATCGGCCTTGGGAAGGGAATCGTCGGCTGGTGCTGGATGGCACTCTTCACGGCGGGCCCAGTCTTCTGGTTGTTTCATCCGCCGTTTGTGACCCGCGTGATCCTGCCTTTCTTGCACGCAATTGGTGCGCGATGAGGGGGATGCCATAATGCCGCAAACGTTCGAAGGATTGCTGAGCTTGGCGCTGTGGCTTGCCGGAGTGGGGCACTTCTGTGTGCTGATCGCCAGCGCTCAGGTACCGTCCCGTTTGCGTTGGCACGAAGACCTTGCGAAGCTGACATCCTTCAATCGCAAGCTGATGTGGGTCCACGGCGGATTCACGGTGTACACCATCGCCGCATTTGGCGTGATGACGCTTCTTCTTCATGACGAAATGCTGCGCGGAGACAGGGCAGCCCTGGTGCTCTGTGCATTTATCGGACTCTACTGGTTGCTCCGCATTGTCGTGGACTTCGCATATTACGCGCACGAGGACTGGCCAAAGGGACGCGGATTCGTCGCGGGTCATATCCTCCTGAACCTGCTTTTCGCGTGTCTGAGTGTCGTATATCTGTTCGTTGCGGTAATGCGCGGCTTGCGCGCGTAAGGGAGACTGCCAATGCCATTCAAGTTTGTGGATTTGTGGCGGTGCGATGGAACGGTCAGCCGGAGGGCGTACGCGATTGTGCATCAAATCGATGGGCGCGTGTTCCGCCACTTCAAGGAACTGGCGGAGGCGGATGTGAGCAAAGTGTCTCAGGATTCGGCGAGGATGCGGCGGTAGTAGGCTTCGTACTGCGGGATGACGTCGTTGGCGCAGAATTTTTTGCGGGCGTTGACACGGGCGCGCTGGCCCATTTCGCGGCCGCGATCCGCGCGGCGTAGAATTTCCAGGGCGTAGCGGGCTGCTTCCCTCACATCATGCGGCTCCACCAGAAATCCATCCATGCCGTGCTCGACCACTTCGGGAAGGCCGCCAACGTTTGTGGCCACGATGGGAACCTCGCAGGCCATAGCCTCCAGCGCGGCGAGGCCGAACGATTCCAACTCCGAGGGCAGCAGAAAAAGGTCGGCGCAAGCAAGTTTTTGGTAAACCTGGTCCTGTTTACCCAGAAAAAAGACGTCCTTGGAAAGGCACTTCTTGCGCACCAGGAATTCGGCGGGGCCGCGGTCGGGTCCGTCGCCGACGAGGACGAGTTTCGCGGGCATTTTCTCGCGAACCAGGGCGAAGATTTCGATGCAATCGGAGATGCGCTTGACGGGGCGGAAATTCGAGAGGTGCATGAGGATAGGCTCGCCGCCCGGCGCCCATTCCGCGCGCAGCTCGGCGTCGGCGGCCGCGCGCGTATAGAGGTCGCAATTGACGAAGTTGGGGATGACTTCGATGGGGCGCTTGATGTCGAATTCGCGCACGGTGCGCTGCTGGAGATAGTTCGAGATGGAAGTGATGCCGTCGGACTGCTCGATTGAAAAACGCGTGATGGGGAGATAGCTGCGGTTGCTGCCGACCAGAGTGATGTCCGTGCCATGTAGCGTGGTGATAAAAGGCAAGCGGCGCGGCGCGGCCATCGAGCGCGCGAGCATGGCGCTTACCGAGTGCGGAATCGCGTAGTGCACGTGGAGAAGGTCGAGCGCGACGGACTCGAAGACTTCGAGCATCTTGGTGGCGAGCGCCAGTGCGTACGGGGGATGGTCGAAGAGCGGGTAGTTGGCGACCTCGACCTCGTGGAAATAGATGCGTTCGCCGTCGGGCTCCATGCGGATCGGCGGGGCGTAGCTGATGAAATGGACTTCATGGCCGCGCGCGGCGAGCTCGATGCCTAGCTCGGTGGCGACGACGCCGGAGCCGCCGTAGGTGGGGTAGCAAGTGATTCCGATTTTCATGGGCGTGACTCGTGATCCGTAATTCGTGACTCGTGGAAGACATAGCCCGCTACGAGCTTTGGCCCTGCCGCGTGCGGGGTCGTCCAGCGTACCCCGATTAGACGCGGGAGCGGGAGGGGAAGTGACATGGCGTGGAGATGTACCCCTTCCCGCAACACCGTCCGGGACGCAGGCAGCACGCCCCTACCCCCATGGTCTTGTGCATCTGTTCATTCCACACGACTTGCGGACTCCTTGTCTGCATCTGTTCATTCTGCGGGAGTTACGGACGCGATTTCCGCTTCCTCCGGGCCTCGCTGGCCAAGCGACTGTTGATTCGACAG